>JAOMCN010000005.1 GCA_028345065.1 Rhodospirillales bacterium
GCTATTTCATGATGGGACAGGAAAATTTTTACAACGGGCTTTAGCCGTTTACGAGACAGCAGTTGCAACCTATCCCGACCATCTTGTCTCTCATTTTAATCGAGGCAGGATTTTATGGTTGGCTGGACAGAGGGATTTGGCGGTGAAAGAGCTGATCTGGGTAGCTGATGTGGCGGCGGATGCGGCTTTCGACCCCTCGGTCGAAACCATACTCTCTCACCGCATTCATGATTTGAACGAGATGTGTCCCTATGGTCATTATTGGCGTGCGGCTTCCGAGGCAATCGCGGCAAAAGACGAGAGCTTTGAGAAGCCTCGCCGCATCATCCAGGCAACGGCTTGTGCATATCTGGCCCTGGATTGTTTTGAGAGGGAAGATTTTGATGGTGCGCGAATTCAAGCTTTGAAGGCAATGCGACTATTTTCCGATCATTTCCCGGCGCTAGTTCTTCTTGCCCGCACAGATCTCGAATTGGGTGATTTCTATGAAGAAGGCGTAGCTGCTTTTCGGCGCGCCTTCTCTGTATATCCCCTTATCATCAATAACTATCTGAGTGTCGGGGTTGACTTGGAGGAACAGATGTCGCTACCAGAGAGGGCGTTGCATCTGGTTCGGCAATGGTCGTTGTTCCGTCTACGAGTCCGCACCGAAAAGGGAGAGCTATGGCCGGTATCAGGCGAGACGATTGAGACCTTTGAACGCTATTATGAAAATCTTCCTGCGTGGGTCCGCGTCCGCATGACAAGGGAAGGTGAGGCGATCCAGGAAGACGAAACAACAATGTCCCTTGAGGAAAAGATAGAAAAAACCCGGTATAGGATCGCGCCTTATCTGAAAGAGTACGATGGTATTAAATTGTATTGGCAACCATTTGTGATGACTCAAACCACGCCCGATTACCGCTCGGAGGTGGTAAATACCGATTCGCTCGGGTTTCGTTATTCACGTGATCGAAACGGCGGGGAAGTTCACTTCGATAACTCATTAGATTGTAAGGTGAGCCTATTTGTCGGCAATTCGACCGCGTTTGGGATCGGCGTGACATCCGATGGAAAAACATTACCCTCACTTTTGGCTAAATCCACCAAGGAGACATGGCTTAACCTGAGTTTCCGAACGCATACCATTCGCCAGAACTTCATCACTTTCTCCAGCGTTCGTGATCTAATCGGTCCGATTAATAATATTGTGCTATTCGCGGGCGCTACGGACTTGCTCATTTATTTGATAAACAGTCTGCTCCCAAAACCATGGGGAAATTTCTATCATTACGCAAACTACTTCGAAAAATTCTACAATGTACCCCCTGGGTTCCTCTCACGTATTGAAAACCACTATCGTGAAAGGAAAAGTATAATCGACCAGATGCGGCTTGACTTGTCGAACTGGAAGGTTATGGCCAGCGGGTTGGGCGCCCAGCTATTATTCGTGTATCAGCCTATCGCCGAGCTTTCTTCTAAAAAGCAAAGTGCCGAAGAGATTGCGCTTTACGAGGCCATAGAGAATAGTCCGCACAACCCATACAGTGGGGATTTGAAACTCTCTTTCTTTGAAGCCAACAAGTGGTTCACAGCCGCGCTTAACGAGTCGTGCGTAATACTTGACATACCATACCTAGATGCCAACTCGTTTAACGCTGACGGGGCCTACCACGGTGAATGGCTGTTTACGGACCCATTCCATCTCAACGACAGGGGCAGTGAAGTAGTAGCCGATCTGATTACTGAGATGATATTAAAGAGTCCGGGACCAGAGGATAAAAAATGAAAATGCGGTTTCTGCTCCCGCCACTTCTTTTGTTGGGGGGGGTGTGAAACAGTTTCGATATTATAAAACCTCGTTTTGGGATTGATCTTGGACTATGAATACAAGAGATCCTGTCGTGCATTACAGAAAACGGGTTTATGAAAAAGGTTAGAAAAGGAAAATATCGTGCGACAAAACCCAAACGTCGTATAAAGCCCAAGCTTCAAATCAAGTCTCGGGTGGATGCGACGCACCTTAATGGGGAACGGGTAGGGAAATCTGTACAAAGTCCGTTGGGCGCCAACAATCCTCGGCAAACTAAAACAGACCGGTTGACTTTGGCCGCGGCAGCCCTCCGTCGGGGAGATCCACATTCGGCCTTTGATATATGCCGCGAGATATTGGCACTTAGCCCCTTTGACACTGGTGCACTCAACCTAGCCGGCGTTGCCGCATTTCAGGCGGGGTTGGCCGCGGAAGCGTCAGAACTTTTGCAAAAAGCAGTGTCGCAATCTCCTCAAAATGCCGAAGCACAAACTAATCTTGGCAATGTACTGGCCCATTTAGGCAAAGAAAGCGCTGCAACTTTAGCCTACGAAAAAGCTATGCAGGCCGATCCAGATTATGCAGAAGCATTTTTTAATTTTGGTATTCTAATGGAGGGGAGTGGTCAGCCAGAAAAAGCTATTGTTGCTCTTAATAAAGCCTTGGAAAAGGAACCTCACCACGTCCTGGCGCTGCATGGTCTCGGCAATGCATTTAAAACATTGAGCCGATTAGAAGAAGCAAAAGCAGCCTTTCAGGCCGCTCTCAAAATTGACCCATCCTTGTCTTTGGCGCGCACGAATTTAGCAGCGATACTTCACGAAATTGGCGATTTCAAAGGTGCAACTGAGGAAACCCAAAGGGCAATCAAAATTAATCCTGACCTTTACGAGGCTCAATATAACTTGGGAACCGCCCTTCAGGAACTTGGCCGTCATGATGAAGCCATTACCGCCTATGAGCAGGTCCTAATACGGCAACCAAAACATGCTGCTGCTGCTATGAATATCGCCTATGGCTTGCAGCAGATCGGGCGTCTAGATGCTGCCTCCTCGGCTTTCGAGAGGGCCATTTCCATTGACCCAGGTTTTGCCAAGGCTTATGTCAATTTTGCAGATCTTCGGCTACAACAAGGTGATCCCTTAGCGGCTCTGGCCGTTTGCGATGATTTTCTTAAAGATAACCCAGGAAAACCCGATTTACTGGCTTTTAAGGCTTTGGTACTTGGCGATGCGGGTGTAAAAAAAACTGCCGCAGACCTAATTGATTATGATCGCTTTCTTAAGGTTCAAAGTATTAAGCTGCCAGCAGGCTATTCCGACCTCGCTACGTTTAATGCGGCATTGGGAGCGCATGTTGCTTCCCACCCGACACTCAACTATGCGCCTCAGAGTCATGCTACGCGCGCTGGGCAGCATTCTGGTGAATTATTGGCGGAACCAAAGGGTCCGTTCGCCGATATGGAAAAGTTGATTTTGAATGCTGTCGACAAATACAAAAAGAACGTTGAAAGAGAACCATCTCATCCATTTCTTAGCGCGCAACCCGAAAAATTGAGATTGTCCATTTGGGGGGTTATTATGAGGGCCGCGGGCCATCAAATTCCCCACATACATCCTGCAGCTTGGCTGAGTGGTGTTTATTACGCAAACGTCCCAGCAATTGTTGGAAAAGAGGCAGGGAAGCAGGCCGGTTGGTTGTTACTGGGTCGCCCGCCGGATCATTTTCATAACTCTAGAGATGCAGAAATTAAGGCGATTAGGCCTGAACCGGGTTTGATGGTGTTATTTCCGTCCTACTTCTATCATCAGACAATTCCGTTCCATACGGATGAGACAAGAATTAGTATCGCCTTCGACTTAATTCCAGATTGATCATTTGGGTTGTTTTGAATACGAAAAAATTGGGCAAAAATAGGAATAATATTTTATTATGAACGCCTCTCAGAATATATAAAAAATACTAAACAGGGGGGTGATAACGTTCAGTATTTGGAGTTTGGATATGGTTGCTGCATAGTCCCATTTGTGTTCAGAGGGGGGATAACCTAGTCTCCTCTGACTATAGCTCGTCAATTAGAACCATGGAGTATTAGATTTGCCCGAATTCTGGCTCGATTCTGGTTATAGGCTTCTCGACCGCACGACGGAAGGTGAGCTCGAGGTTACAGATGATTTTTTGAGAGCCTATTTGATGCGACCGGAAATTGAACCAGTCGGTGAATCTTGTGACGTTGAGCGTACCCTCCACGAAAGTTTGATGATTGAACCACGAGGAGACGTATCACCCGAAAAGATTGCGGCACTGGCCGACCCCGATGCCCAAGATAATTATCGCGTATTGATAGAATTTCGGAATAAATTAATTGAGGCAGGAACTTTGGAGAGATGCTACATCACCATTTTCCAGTCGCCTAATACTCAGACACCACCTCTATTCATCAATCAACTTGTCCAGATTATATTACGTAATATACTTGACGGTTCATCGGATGCCCTAAAGGTGAAAACCGCTGAGATTTTTTTCCGGGAGCAAAAAATCTCATTGAATGACGGCAACGTACTGGCAGCTGATGCCGAAACTATAAATATCCTTTCTGAAAACAGTGGTTTTGGCGCGCTTGGGCAACTGATTGTTGAAGCGGGTGCCACGCCTAGAACGATGGAAATGGATGTCCTTGATCGAGAAAATTCGGATATCTATTGGGAACGTCCTAGCCAGTTTGATACGGCCGTGAGCCTAAACAATAATGGCGAAGCAATTGACGCTTTGTGTCGTGTTATGGAGGGCTGGGTTTTTCATTTCTACAAAGCAAATGTCAACATCCAACCGATGAGTGAAATTAATGATGATAAATGGAAGTGGCATATAGGATTGGACGCTGTGTCTACGCAGATTCTTAACGAATTATACAGTGGAGAGGTGTTAGACGAAATCACCCAAAGGAAACTTCTGGGGCTTTTCAAAATGGAGTTTGAGGACCAGGAGTTGATAAGGCCAGATATTGCTGGCCGTCCTATTTATCTTGGAATGGCGGTTAACGAGGATAATATTTTGCGCTTTAAGCCACAAAATCTACTGACAAATCTGCCCTTTTCGGACAGCGTGTGAAATTTGAATTGCAATCAAATGAGGATAAAAATTATGGATGATGAACAACTTAACATGAATATCCGAAAATATTTGAAGAAGGTTGGAGTAAACTCTCAACGGGAAATAGAGAATGCGGTGCGTGATGCCCTAGCCAACGGCCGTATCAACGGAGATGAGGCTCTGGCGGTGTCTGTAACCCTTTCGGTTAAAGAGATTGATCTGAGCGTCGATATTGATGGCGAGATTAACCTAAATTAGACTTCGTCTTCTGAGCGGTCCAGTCCCTGTTCTTTAATAAAATCGCCGGCCTCTTCACGCAATTCATCCCGTTCCTTGAGATAATCCTCGGTTGTGCGAGTTTTTGGTCTCGGAGCAGCAGCGAGCGGCGTATTGGGTTCGTCAAATATATCTACAACACGGCAATCGGGGCACATTTTAATCCGGTCTAGGGCGTTTTCGTCCGAAAACATAGAGTGACCCGTAAGTTGTTCGACCATTTTAGAAATTGATGACTTGACGCCAAAGGGTTTACCGCACTTGATGCATTCAAAGGGATCTTCCTCCTTAACTATCTTCGCAGATCGACCTTCATCGGTAAAATTGTATCTTGGTTTAAGGGTGATCACAGATTCCGGACAAATGGTTTTACAAAGACCACATTGAACACAGTTGGTTTCGGTGAATGTAAATTGAGGCGCGTCGGGATTATCTTTAAGTGCGCCGGTAGGGCAGGCGGAAACGCAAGACAAACAGACCGTACATCCGTCGGTATTAACTTCGATTGTACCAAAAGGGGCTCCAGTTGGTAACGCTACCAAGTCCACGGGTGAAGGAGAATGTTCATGGAGATGGTTGACGGCAAGATTGACTATTTCCCGTTTACCGCCCATCGCTATAAAATCGCCTTTTGCCATGGGCGGGAGTTCAAATTTATCGTAGAGGACTTCCGCCAATGCGTCGGGGTCAATTAGATCAATAATTGATACTCTGTTTTCACCATAGCTTAGTCCCGATGATATAGCTTCGATCAACTCAACTTGTCCCAGAAGACCATCCGTCTCGCCGACATTCCCTGGTCCCGTCAAGATGTATATTTTTTCGGCTCCATACCCCAGAGCTACAGACATAAAATCAAAACCTATTTGTGTCACTTCGTTTACGGCAAATGGCAGAACATTGGCTGGCAGACCACGTCCCATCCGTGCCATTACGGAAACCATGTCTTCCCCATGGCGAGTGTCATGGACTAGTAAAACCGCATTTTCTCCGCCAGTTTCAGAATAAGTGTCCAGTAGTAATTTCAGGCGCTCGTAAATGAAGTTTCCGGCGGGCAATTCATACTTGGCTGCTCCGGTGGGGCAAACACTGGCACAACTGCCACATCCTGCACAAACATGGGGATTTATCACTACTTCGTCATTTCCGGATGTAATCGCACCGGTTGGGCATACGTCAAGACAGCGAGAGCAACCAACTTGTGTGCTTCGGGCGTGGACACATATCTCCGGGTCATACTTTATGTATCTGGGCTTTTCAAACTCACCTACTAGATCGGTAATTTCAAACAGCGCTTTTTGGACCAGCGTGGGATTGCCGATATCGGGATGAAAATACCCATCCCGTTTCTCAGGCGCAGTTACCAACGCCTCGCCCGTCGAAACATCAACCACTAGATCGGCGTTTAATTTAACACCATCTGTCTTTTGTTGTCCCATTTCGAAGTTAGTTCTTGATGAGACTTGAACCGGCGCGTATTTGTCGACTATCGCCTCAAAAGCCCCTAAGTGTCCCGATAAAGACGAGATTGTACCAACAAACACTGGGAGATCCATAAGTCGGGGCGGCATTACGTCTTTAGCGTCTTTTATTATACAGGTGACGTTTAAGCGGGAAGATAGTTGCTTAGCTATTTCCAGTGCAATTTCGTCATCACCGTAGACTAATACCGAGCCCTCAGAGGTCATACTGACACTGGTTGCTAAGGGAGCGTCCAGAGTAGATTCGGTGAGCAAGGCTTTGATTTTTGGCAACGAGCCCTTCGCATCATCAGACCATCCTGCCCTTTCCCTGATATTGGTGTACGAGACATTTGTCGTAGGTTCAATCTCGGCAGCTTTTTCAATAAAAAAGGGTGCTTCCTGAGTGCACGCGACGACCATCGGTTTGCCTTCCGAAACGGATTTGGAAAAATTTTCTATCTGCGATCGGCAAAGATGAGTATTAATCTCTAAATCCATTCCCTTAAACACCTTAGACAATGCCTTTTTGTCGAATTTAATTGTTCCCTCACAGTCGCAAACAAGTACATTTTTATCATTTATCTTCATTGCCTTAATTCCTAAGCTTAGGTGAAGTGTTTTTAAATTGATTTTTTTTATAACTCGCGGCATTGGCAAAAAATGTTTGCTTGCCACTAATCCGAAAACTATTGATTGCCGCTTGGCCGTCATTGGAAATTACCCACCTTATAAAGGCTGATGCCAGGGGTGCTTTAACGTGCTTGTGGCGGTCTGGATTTACCATGGTTATGCCGTATTGGTTACGCATTGACGGATCACCTTCAAAAAGAACAACTAACGATCCCTTGTTCTGAAATGCCATCCAAGTGGATCTGTCCGCAAGTGTGTATCCGTTTATAGAGCTAGTTAAATTTAAGGTTGCTCCCATCCCTGAACCCGCTTCACGGTACCACTTGCCGCTAGAATCTACTAAATCGACAGGTATCGTGCGCCAGAATTCAAGACTTTTTTTGTGCGTTCCGCTTTCATCCCCCCGAGATACGAATATTGATTTAGCCGCAGCTACTTTTTCGTAAGCCTCAACCACGTTTTTGGCATTTTGAACGTCGGCTGGATCATCTTGGGGTCCAACCACTATAAAGTCATTGTACATGACGTCGTATCGTTTAACACCAAATGCATTCTTAACAAATTCTACCTCTGATATTTTATGGTGTACAAAGAGAATGTCAGCGTCTCCCCTCTCCGCTACTTTAATGGCTTGACCCGTTCCCACACCCAAAACCCTCACTGAAATTCCAGTCGTTTTTGTAAATATAGGCAAAATGTTTTTGAAAAGGCCAGAATTGACCGTTGAGGTGGTAGACGCAACAACAATAAAGCCATTCGTGGCAAAGGCATTAGTAAATGATAGCAAGAGCGAGACAATGACTATGGCTAGCGACCGTTTAAACTTTACCAAATCCCTTGGAAATAGTCTCATTTTTGCCGTCGTTCCTTCAACTGTTCAGGTGGTTTTAACTCTTGGCGGTTCCACCATAATAACTCACCGCGCATAAATGATTGTGCCAGGTCATTGTTTGGCTTTTCAAAAAACTGACCCGCATCAGCTTGTTCAAGTAAACGTCCCCTATATAAAAACAATACTTCGTCCGCAAGTCGCTTGGCCTGTCCAAGATCATGAGTCGACATAATAATTTTAGTTCCAGACTTTTTAATAGCACCTATAATATTTTCTAACGAATGTGTGGCGGCAGGATCGAGAGCCGCAGTGGGTTCGTCCATGAACAACACCTCTGGATCAAGAGACCAAGCTCGCGCGACAGCTAATCTTTGTTGTTCTCCAACTGACAATAATCGTGCTGGAACTTTGGCCAGACGGGACAATCCCGTATGCTGCAATATATTGTCTATCTTTTGAGTGCGCCCCGCCTTATTAATTCCCCGATACTTGAGACTATGGCTGAGATTGGCAATAACGCTACGCCTAAGCATAACTGGTCGCTGGAATACCATTGCTTGATAACGCTGGGGGACGCTGACCTTGGGTCCACACCAGTCGACTGTTCCTTTAGACGGTTTAATGAGACCGTGACAAAGTCTCAATAGCAGACTTTTGCCCGCTCCGTTTGGGCCTAGAATTACGGTCAAAGAACCAAAATTAAAAGTTACACTCAAGTCCTTAATCAAGCGCATTCCGGCTTTTTCATAAGACACATTTTTTAATACGAGGGGCAAAATACGAACGGATTTGTTCTCTACGTTGTTGGGAAGAGTTTCGTTTGTTGAGCTATCCATGTCGCTTCATTGCCGCGTCATTAATAATAAATGCTGCGGCATTCACACTTAATGCCAACGCAAGTAGGATGATCCCGAGCCCTAGAGCCAGTGCCAAATCTCCCTTGCTTGTTTCTAGAGCTATGGATGTTGTCATTACTCGGGTAACATGATCAATATTTCCGCCTACAATCATTACTGCTCCTACCTCTGCACTTGCGCGGCCAAACCCAGCTAATATGGTTGTAATCAAACTGAAACGGTTATCCCAGAGTAATGTCGTCACGGCTCTCCACGGCCCGATACCAATTGAGTGGAGATGTTCAGCATATTCCTGCCAGAGGTCTTCTGTAGTTTGACGTGTTAGCGCTGCGATGATTGGGGTTACAAGGCAGATTTGTGCGATGATCATAGCTGTCGGCGTATAAAGCAAACCCAGCGTACCAAGGGGTCCGGAACGCGACAACGTCAGGTAAACGATAAGTCCAACGACCACCGGAGGAAGTCCCATCATCGCATTAAGGATTACAGCGATTGCGGTGCGTCCGGGAAATCGGAAAACAGCAAGTGCAGCACCTATTGGTAGGCCAATCAGACAGGCGATGGCTACTGCAATAATACTTACCTGTAACGACAAGAGAACAATCTCTGCCAAGCCGCTTTCAAAGTTAATAATCAATGCCATCGCCGCTGCAAAGGCATCTCCAATTTCCATCAACCTTTTCCTTCCACCTAAAGTTTCATGGTTTTATTCTTACCGATATTATACTAGCATTTCACATAACTTGGTTTGCTTACAATACTTGTATTTTTTCTCAATATAGGAAGGTAAGGTTTGTGAGCCAAATGTGACTTGAGGGTTTAGGAGATAAATTTAGTGCCCATTCCAGAAACAATGAAAGTTGGTGTAGTTATCGAACGTCGAGAATCTGACAACCAATGGATCGATCACACGTGGCAAGTCGTCTCGTTGATCCCAGGTGCGGCGGAGGTAGACCAAACGAATGAAATCGGGAGAGGTCAAGGGTGGGTTCAATTCCACGCCGCCACTTTACCTCTAGAACTTTTCCGAAAAGAAACGGAAGGTTACAAATATAACCTGTCGCTCGACCAGCCTTCAGTTTTTGTTGTTCTAAGAGACGATGATGACGGAGACGATGATGACGGAGACGATGATGATGACGGATCAAGTGAGGTCATCCCATTTTTGGCAACTGTTTGTCCCTACGAAGCACAGGATTACATGGACAGCAGTGAGGAGACGGTGCAATCCGTACCTATGCCAGATACCGTAGCATCTTGGCTTGCAGAGTTCGTTGAGACCAATCATGTTGATGAACCATTCAAAAAACGGAAACGTAAGGCTTTCGATCCAAGGAAAGAGGGGTTTGATAGGCCGCCGCCCAGAGTATCGAAGAAATGGGATCGATTTAATTATGAATGATCAACCTGAAAATGATGGTGAAGGGTTTGTCGCCAGATGGTCTCGCCGAAAAATTGAGGAAAAAGAGCCGTCAAAAGAAACAAAAATTGAGGTCTCTAAACTGGAAGAGGGTGCTCCCCTGGACACAAAATCAACCCAGGATGTGGGCGAAGAGGGAGAAACTAATGTTGATGACCTTCCCGATGTTGAAACCCTCAACGAAAGCTCTGACTATACACCATTTTTAAAAGACGGGGTTCCCGAAAAATTGAAGCGTTTGGCTTTGAGAAAATTATGGAAAAGCAATCCAGTGTTTGGAATCATCGATGGTTTAGACGACTATGATGAGGATTATAGCGCAATTGGTATCGTCGCCCAAGAAATTTTCACCAACTACAAACCGGGTAAGGGAATGGTTGATCCGAATGAAGCTGAGGAAGAAATTGACGAGGTTGTAAAAGCAGAAGGCGAAGTTGAACCCGAAGAGGAAGCCAGAGATCTGGGTGAGATGGAGGCCGAGGAGGACGAAGTTACGGACAATCAAAAGAGTGTTGAAGAACAAACGGTTGATGCTGAACAACAAATAGTCGCGGTTTCTGACGATATCGCGGAGGCAGAAACGGGCGATTTAGAGAAGCCAATTCCACAAAATTCAAAAAAAGCTAGTCAATAACGATTTTGGGTGTTTTTTGGAGGGTATTTAATTTCTCTAGACTATCTTGGAGCTTCTTTGCGATGTCCATATAGGCCTTTGCATGGGGACTACTGGCCTTGCTGATTACTATTGGGCGACCGTTGTCCGAGGTTTCTCTTATTCCAATATCCAGAGCGATTTCACCGAGAAAGTCTATTCCAAATGTCTTTCCTAGTTTTCTGGCGCCGCCGTGATTGAATATATCCGATCGTTTGCCGCATTCCGGGCAAATAAAATGGCTCATATTTTCTATGATACCCAGGATAGGTACATGGACCTTGCGAAACATATTGATGCCCCTACGTGCATCCATAAGGGCAATATCTTGGGGGGTCGAGATAATAACTGTCCCGGCGAGTTCGGTTCGTTGTGCGAGGGTTAATTGCGCATCTCCTGTTCCCGGTGGCATATCTACAATTAAAATGTCCAAAGGTGCCCAAATAACATCATTAAGCATTTGCTCCAGAGCACTCATTACCATAGAGCCGCGCCAAATCATGGGGTCATCCTCTCCCACGAGGAAACCCATCGACATACACTTGACACCATAGCTTTGCAGCGGTTGGAGGCGATTTTCACCAATCGATGACGGGTGTCCGTCGACACCCATCATACGCGGTATGGAAGGGCCAAAGATATCGGCATCCATGATACCAACTTTGTTTCCCAACCTCGCTAACGCCATTGCAACGTTCACAGCCGTCGTTGACTTGCCTACACCACCCTTACCCGATGCAATAGCGATTATTTTATCAACACCTTCTGCGCCTAATTTTTGGTCGCGCGTTTGATTTGCCGTTTGTGCCTCGGCATCTTTCCTCTCTTCTGTGAGAACAGCGGTGACGTTTTGAACTCCGGGAACACCACGAATTGCCTTTTCACAGTTTTTACGAACGCCTTCCATCATCTCTATCTGATCCGGTGTGGTTTCGATAGATATATTTACGATACCATCGCGTACAACTAGTCCCGATAGGAGTTTTAGCGAGATGATATCTCCCTTCTGTCCAGGAACGGGAACTTGACTTAATACCTGCTTAATCGTGTCGTCAGAGAGTTCATTCAAGGTTTGATACCGGGGTAAAAGATACTGCGACAGTTGCTACTTGCTAGAGGCCCTGATAATTTTCCAGAATTTTTAAATTCTATTGTTTTGATCTGATCTTTATATCAGTATCCTGCGAACTTGTAATGATATTAAGGAATTGAGGGTTATTATGTTAAGGCAATTTTGGACTTTAATGCTGGCCTTTTTAGTCGTCCTTGCCGTCCCAAATGCTGGAAATACAACGTTTAACGGCCATGTCAGCATTGTTAATTCCGTCGCTTTTTCATCGAACGGGAACCTGGCTTTATCGGGAAGCTGGGACTGGACCATGCGGCTTTGGGATCTATCTACGCATAAGCCCATCCGAAAATTCAAAGACCATACTTTGAGTGTTAATGACGCGGTGTTTTCACCAGATAGCAAAATGGTTCTATCGGCCAGTGCAGACGCCACCTTAAAGCTTTGGAAAATTTCTGATGGTAAACCGTTTCGCACTTTCAAAGGGCACACCGGTATGGTGACAGCTGCCGCTTTTGCACCAAACGGAAAATTTATACTTTCGGGAAGCACCGATCAATCGCTGATTCTTTGGGATTTGAAGTCTGGTGCCATTATCCGGCGGCTCTTGGGGCACCGGGGACCCGTCCTTGCGGCTGTGATATCGTCGGACGGATCTTCCGCAATTTCGTCTAGCTACGATGGGACACTTAGGCGTTGGAACCTGAATTCGGGGCAGACTGAGACAATATTTGAAGGTCATAGATTCAATGTAAATGATGTAGCGCTCTCAAATAACGGAGAGGTGATGGTGTCGGGTAGTGTCGATGAAACTGTCAAGATTTGGGACGTGGCAACTGGGCAAATATTGAAAACCTTATATGGTCATGAAGGTTTTGTAGCGTCTGTCGCAATTACACCTGACGGTAGAAGGGCTCTTTCAGCCGGGAGGGATAGGATTGTCAGATTGTGGGAAGTAACATCAGGAAAATTAATTCATTCAATGAAAGGGCACGAAAAAGCCGTCTGGAGTGTAGCTTTTTCGCCAGATGGGAAAACGGCGTTATCTGGTGGGGGTGATGAAGTCCTGAGACTCTGGGATCTGTCGAGCGGATTGGAAATTTCCAAATAGGTATAACCTGTTCCTACGGTACCACAATCATTTTCATGTAGGTAATTAGTGCGCGACGGTCGTCAGCCTTGGATAGCCCATTGAACGGCATCCGGTTATTAGGGATCATTTTATGGGGAGCCTCTAAATACGTATCTAGGGTTTTGGTGGTCCAGATGAAATCTGCCGTTTTCCAGGCTTCGGAATAGTCGTAATCGGCTATAGCACCAGCCTTCCGGCCGAACATTCCATATAAATTGGGGCCAATTCTGTGTCCTTGATGCTGATTATATGTATGGCAATGTATGCATTTTTTAAATAATTTTTGGCCGCGCTGAACCAGCGTTTCAGCCCCTAAAGCTGTATAATTTAAAATTGTAAATAATGTGATCCCGGCTACCACGAAACAAAGGAAACCTGATAAATGGTGGTACTTCATAGGCATAGCGTCCAATTCATAAAATTAAGGTATACATTTCGTATAATACCCACAAAATTTATACTGAATTTATTTAATCCACAATAGGTCTAAATTCGTTGTTTCGGTTAGTGTCGGAAGCCTATTGTATCCATTGACACCCAATTAAAGACGCGGTAGAATTTCCTGAGTTTAAAAGATAAAGATTTAGAAACTGGATCAAGGTTTAAAAAAGGGAGTTGCTGTGGAGGCGATACCTCTATCCCCTCAATTTGATGTCTCTGAGGAAGAGCTTTCTCGAGCTCGCCTTTATCGTTTGTTGTCGAGGCTTCTCGGGGCGCCCGCGGATGAGGAGTTGCTCGTGTTGCTGCGAAGCTTGAAAGGCGATGACAGTCCTCTCGGACAAGGCTTGGCAGCATTGTCCGAGGTGGCGGCCAGGTTGAGTGTTGAAGAGGTGGCCCAGGAGTTTCATGACCTGTTCATTGGCGTTACACGAGGCGAGCTACTGCCGTATGGCTCCCATTATTTGACAGGTTTTTTGAATGAGAAGCCTCTGGCCGAATTAAGGGGTACTATGAGCGAATTGGGGATAGCGCGGTCCGATGCAGCATCTGAGCCGGAAGATCATATTGCCTCTTTATTTGAAATGATGCACGGCATGATTTTGGGCGATTATGGAAAACCGGTATCTTTGGCGGATCAGTTCAAGTTTTTTAAGGATCACGTGGAGACGTGGTCAATAAAGTTTTTTGAGGATTTGGAAGCGGCAAAGTCGGCGCGCCTGTTTATGTCGGTGGGGCTGATTGGTCGGTTGTTTTTGGAGATTGAAGGCGAAGCCTTCAAAATAGCGGCTTAAAATAGCCGGCGTTTGAATTAAGACTCAACGCCCGTGACACATTGGAATGCGGGCAAAAAAGGAGAGAGAAGTATGAAAAACGAAAAGAGTAAAACATCTGGTGCGCGCCGGGAGTTTTTAAAAACTGCTACTCTGGGTGTCGGAGTTGCCGCGGTTGCTGGAACCCTTTTGAAGGGTGACGATGCTAAAGCTAAAACGCCGCTCAAAAGCCTGGAAGGTGCCGGCTACAGTGAAACGGAACATGTTAAAAAATATTACGAACTGGCTCGGATGTAGGTGTTTAGGGATCGTCCGGGTAGAATATTGACTGAATACTTATTACTTAATTGTGACATTCAAGCTTAGGAGAGGCAGATGCTCATAAAAAAATCAAATGGGGTAGTGACAAGTAGCCGCTTATCAAAGGCGCTTGCTAACTTGACTGGAGGGGCTGTCGACAGGCGGACTTTTCTAAAACGGTCAGGGTTAACGGCGGGAGGCCTTGCAGCCGCGTCGGCGCTATCCTTGGGGCGGGTGAAAAACGCGGAAGCCGCGAGTGCGGGGTCTGGCGATGTTAAAAGAATTAAAAGCGTCTGCACCCATTGTGCGGTTGGCTGTACAGTGATTGCAGAAGTCAAGAATGGCGTTTGGATTGGCCAAGAGGCTGGATTTGATAGCCCAATTAACGCTGGTGCACATTGTGCCAAAGGGGCTTCAGTCCGGGAACATGCTCATGGGGAACGTCGACTCAAATATCCGATGAAGCTAGTCGGTGGAAAATGGCAGCGTATGAAGTGGGACGACGCCATTAACGAAATCGGCGACCGTATGCTGAAGATCCGTAAGGAATCAGGACCTGATTCTGTTTACTGGCTAGGCTCGGCAAAACACAACAACGAGCAAGCTTATCTTTTCCGTAAGTTTTACGCGTTTTGGGGTTCTAACAACGGCGATCATCAGGCACGTATTTGCCATTCAACGACGGTCGCTGGTGTTGCCAACACGTGGGGTTATGGCGCTATGACCAATAGCATGAACGACATCCAAAATAGTCGTTCGATATTGCTCATCGGTGGAAATCCCGCTGAGGCCCATCCCGTGTCTCTGCTGCACGTATTAAAGGCGAAAGAGGAGAACAACGCTCCATTGATCGTTTGTGATCCGCGTTTCACAAGAACTGCAGCGCATGCCGATGAATATGTGCGCTTCCGCTCTGGTACAGATGTGCCGTTGGTATGGGGAATACTATGGCATATTCTGGAGAACGGATGGGAAGACAAACAGTTTATTCGTCAGCGTGTCTGGGGTATGGATCAGATTCGCACCGAGGTTAAGAAATGGAACCCGAAGGAAGTGGAACGGGTCGCAGGCATACCTGGGTCGCAGTTAAAACGGGTAGCTAAAACGCTTGCGAATAACCGTCCCGGCACCTTGATTTGGTGCATGGGTGGAACGCAGCATACCAATGGTAACAACAATACTCGCGCATACTGCATACTGCAGTTGGCGTTAGGAAATATGGGGACTGCAGGTGGTGGTACCAATATTTTCCGAGGCCATGATAATGTGCAGGGTGCTACGGATATGTGTGTGTTGTCACACTCACTGCCCGGTTACTATGGGCTCTCAGCGGGTTCCTGGAAACATTGGGCAAGGGTCTGGGATGTTGACTACAACTGGCTGTTGAAGCGGTTTGCTTCCAAAAAGTTAATGTCATCGAAAGGCTTCCCGGTGTCACGTTGGATTGATGGTGTTCTTGAAGACAAGAAGAACATGGATCAACCTGACAACCTCAGGGGAATGGTTTTCTGGGGCCACGCTCCAAACTCGCAAACTCGCGGTTTGGAAATGAAAAAGGCCATGGAAAAACTCGATACGTTGGTCGTAATCGATCCCTATCCAACGGCGACTGCTGTGATGCATGATCGTACGGACGGTGTATATCTCCTGCCGGCTGCAACACAGTTCGAAACCTACGGATCGGTAACCGCTTCCAACAGGTCATTCCAGTGGCGTGAGACGGTTGTTGATCCACTGTTCGAATGCAAGACCGATCACGAAATCATGTACCTGTTCGCTAAGAAGTTTGGCATGGACAAAGAGATGTTCAAGCATATCAAGGTGAACAAGAACGAGCCGTTGATTGAAGACATCACCCGCGAGTTCAACGGTGGTATGTGGACGATTGGCTACACTGGCCAGTCACCGGAACGGTTGCGTTCGCACATGGCCAACCAGCATATGTTCGATAAGAGAACGTTGCAGGCCAGGGGTGGACCTAACAATGGTGAATTCTACGGTTTGCCGTGGCCATGCTGGGGTACACCTGAGATGAAGCATCCAGGAACTCCAATCCTCTATGACACCTCACGGTCGGTGGCTGAAGGTGGATTGAATTTCCGGGCCCGCTTTGGTGTACAGCGTAATGGCCAAAACCTCTTGGCTGAAGGGTCGTATTCTGTTGGCTCTGAGATTAAGGATGGCTATCCGCAATTCTCGATGGCTATGCTCAAGAAGCTGGGCTGGGATAAGGACCTGACAGCGGATGAAAGGGCTGCCATCAAGAAGGTTGCCGGTGATAAAACCAACTGGAAGACCGACCTTTCGGGCGGTATTCAGCGGGTTGCCATCAAACACGGTGCGGCGCCGTTTGGTAACGCCAAGGCACGGGCAGTGGTCTGGACCTTCCCGGATCCAGTACCTATTCACCGAGAACCTCTCTACACGCCAAGACGCGACTTGGTTGCCGATTACCCAACTTACAAGGATACGAAAAACTACCGTCTTCCGACCTTGTATGCGAGTATTCAAGCCAAAGACTTCTCAAAGAAGTTCCCGACAATTCTCACATCGGGTCGCTTGGTAGAATATGAGGGTGGCGGTGATGAAACCCGTTCCAACCCGTGGTTGGCCGAGTTGCAGCAGGAAATGTTTGTTGAGATTAATCCTGTCGATGCAAACAATAGCGGAATTCGTGACGGTTCTGCTGTTTGGGTGCACAGTCCCGAAGGTGCGAAGATCAAAGTAAAGGCGCAGGTCACCGAGCGCGTCGAGCCCGGTGTCGCATTCCTGCCCTTCCACTTTGCCGGTCATTTGGAGGGCAAGGACCTGCGTGACAAGTATCCTCCAGGGGCAGATCCAATAGTCCTGGGTGAAGCCGCAAACACGGCTTTGACCTACGGGTATGACTCGGTAACTCAGATGCAGGAAACTAAGGCATCCCTGTGTCGAATTGAAGCAGCGTAAGGAGAAAAAAAATGGCTAGAATGAAATTTATTTGTGACGCCGAACGCTGCATCGAATGCAACGCCTGCGTTACGGCTTGTAAGAACGAGCACGAAGTGCCATGGGGCGTGAATAGGCGTCGTGTGGTGACCCTCAATGATGGGACACCAGGCGAACGTTCTATATCCGTAGCATGCATGCACTGCTCGGATGCACCTTGCATGGCTGTATGCCCGGTGGACTGCTTCTTGCAGACAGAAGATGGTGTAGTCCTCCATTCTAAGGATCTTTGCATTGGGTGCGGTTATTGCCTTTATGCTTGCCCGTTTGGTGCTCCTCAATATCCGCAAGCCGGAAATTTTGGCAGCCGAGGGAAGATGGATAAGTGCACCTTCTGTGCAGGAGGTCCCGAGGAAGATCACTCGTCGGCTGAATTCCAAAAATATGGCCGGAACAGGTTGGCGGAAGGCAAGCTGCCTCTATGTGCTGAAATGTGCGCTACGAAGGCCCTTCTCGCTGGAGATGGCGATAAAGTGTCGGACATCTATAGGGAGCGCGTTGTAGCTCGAGGCTTTGGTTCCGGTGCTTGGGGCTGGGGTACGGCCTACCAAGCAAAAGGCGGCGGCGCCAGGCGCTAAAAGCAAGTTTCGTTCGGGTTTGTCAAATTGACTTGGACGTTTTGAAATAAAAGGCCCGCAGCACCTATGATTGGTGCTGCGGGAACTTTTTTGGCCTGTGTCTAGGGTGTCGTTTGACGAGTATTTCAATTAGATTGAGTCTGAACGAATTAAGGGAAGGACGTTAAAATGATCACTACGTCAAAGATCAAAAATATGTTGGTTTTGATGTGTTTAAGTCTTGTCATGATTTTGGCGGGTGACCTAAGAAGTAATTTAGTGTCGGCGCAGCAGACATCCGCGGAGGAGCAAACTATTTCGCTCCCCCCCCAAAGCTCGACAAATGTGCTGTCGTCTTCACCTGGTTCAAGCGTTCGGCCTCCCGCCAGCCAAAAATGGGGCGCACCGGCGGACGTTCCGACAACAGTTTTACCTCAGGAGAGTGACCCTACGGTATGGGGGTTAATTCGACACGGTAGAAAAGGATCAGTCTCGATCCCTAACCAAAGAGCCGGGTTGCTAGTTCAGTCGCAAGGGCAGGACTGGCGCGACTTTCGAAACGATTCTATTTTTGAATTTGGTGGTTGGGTGCTGTTAGGTATAATTGCAGCTTTAGTTGTATTTTTTCTTGCGCGCGGAAGGATTAAGATTTCTCACGGGCGGGCGGGGACAACCATTCTACGATTTAAAACAATTGAACGCATGACCCACTGGTTGACGGCTGTTCCATTTGTTGTTCTAGCGCTAACAGGCCTTAATTTAATGTATGGTAGAGATTATATTTTGCCAATAATAGGACACGAAGCATTCGCGGATATTACTATTGCCGGAAAATGGCTCCATAATTTTATGGCCTTTGCTTTCATGTTGGGTCTTGTTTTGATGGTGGTGTTTTGGGTCCGTCATAACTTGTGGGATAAATACGACTGGGGATGGATTCGAGCAGGCGGTGGTATTTTTTCCGACGATGTACATCCACCAGCTCGTAAATTTAACACCGGTCAGAAGGTCGTATTCTGGGCAGTAATTCTGGCTGGTGCGTCGATTTCATATAGTGGCCTCGCACTCATGTTTCCATTTGCAATGGAGCCGTTCGCTGGAACGTTTGCTTTCCTGAATAATTTTGGAACAGAACTTCCGACACAACTTGAGCCGATTCAAGAAATGCAACTCCTACAAACCTGGCATGCGATTGTCGCCGTAATTTTGATCGGTCTTATTTTTGCTCATATTTATATAGGTTCATTCGGGATGGAAGGTGCCATAGATGCTATGTGGACTGGAGAAGTAGACGAAAACTGGGCTAGGGAACACCACGCCGCGTGGGTTGCCGAATTAAAGGGTGAACCAGAACCAGAGCCTTTGTCATTCGAAACCGTTGGATCATCGGAGAAGCCTTCTCATGATTAAAACAAATCCGATACTGATCATCTACCTACCAGTATTGGTTTTAACAGCATGGCTGGCACAATTGGCGTTTCCTTCGTCGGCGAAGGCGGCGATGACCCAATCGCAGGTTACAGCGGCAATTGAGAAATCCTATGATGTTAGAGTACTAAAGATTTACGCTGACAAGGAAAGTGGCAAAAGTGTTTTTCGCGTCAAAGTAATGTATAACGGTGGAGATTGGAATACGGCCTTCCAGGTGAATACCATTGTAATAGACGCGGAAACCGGGGAACGAGTTGTGCAATTTAAACATCAGTCAAGTGGTCGTTCACTGCCCGGTAATTATGATTCTAAACCCAATCGACAATCACCTGATGCCTTACGCAGACACATTTGGAGATAAAGGAAAAAACTCGTGAATTCATTTATATATAGTTTGGTTGCCATTGCTGCGATAACTATAATAGCTTGGGTTGCTTTTGGTAACATTGACTTAAGTTCAGCCGACGTGTTCCAGCTAAAAGATAGCGTCCGTCTTTAATCAGCATTATCTAATAAAAAGATTTTATAGAATAAATTTTGCGCGACTTTATGCGTCGTGGTCGATACATGGAATTTCTGAGTTGAAATTTTAACTTGGCGTAAGTTTTTCCATTGGCTAAGCAACCACCGACAACAGTTGGCTTACCCAGAGGCTATACTCGATCCGCCACATACATATAATGTTTGCCCCGTGACGTAGCCATTTTCAGGGTCGGAGAAAAATAATATAGCTCTGGCTACGTCTTCGGGTTTGCCAATACGACGAACCGGAAGGCTGGCTGCAATTTTAACCTGTTGTGCACTATCTTTTTCAACCAACCCCCAAAATTGGTCGGTTAGTACTGGGCCGGGAGCAACAGTATTGACGGTGACACCAAATGGAGCGAGTTCCAAGGCCCAGGTACGCGCCATGCCTATGATGCCGGCCTTACTATATGAATAGGCCGAGCGGGTCTCCAAGCCTACGGATGCCCTTGAAGAATTAAAAATTGCGCGACCAAAACCTTGGTCTTTCATGAAGGGTACAAAAGCCTGCATCAAAATAAGGGCAGAACCTGCGTGAAGTTTGGTAAGTGTGAGAAGGTCATCGCTATGCATGTCCTCCAATAAATTTGGTAGGATAATGCCAGCATTGTGGATCAAGTGAGTGATGTCCTTTTCCGCGGCGAGGTCTTTGGCAAACTGTCGGGTTGCTTCATCGTCCAAAAGGTCTAACTCGATGTGTTGAAACTGCGCATGTGTCCACTCCGGCTTATGTAACCCCACTGAAACGACTTTATATCCAACTTCGAGCATCATTCTGCTGGTGGCTTCGCCAATACCACGGCCTCCACCAGTTATCAGAGCAGTCAAATTTTTTCTCAACTCAATTACCCCACATTATATAGATTAGTCATGGACTTAGATGAAAAGCTGGATATTGCGGTGTGGTGAATCGCAATTTACGAGATCAACTCTCTTGAGTTTAATTTTGAGTCTTTCATCTTCAACGATTAACGAATGCTTCATCCAGCCGGCATATAATTCCTTTTCATCATTTCTACTTTCAACATAGTGAAAAGGGGTGAATACCCGGTAGTCATTATTAGGTGCGTCAATTTTGTCAACGGTTGGTGTTTGCAGCAAGTGTTGACACCGACTTTTGGGTAACTGTGAATAAGTCCTCTTTCCTGACAGCCGCTGCACCCTAGATTTGAGTAAAAGCAGGTCTTCGTACATCAAGGACGTAGTTAATTTTTCTTCAGTTTGACCAAATTCAAGTGGCATCCAATAAAATCCATCTTCGGTAAATAATTCAAGCCACTCTTCGTATTGTTGCTCATCAAGCATTCTGGCTTCACGGATCACAAAATCCACTAAATCAATCTCTGTCAGGTTCACGCTTGCACTCCTGATTGATCACTAACCGAGTGCATAAACTTTTTCCAGGCGCGGAATTGATTACGCATTTGTGCCTCTGTCGTGCCGGGAAACTCTTCCATCGGGGCGACGCCCTCTTCCCCAAAGTAGTGTCGTTGGAAATTCATCCATTGGTTATTTGTGCAGTGAAGACCCTCTTGGGCGCGTTCATAGACTTCTGTATCATCGTGGCCCACAATTGACGTAGGAGCATTAATAAGACGATTATACATTGCTGTGCGCTCAAGAAGCATGTCTGGAGCACCAACTAAGCGGAAAATCCACGATTCAACGAGAGTACGATCAGCAGCTAAAGGCTTAAACAGTCGTAATGTTTGAATTGGACCTTTAACCATTAAGTTTGGGAAATAAACAGTATTATGCCTGTTTTCGTTTAAAATTTCTTCGGCGCGTTCTTTCCCGTAAGCTTCTTTCATTTGGTCCACATAACCGGAGGTGTCCGCATAATCGGAATGTATGGAAAAATGGACACCGGTATGGCCATGGCCGTTTTGCCAGGTGCGGATTCCCATCTTTTCATAGAAACTGTAGGAAGAGGTGAATGGCACAATACACTCAACCGCCATGGGGGTTGCATTACCATGCTGTTTCATATCTTCCCAGATCTCTTTTACAACACCGGCTGATGATTCATGAACGACCATTGGATGGAAGGAGTCGGTTTGATTTTCAACTAACATTTTCCAGTTACAGTGATGCATATATCTAAGCGGGTTGCCTACAACTTCAAGGCGCCCCTCCGGGGATCTATCGATCATATTGTCTATGCTTGATAAGGAATCTCCAAAAAATTCCTCGAACTCGATCCCACCATCTTGAAGCTTCGCGAATACAAACTCACGATAGACACAAACATTAGAAACTGACGTCATGCCCTTTGAGGCGCAAGAATTTCCAAAACTTACGTCTTCATATCCATCCCTCACCGGAACACCCAGCAGTGTACCATCCGTTCTATAGGTCCAGGCATGGTAAGGGCATCTAAATGTTTTACCCGTATTGCCATGAATATCAGTGACTAATTTGGTTCCGCGGTGGGCGCAGCGATTATAGAGGACATGTATCGTTTCATCGGTATGTCGTACCATCAGAACGGGTTGGTCTGAAATTTTGGTAGAGTAGTAATCGCCCTTGTTCGGAATTTGGCTGGCATGCCCTACGTATATCCAGGTATTGCGGAAAAGATGATTCATTTCCAGTTCAAAGACGTCCTCAGCAATATAAACATCGCGGTGTGCCTCGTCGTCGGTGACGAGACTGAGAACTGATGATGGATTGTCGAGATAGGACATAGGCCCCCCTGCATCTTACAAAAAGTCGAAAAATAAGCGTAGCTTAGTATTTTTTATTGAGCAAGGTTCTGAAAGGTGCAATTGCCCCTCCAAAGGTTGGCAATATAAATTAAGAACAATGGATATATCAAAAATAAGGGTGTTTATGATCTCCTCGACATAAGTTTTAAGAATAAAATACAACAAGATACTTCAATGTATTTTGACATAAATAAATAGTTTCTAGCCTGCCAACCCCTAAGTTTTTGACCCATACAAAGGCTGATGGTAAGCTTTTTAACAGGATTTAGGAGATTAATTGATGTCTCGCCTCAAAGTTAATGGTCGTAGTTATTCAGTGAACGCAGCCCCGGACACACCGTTGCTGTGGGTTTTGCGTGAAGATCTGCGTTTGACCGGTACCAAATTTGGGTGCGGACGTGGACACTGTGGATGTTGCACAGTGCACCTGAACGGTGAAGCAATGCGTTCCTGTCAAATCCGATTGGGAGACGTGGAGGGCGAAATCATCACTACAATAGAGGGACTTGATGCAAGGTCGGATCACCCCTTGCAAAGGGCCTGGGTAAAAGAGCAAGTCGCACAGTGTGGTTATTGTCAGTCAGGACAGATTATGCAGGCCGCTGCCTTGTTGGCGGATAATCCAAAGCCAACAGATGAAGAAATTATAACCGCGATGAAGTTTAATTTGTGCAGGTGTATGACTTACCCCAGAATCAAAAAGGCTATACAACGGGCTTCGCGGGAGATCAGAAATAGAAATGAATAAACTTTTTAATCGTTTTCTGACAAGCTCAAGGCGCCAATTTCTAATTTCATCTGTCGCAGGAAGTACAACAATCCTATTTGGAATGTCTTCCGCCCACGCGGTAGGTCGCCAAGTTATAAATCTCCTAAACCCATCAAGTCCACTCGTCGTGCCGCCAAATTTTCATCCAACTATCTGGTTCACAATGGAAGTTAACGGCCGGACGACGGTTCATATTCTAAAAACAGAAATGGGTCAGCATATAGGGACCACATTAGCACAGATAGTAGCAGAGGAACTTGAACTTGCATGGGAATGGGTACGAATAGATTATCCCGAAATGACCGCAGAGGCTCAGGCAGCTTATGGTATACAAATTACCGGGGGGAGTTATTCAACTCACGAGATGTTTGACCGATTAGCCCGATCTGCGGCGGCAGCAAGAGAACTGATTGTTGAGACTGGAGCAAAGCTACTTGATGCTGAAACTGCCGACTGCATGGCCCGCCGGAGTACTGTGGTTGATACAGTTTCTGAAAATCAAATTACGTACTCCGAAATACTATCCTCGACGGCAATTGAATATAAAATCACAGAGGACGATCTCTCTGAAGTAAAGCTTAAGCCTAGGGAAAATTACAAAATTATTGGGCGATCCATGCCGGCTTTGGATATACCCGAAAAGATCAATGGCAAAGCACGGTTTGGCATTGATGCTTATGTACCTAATATGGTTTATGGCAAAATCGTTCCGGCTCCCACTCGCGTTGGATCAACGATAAAAGGAATTGATGATAGTGCTGCCAAGAAGATAGATGGTTACATAACTACACTGCCGTTAAACTTTCCCATAGCGGTTAAAACAAATGCCATCCCCACAGCTCTAGTCATTGCCGAGAACTATCCAGCAGCAATGCGTGCTGCAAATTTGGTTAAGGTAGACTGGGAAGTTTCCGGTACATCGAAAATTTCAAGCCAAGATATTTTAACAGAAGCAAAAAAACTTCTCACAAACCGGTCTAAGGGGTTAGCTTTTGTACGCGACGGTAACATTGACAGAGCAAAACAAGATGCTAACCAAACACTAGATGCGTCATATATAACCGGGCTAGTAGCACATGCCTCCTTAGAGCCACAAAGCGCGCTAGTTCAAAACGTGGACGGCATATGGAATGTATTTGCCGGTTGCCAAGCGGGCCACGTAGTTCGCCTTATACTTTCAAATTTTCTAAAGACCACTCCGGATAAGATCGTAGTTCATCCGCATTACGTTGGCGGTGGATTTGGTAGTCGCGTATATCCTATGCCAATTGTTCTTGCCGCTGTTGCCGCTCAAACTTTAAATCGCCCAGTGAAAGTTATTTTTAACCGTGAAGATGACATGGGATTAGAAGACCCGCGTACGACCACTTTACAGCACTTAACGGCATTGCTTTCAGGTAATGGTAATGTCATTGGATTAAAGCACGACGTAGTTGCTGGTTGGATAGGTTTTGAGTTAGTGAACATTCCAGCGGTAGATAATAAAGGAAAAATTGAGGCGCTATCATATAGCGGGGCTGATCATTGGTATGATATTCCGAATCAGCATGTTACAGCATTTCGGAATGAATTTCTCGAGAGCGTTATGCCTTTAGGTGCAGTTAGGAGCGTTTCAAATAATTACACAGTATTTGCAATTGAAAGTTTTTTAGATGAAATTGCGCATAATTTAAAAAAAGATCCACTTTCTGTTAGGCTTGAATTGTTATCCGGCCGAGGTAAAAACGCAGGTGCAAGCCCCAGTAAACTTTATAAACACAAATTTCCACTGTTTTTTGGTATACCTGGTCCAGCTTGGAAAAAATGGAAATTCTGGCCGACTTATCATGCTAGTGCAAACGTTGCAGGGGCTAAACGTCTTGCTAACGTGCTTAGAATTTCAACCGGTCACGCAGGCTATGGAACTCGGTTACTCCGGAAAGATACGGCACATGGAATTGCGGTCACAGCAGCGGAAGAAAGAGGAATGCCCAGTTTTTGTGCTTGCACGGCTGAGGTTCACGTAAATCGCAGCTCAGGTGAGGTATTCGTTAGAAAATTAACAGTGGCAATCGATGTTGGGCTAGCAGTAAATCCAGATGGGATCAGGGCACAGGTTGAGGGATCTCTCTTATGGGGTGTCAGCAACTCTTTATTTGAGGAACTTACCGTAAAGAACGGCAAATTCGTTCAAAATAATTTTGACAAATACTCTTGGCAAACGATGGACAATCTACCTGAATTAGATATCCAGATTGTAGAAAATGGCCTTTATCCCTGTGGTGTTGGAGAACCCGCGACCAGCGTCGTTGGAGCTGCAGTTGCCAATGGAATTTTTAACGCTGTCGGTATTAGGATTAGAAAACTGCCGATCCGTCGGGAGGATGTTTTACAGGCTTTGAAGGCATAAAGGTATTATTAAATCCCCGTTGAATTTGTTCCGCCATACATTTCAATTGTATAGAGTGAACACGCTTACATTTTCTTCTTTCCCCCGGACCGAGATAGTTCCGATCTCTTTAAACTTTATATCCGTGATTTGCGCAACTGTTGACGCCGCAATTAGGACATTCGTGTTAAATTCTTTGTTTAACTGTTCAAGTCTAGCTGCCAAATTAACAATATCTCCGTGCACAGTATAATTTAGACGATCTTTAGCTCCAACATTACCGGCTACGACATTACCGGTTGTAATTCCGATCCTGCAACTTAGGTCGCGTCCGCAAAACGTGTTTTCCTCAACTACCTTTATAATTCCTCGTGCGGTATTTACCGCGTTTAAAGAATGCAATTTGTCCTCTATCGGTACGTTGAATATTGCAAGAACCGCGTCGCCTTGGAATTGGGTTACAACTCCATTATTCCGTTCGATAATTGTAACAATCTCCGAAAAGTACTCGTTCAGAACCTCAACAATTTCTTGAGGATTTAATTTTTCTGACATTGCTGTAAACCCAGCCAGATCAACAAAAAATATCGTTGCCTCAGTAGTCTGGGGTTGTAACCCCCCTTCATCTTGAAGAACCTTTTCGGCAATTTTTTCCGGAATATACTTCCCAAATAAGCTGCGTACCTTCTCGCGCTCAATAAGGCTTTTTCTGAAACTGCTCACGGTTGAGGCGATCTTACCAACTTCGTCATCACCTTTATTTTCGATATCGACGCTCGTATCACCTTTAGAGAGAGCGTTCAAAACATCGATAGCGCGGTCTAGAGGTTTAAAACCACGTTTCAAAAGAACGTTGGTTAAAGTCGTTAATATTATTGCGACAAGAATTATTAATCCGATTGTAATCAAATAATACTGCTGCTGTTTTTGGTGTTCGCTAGTAACGTCCAGCATAAATATTAATTGGATTTTCTCTGTGCGGATAGGAAACCTAATTGAATTTGCGAGAAATACGTTCTCTCCTGAATCTAAAAGTGCGTAGTCGTCAGTACGGAATCGGTTTTCTGCTAGTCGAGAAAGAATTGGTTTGGTCCCATAAATAAAGCCATATTTTGAATGGAAAACGAACACCTCGGACTTGGTGTTAATCGCTAGATCCTGCACTAAGGGGTTGATTATACGTCCGTATACTACGGTCCCGGCAACCCTGGCATTTGCGAATATTGGAAAGCTAATGGTTGCATAGATATTTCCATCATCCTCCACGAATTGTTTTTGTGCCGTTTTAGAAGTTCTGGTGTTGGTTGCGACTTCTAAAATTGATTCTGATACTGACGAAGCATTGTCTAGATTGGTTTTGGAACCTTCATTAGAATTATCATTGTGGGCGATTAAAAGAGGTTTATCGAAACTGTCAAAGACCCACATCAAATCTAAAATGTTATCTTTTTCTAAATGTTCAAAAAGAGGAAAAATCGCCCGTCTTACCTTTTTTGGATTACCGCTTAGTACAGCTTCTACCGGACTTCGTCTTCCTCTCAAGCGCCAGACCGAAGGTTTTCCTGGTTTAGCGTCATACGCGTAAAATAACATGCGTTCATAGGTTGCCTCACGAACTTTGCGCCAGGTAGAGTTTTGACCGGTTAAAACAGCATCAAACAGACGACTTTGTGAAAGTTTGTTGCTAAGGATAATCTCAACACCAATAACGCCGCAAAAAACGACGAAGGCAAATAGAAAAATAAGAAGAACCTTTCTTCTTAAAGTCATATGATGAAGAACTTTATTGACAGGAGTTTTTCCATCATTGCTATTTCTCTTTAACATTAGATAGAATCAAAATATCTCTACCACCTACTTGAATATAAAACATTTAATCCTAATTTATTAGTCGGGATGGGCCTTCTAAAAGAAGCAATTAGTTAATAGTTTAAAGTCTATGGTTAAACTAGATAAGCTTTGATAAATACCCTCTCAAAAATATCATAGCATAGGTAAAAATTTTTTTTCAAAGAGCAATAGTTTCTAGCGACCGTTAATGATAAAAAATCAACAATTTTCTCTATTGGCCGTTATTCTTTTGACGGTATTTTTTGCTCCATTAACCGATATATTCGCTGGTGAGAAAATTCTGAGTAATATTGAAGACCCATTGGCACTGAAAATTGGTGAGCGCCTGTATCATTCCCAAAAGCAGGGTTGTGCAACTTGTCATCAAGCCAACGGGGCTGGGGGAGCAAAAGCGGGGGCAGCAAACCTCCAAAAATCATCAGAATGGAAATCTACACTGATTGCCCACAAAGTTAGAGAGCTCGGTATAGATAAAGAATCCACCCGGAACATAGTAATAGGACTGATTTTGAATGGAGCAGAGAAATGGAATTCGGAATTCTATAGCCGCCCAAAATATTCGGAAATCAAAGACAAAATATTCTTCGATAAAAGGATGATTGGGGTCCATTCAACAGCTTTAAAATTTAACCAGAAAATGGCCAAAAGAATTCTGCGTAAGAAAAAGAAGAAAGTAGCGGCTAATGACCTGTTAAGACTTATGGCTGAATCCGTCTACCATTACGTGGAAACTAAAATAATTTTAGACTCAGAAAATTAGTTAGTCGCACTTTCGTATAAAATTTTTATGAACCTGTAACAGCATTCTGGAAGATACAGAAATTTGATTGGGTAATGATCCTGACACTTTCTGGATCCAATTATTCATAATTGTTTTGTCAGAATTCTGGTTAAATAATACTTGAAGTGTAATTATATTTAATGTCTCTAGTAATCATGATTGGAGGGGTGGCCGAGCGGCTGAAGGCGCCGGTTTGCTAAACCGGTATAGGGTTTATAGCTCTATCGAGGGTTCGAATCCCTCTCCCTCCGCCATTTACCCTAGAGTTAATAAGTAAAATAAAGGGTTAGGAAACTGACCGGTTCCCTACAAACATTAAAAAACCGGCTCTAGGGGATTAAAAGCGCTCCATACGCTAACTAACTTCAATTTTGTTCCTCTTTCTGTCATCATCCGTATAGATATGACTGTTGCGAGTTCTAATGTAAGGTAAACGTGTGTTATGAGTAGTGTGGACCTTTCCTCCGTGCAACAGGTGCTAGCACTCCAGAAAGCCTTGGATATTGGTCGGCAGTACCATGCTAAGGGCGATTTGTCGAAGGCTAAAACTATTTATCAACAGGTATTGAAGGCTGACCCTAACCACCCGGAGGTTTTGCATCTGCTTGGTGTTATAGCTCATCAGGTGGGAGAAAACGACCGTGCCGTTGAGCTAATTACAAAAGCTATCGCGATCCACCCCGATTATGCTGAGGCCCACAGCAACCTTGGTAATGCTCTCCAGGAGCTAGGAAAGTTGGATGAGGCCATTACTAGTCACCACAAGGCTATCGTTCTCAATCCCAACTTAGCTGAAGTGCACTACAACCTTGGTATTACGCTTCTAAGTTTAGGGAGGCTGGATGAGGCCACAGCCAGCTACCGTGAGGCCCTAACTAGGAACCCGGATTACGCCGAAGCACACCACAATCTTGGTGTAGTGCTTAAAGAGCAGGGCAAGCTGGTGGAATCGGTTTCGTTTTATCGAAAGGCCATCGTCCTCGCTCCGGATTTTGCCGAAGCGCACTTTAATCTTGGCAATGCGCTCAATAACTTGGGGAGATTGGATGAGGCTATTATTAGTTACCGTGAAGCCGTAACGAGGAACCCCCATTACGCCGAAGCACACAATAATTTGGGTGTTGCACTCAAAGAGCTGGGGAGGCCAGACGAAGCTGTTATTAGTTATCACGAGGCCCTTGCCCTTAAGCCGGGTTACGCCGAGGCCCACAGTAACCTGGGAAATAGCCTTAAAGAGTTGGGGAGGTTAGAGGAAGCCATTGCTTGTTATCACGAGGCTATAAGTCTTGATACCAGCTACGTCGAGGCGCACATCAATCTAGGCAATGCGCTCCACGACCTGGGGTACCTAAATGAAGCCGTGCTAAGCTACCAAAAAGCCATCGATATCAAGCCCGAGTACGCCGAAGCGTACAACCATCTTGGCGTTGCGTTTAAAGAGCTAGAGAGGATAAATGAGGCGGTTGCCGGTTACCACAAAGCTCTCAACATAAAACCCGGCTATGCTAACGCACATTTCAATCTAGGTAACTTGTATCAGGATCTTGGGGACCTGGAAAAGTCAATTGCCACCTATCGGAAGGCCTTATCGATTAAACCCGACTTTCCCGAAGCGCATGGTAATTTGGGTGTAACACTTTATAGCCAGGGGAAGTTAACGGAATCTGCAGAAAGACTACAAAGTGCTATTAATATCAATCCTGACTATAGTGAGGCCCACACCAACCTAGGCAACACGCTTCTGGATATGGGACGCCTTAACGAAGCGTGCATTAGCTTCCAAAAAGCCCTCGACATCAATCCAAAAACTTATATTACTTTTTCAAATTTGTATTTGTCTATCCCAGCGTTATGCCACGATATACTGACAAAGCAGACAGAGATTTCCTTTATTGAAGAGTTGATAGACGCTCTCCCGACCCTACCAGAGCCGGATATCCTTCGTTTGCAGTTAAGATCCCTGACAGGCGGGGATACCGAGGAGGCTTGGAAAAACATTGCTGGCACTATGCCGACCATACAAAGCGAAACGGTCCTCAGCGACAACGGAACCAAACCGCCATCGATCATCAGGTCAGAACATTTGTCACCGAGGAAAATGGTTGCGCTGCTTCACTTTGGTCGAAGCGGATCGGGGTATCTGCACAGTCTCCTGGATGATCACCCAAACATCTCGACGCTGCCGGGGGTCTACATGAGTGGCTTTTTTGGCAGGGAGGTGTGGGGTTGGATCAGTGGAAAGGGGTTCCAGGAGATCCCGGATCGATTTTCATCTTTGTATAAGGTTCTATTTGATGCCCGCAATCCTGAAAAAATACCCCCAGCGTTTATCAGTGACACCCACTACAACAAGTCTGTGGGAGAGAAGGAAGGTTTTGTCAAAATGGGGCCAAATCAGGATATGCCCCTGACCCTGGATCGTAGCCAGTTTCTCGAAAACCTTGGCGAAGTGATCAACGGTCTTGAGGATATTGATCATGGCCAGTTTTTTGACGCCATACACCATGCTTATGAAAGAACCCTTGGGAACGATTTCAATACCAAGAAACTGATCTTCTATCACTTGCATAAGATTGATCCTTACAGCATGGCGAACTTTGTGAAGTATTTTCCCGGCGCTGAACTATTAATGATCATTCGGAACCCTCTTCAAAGTTGTGAGTCTTGGGCTCTAAAGTCATTACAGAGTGATCAAAAAAATAAATATAAAGTTTATCAACACATTGGAGGTAGAATTTTATCAATGTTGATGGACATCAATATTCCAGCGTTCCAAACACAGCCTTCTGTTGCCGTGCGTTTGGAAGATATCAAGGAGCATCCAAAAGAGACAATGCGGCGACTGTGTGCGTATCTTGGTATTGAGGACACGGTGTCGTTATATAATTCGACCATGCAGGGATTGAAGTGGTGGGGGGATCCAAGCAGCAGTCTGTTCGGGAGAACGCAGACCGAGTATGACGAGCACACAGACCCCATCCGCACAAAAACAGGCGCTCTTTTTACCGCCGCTGATCAGTTTATACTAAACACGCTTTTTTACCCGTTAAGCGCCCGGTTTGGCTATGTTGATGAGAACGAGGCCCAATTCAGGAAGAATTTACGGGAAATACGCCCTCTTATAGACACTCCCCTGGATTTTGAGCAAAAACTGGCTGAAGAATTCCTACCGGACTATCCGGAACTGGAAATGACGGAAGCATTTAAATCCCTCCATGCTGTACTGGTGGGATTATGGCGCCTACTAGACGAGCATGGTAGATATCCGTATTTGATTAAGGCACTCCCAATATAATGAAGATATCTTAATTGATAAAAAAGTATGATAAGACCACCCTTTTGAGTAGATATATTGATGTTGAGGGAGGTTTAGGCATATTCTCCAACTCAAAATGAGGCGTGAATATTGGAAGGAAATTGGATATGCGTGCGATCCGGGTAACCGAACAATCGGAAAGCGCAGAATCTCTTAAATTTGAATTAGTGGAAATTGATCCGCCCATTCCCAGTGAGAAAGAATGCTTAATCGAGGTTTGTGCAAGCGGAGTAAATCCTTCAGACGTAAAGGCGTTATTAGGTAAAATGCCTTATCTCACCTGGCCGAGAACGCCGGGACGGGATTATGCCGGCGTAGTGATAGAAGGACCAAGCGAATATATAGGAAAAGAGGTGTGGGGTACCGGCGGAGACCTTGGGATGAGAAGGGACGGAAACCACGCACAGTTTGCTCTAATCGATGCGACTGGAGTGAGGAGCAAACCCAGAAATATTTCCATGCTTGAAGCAGGTTCAATTGGGGTCTCCTGGACGTGTGCTTGGCTTGGAATGGTTAAGGGATCACGTGTACAGCAAGGTGAGACGATCGTCATATTTGGTGGAAATGGAAAAGTGGGCGAGGCTAGTGTTCAAATAGGTTCTGGTGTTGGGGGACGAATAATTTCTGTGGAGCGAAACCGGGATGATTATAATGGTCACGCCTCCGGACCGGTGGAGGTAATTAACCTCTCTAAGGAAGCCGATATCCAGAGCGCAATCATGGACCGCACAAATGGGCGCGGTGCAGACATCATAATGAACACCGTGGGAAGCCCATATTTTGAATTAGCCAACCAATGTTTAGCTAAGGAAGGGCGTCAAATAATTATCTCGACGTTTATTGAAAAGAACGAAATTAACCTCCGTACCTTCTATCGGGGTAACCATACTTTGGTTGGTGTAAGCAATATGGATCATGACCATATCGTATCCGGTGGTATTTTAGAAAACCTGCGGGAGGGATTTGAAAATGGTACCTATAAACCCTATCCCATTAAAAGCGACAATATCTTTGGACTTGATAATGTAAGGGAAGCTTACAATCTGGTTTTGCAGGATGTGACTCGCAATAGAGTTGTCATAAATCCGCAATATTGAGATGCTAGTTTAGGCAGAGACGTTACCCTACAAGGGTTATAGTGTTACTTAAAAAGGGTTAGCGCCATTTTAAATGTATTATCTAAAGTTTTTTTAATAGGTCTTGTCAACGTTAGGTATACCTATGGCGGTTAATATCGGAATTAACGGCTTTGGGCGAATAGGACGTCTAGCATTGCGTGTGGCTTGGGATTGGCCGGAGGTCAATTTTTTGCATATTAACGAGGTTAAAGGTGGTCCTGATACCGCCGCCCATTTGCTTCAATATGATTCCGTCCACGGTAAATGGGAGTGTCAAATCGGAACAGTTGAGAATGGTTTGGTAATTGATGATCGTAACGTAACGTTCAGCAAATTTACTTCGCCGAGTAATATCCAATGGAATAGTCTTGGCGTAGATATTGTTATCGAGAGTACCGGAAGTTTTCGGACTATCGATAAACTTGCACGACACCTCGATAATGGAGCAAAAAAGGTAATAGTTGCTGCCCCTGTAAAGGAAGATGTACTCAATATTGTTATGGGGGTAAACGACCACCTGTATCAACCCGAAATCGATAACGTGGTAACCGCTGCTTCTTGTACTACTAATTGTCTGGCACCCGTAGTGAAGGTTGTCCATGAAAATCTTGGAATATTACACGGGAGCATGACGACTATCCATAATGTTACTAATTCACAAGTAATGGTAGACGCTCCGCACAATGATTTGCGCCGAGCCAGATCTGGTCTGAATGCGCTAATTCCGACAACTACAGGATCAGCAATAGCGATTACACTTATCTATCCTGAGTTGGCGGGAAAACTGAATGGTCACGCTGTCCGTGTCCCTCTTCTGAATGCATCTCTTGTCGATTGTGTTTTTGAAGTTTCCCGTGCTACGACACCAGATGAACTTAATCAGTTATTCCACGATGCCGAAAAAGGTGAGTTGAAAGGCATTTTGGGAATTGAAGATAAACCCTTAGTGTCCACGGATTATACCAATGACCCCCGTTCTTCAATTATAGATGGACCATCCACTATGGTTGTAGATGGTACCCAAATTAAAATTTATGCCTGGTACGATAATGAGTGGGGGTATGTGAACCGTATGATGGAACTTGCAAAAATGGTTGGCAGCTATTTATAGGACCGGTTGGTGACGTGTGAATAAAAACGAACTTCGTACCTATGTAGCGGTAACTAGCGCCTATTGGGGTTTTACTATCACTGATGGCGCTTTACGTATGCTTGTTCTTCTTCATTTTCATACTCTGGGTTTTTCACCCTTGGACCTCGCGTTTTTATTTTTACTTTATGAGGCAACGGGTATTTTTTCTAATTTTTTTGGAGGTTGGATTGGATCCAGATTTGGCTTACGAGTAACTCTATTTGCAGGCTTAATCATACAAATTTGTGCTCTCATTTTGTTATCTGTGGTGCAACCAGACTGGCTAGCCTCTTTTTCCGTTATCTACGTAATGTTGGTTCAAGCTCTCAGTGGTGTTGCAAAAGACCTCACCAAATTGAGTTCCAAAAGTGCAGTCAAATTCGTCACAGATGAAAAAGATGAGGGTTTGTTATTTAAATGGATTGCACTGTTGACCGGCTCAAAAAACGCAATGAAAGGGCTCGGTTTCTTCTTGGGCGGGGTTCTTCTTCAGTTATTGGGCTTTAATGTTTCATTATGGTTAATGTCCGCGCTGTTAGTAGTAATCCTCGTTATAGCTTACGGTTTTGTTAAGGCGGACCTGGGTAAGGCTACAAAAGAAATCACACGTCGGGACCTGTTTGCTAAATCTCGCGAAATTAATTTCCTCTCGGCAGCAAGAATTTTTCTCTTTGCTTCAAGGGATGTCTGGTTTGTTGTAGGTGTGCCAGTTTTCCTTTACGGCCAACTTGACTGGTCTTTCAATCAAGTAGGAGTTTTTATGGCTGCGTGGGTTATCTTCTACGGCATAGTGCAGGCCATGGTGCCAAGAGTTTTTTCGAGTGCTACGAATACTCGGGCTAGGGCTATAAATGCAAAATACTATGGCATGTTATTAGCATTTATTCCTTTAGGCATTGCGATTGGCATATCACCCGAATTTTTATATATGGAAGGGAATGAAAGCGTTAAAAAATTCATCCTTGTGGGGGGTCTATTTTTGTTTGGCTTCGTATTTGCCGTTAATTCATCGATACACTCATTCCTTATCGTCGCTTACTCGGATAGTGATAAAGTTGTTTTAAACGTTGGTTTTTATTACATGGCCAATGCCCTTGGCCGACTGGTTGGAACGCTACTTTCAGGTCTGGTTTTTCAATACTTTGGTCTCTCAACCTGCCTTTTCGTCTCGACTATTATGGTTTGCCTTGCAGTCCTTTTGACAAGGCCCCTGGAAAAAGAACGGCCATTGACTGACCAGGTTGCATGAATAAATCCATCACATTTGATTAATAAAGAGACAACCCTTTAAAACTACAACACCGGAATTGTAGTGACGTTTCTCTTTCGTTGGCTGTATAAGTGCCATGACCAGCACTAGAGACGGAAAAAACCAGATGAAAATCTTTGCCAGCAGACGAGCAGACGCCGTCAAAATTATACCTGTAAAGAAGAACGGTTTTAAAAAATGGACGGATGCTCAAGCAGTATCTGTGAAGAAGTGGATCAAGACGGTTGGCTTTGACGGTGCGGCGGGAAATACTTGTCTAATTCCCAATAACAACGGTTCTTTGGGCAAGGTCCTTTGGGGGGTATCCGATATACCTAATCTCTGGGACAGCGGCAGTTTAGCCCGGGACTTGCCACACGGCACTTACACATTCGAAGGATTCAATGATGCCAAGACTTCCACACTGGCGGCACTCGGCTGGGGTCTTGGCGCTTACAGATTTGACAAATACAAAAATCCTTTAACCTTAAAAACACGGCTTCAATGGCCTTCAGCGTGTGACCGGAAAATTGTAGAACAAACACTTGAAGCCATTTTTCTAGTGCGAGACCTGATTAATACTCCAGCCGAAGATATGGGTCCAAGTGAGTTAGAAAAAGCTGCTCGCACTCTAGCAAATCGATTTCAAGCGAAGATCAGGGTGATTAAGGGCAAACAATTGTTGGCAAAAAACTACCCTGCTATCCATGCCATCGGTCGCGCCAGCGACGATGAACCCCGATTACTTGATATTACGTGGGGTAAGCCGACACATCCTAAAATCACCTTAATTGGCAAAGGTGTTTGCTTCGACACCGGTGGGCTTGATATCAAGCCGGCATCGGGGATGAAGCTCATGAAAAAAGACATGGGTGGCGCCGCCCACGTTTTAGGCCTTGCCTCTATGCTAATGTCTAGCCATTCAAAGGTTCGGTTGCGGGTATTGATCCCAGCAGTCGAGAATAATATTGCCGGTAACGCAATCCGTCCCTTGGATATCATCCGTACTCGTAACGGAAAAACCATAGAAATCGGACATACCGATGCAGAGGGGCGCGTAATATTAGCTGATGCACTCTCAGAAGCTGCACGTGATAACCCGGGAATTATAATTGACTTTGCAACGCTTACCGGAGCTGCTCGGGTAGCTCTTGGAACGGACCTACCCGCTCTTTTTACCAATGACGACGAGTTTGCAAACATCCTCCTAGCCTCCGGCATCTCTTGTCAGGATGAATTATGGCGGCTGCCTCTTTGGTCAGACTATCGGCGTCAAATCAAAGGAAAAACAGCTGATTTGACTAATTCAGCTGAATCAGGTTTTGGAGGAGCAATTACAGCGGCTCTTTTCCTGCAGGAATTTGTTGAACCGACGACATCTTGGGCGCACATCGACCTGATGGCCTGGAATACAACGACAAGACCCGGCCGCCCGGAAGGCGGCGAAGCTATGAGTTTACGTGCAGTTTACCAGGCAATACTCGTTTGGATAGGAAAATAGATGCCCCATGGGGGGGCTTTATGCTAAAAATTCAGCGGACACGGTTCCTAGATGATCAAGTTTGATAACAGCCTTATCCCCTGGAGAAAGCCACTGTGTTTTGACTAGGCTTCCAAGTAGCACAATTTCACCTGCGCACAGAAAGGTTCCCCGGGAAACTTTATGATTAGCAAGCCAGGCAAGTGCCTCAAAGGGGTGGCTTAAAATATCAGCGCCTTTACCATTCCCTACTTCAATTTTATTTACCATCATACGCCCGGCAATCTCAGCCAAGTCAAGGTGCTGCCATTTCTCGATTTCTTCACCCAATACACAGGCGGCTTGAAAAAAATCATCAGCAACCATCGTCTCTAAATCGAGTGACCGGAAATCTTGGTATCTGTTATCTACTATTTCAATCGCACTCATACAGCTTTCAACACAGTCAAATACTGAGCTTTGGGTATAGGGTTCTCTAGATGGCGGGAGATCTTTAGCTAGCCGTACTGCAATTTCACATTCAACGCCAACCTGATGGTAAAGGTTTGAAGGTTGTGAGACGCCAAGTGAGTGTACTGTACTTTGAAAAATACTTCCGGAACACGGATGAGGAATCTTCATATAATCCTGCATGACCTTTGACGTGCATCCGACTTTATGACCGACCCGAGGGCCTAAGCCGGCTTTTGTAAGGGCTTTATTAAGAGCTTCCTGTAAATCGTAAGCTTCATTTAGCCCGGACGGTTTGCATTGAGCGGGCAGACTTTTAAATGGGCCGGGCGTCAAACGGTTTTGCATGAGTGCGATAACAGCATTCTCAATAGCAGGGGTGTCCATAATCAAGGCTCCATTTGTATTAATTATCAGTCACATTAAATTTCTATTTGACCAATATATTTGGTTAAACTGAAGGAGTTTGAATGTAAATCTTAGACAAAACATAGAGCAGAAAACCAGTTTAAACGAGCCCATCTTGCCAGTCTCAGATAGAATTAAATAGGCTAAGCAATCGCTATAAAAATATTAATCGATCAAATTATTAATGGTAATGCGTTTTGTTTTTAAATAACAAACAAGAAAATCATGGGATATGATTGTAATCTCGCAGACAGGGATAGCCACTATATTGATCAACAAGGTCTTGCAGTGTAAATTTTGGAACCGTATTTGAAATGAATCAATTAATCCGCCAAATTATGGTCAAACAACAAAATCTGACAACCATAGCCTTGTTAAAAAGAATTTAACGAATAATCCCGATTGGAGGAAGTGCACATGCATGTTTTTAAATTGCACGACGAACAGGAATTTGATTCCACACACCATGTTGAAAAAATACTCGGTGAAATAGCGGGTGGCGATGTTACCATCGCCTGCTGGGAACCGGAACAAGTGAGCCCCAACCACTGTCATCCTGATGCAACAGAGATTTATTTCTGTTTTGAAGGAGGAGGTGTAATGAATACTCTAGAGGGTTCTGTTGACGTAGTGCCAGGGGCTTTCGTGGTGCATCCACCTGGAGAACTGCATGAATATGTAAATGGAACTGAGCGCACTCTTCTTTTTAGAGTGCGTTACGGAACTGACATGGCTGCGAGGGTAAAAGATTGGCCGAGCAACAAGAAATGGGAACCCGCGAATGAAGACGTGGCATATTTTAGGAAGTGATGCAGAAGGTATCAAAGACGACCAACCACGCTGAAAATTGGAAGTTAGGCTAGTTTAAAATTCAAGTTTGGTATTTGGTGGCACTGCATAACAAATGTTAGTTTCTTCGTCATCCCTAAGTTAGGATCTGAATATGACGTTACCGTAACTGGTGAGCAAGAATTAGAGGCCCTCGAGATAGAGTATAAAAAACAGAAATTTTATCTGGGGTAGATAGGGTTTTGAAAAAATATTTTAGTTTTCTAAACCCATAGCCAGCCGGCCTGCTGAAGATCCGGCGATACGCCCAAATACTGAACCCGATACCAAGCCGGACCCACCTGGGTAATTGAAATAAAAGATACCACCAACTAATTCGCCTGCGGCGTACAGACTTGGGATAGGCTGATGTGAGGTATCCAACACATTGGCATGTTCATTTATTCGCAAACCACCAAAAGTGAAAGTTATTCCGCAGGTGATAGCATAAGCCTCGTAAGGTGGTGTATCTAAGGCATTAGCCCAATTAGATTTTTGGACATTATTACTTTGAGAGTGGCGACCATCCTTAATATTAGGGTTGAAAGGTGTGTCAGTGGCGACCGCAGCATTGAATTCAGTAACAGTTTTTAAAAATGAGTCGGGGTCGACACCATCAAGTTTTCTTGCCAGATCTTCCAATGTTTCGGCTTCGACTTTTGTGACCTGGCGGATGCGGTATTCATCCCGAAGCAGGTGCGTTACCTTACTATCAAATACTTGCCAAGCAAAATGACCAGGTTGTTCTAATACTGCACGGCCATAGCGCACATAAGTATAATTTCGAAAATCCGCACCTTCGTCAACGAAACGATCACCGTTAGCATTGACAATGATGCCAAAGGGGTAGCTGTGCTTCTGAAAATTGTCTCCAACGTCTAGGTCACCAAACTCCGGTGCGTTGCGATCCCAGCCAACAGAATGTGCCCCTGACCAGTTTCCATAAGGCATCGCACCGATATCAAGCGCCATTCTGATGCCATCACCCATATTAAATCTAGTTCCGCGAACCTTTGCTAAATCCCAACCCGGCCCCAGGCATCGGGTTCGCCATTCCGAGTTAGCTTCAAATCCGCCGCAAGCAAGGATTACGGTCTTGGCGAAAAGATTTTGTGTTTTACCTAATGTACGGCATACCACGCCTTTCACCTGATTTCCTTCGGTGATCAGTGCATTTGCAGGGGTTCCGAATCGTATCTCAATATTATTTGATTTGGCGGCGTCCATGAGCGACCCTATCAGGCCAGGACCCCCACCTGTTGCCTCGATATGTGCCCCACCCCAGAACTTGAATTTGCCATCTACCTTGAAAGCTTGTCTCCCATAAGCGGGTAAGAACCGAACCCCATGGGAACACATCCAGATGCCCGTTTCATGCGCGCGATCAACCATTATTTTAACAAGATCAGGGTTTGCTCGGTACTGGGTTACTCGCGCCATATCATCAAAAAACTGGTCTCGGGTATAACTGCCAAAATCAACGTTGGTTTTTTCCTCTTCCGATAAGTCTGGAATAATTTGTTCCAATTCTTCAATGTTAGCGTAAGGAATACGAAATAATCCTGCCGTGTAACGGCTGTTACCACCAGATTCATCCTCTGGTGCGGCTTCGAGCACGATTACGCTGGCACCATGCTCCCTTGCAGCGAGTGCCGCGCACAATGCTGCATTCCCTGCGCCGATTACGATAACGTCCGCATCTTCCTTTGCCACTGTAGAGCTTCTCCTTATTATTGTCGTTGGCTGATAAACTTAGGCGTAATTCTCGGTGTAAGGTAGTAAAGTCAAGACGAACAGAAAAAAAATCAAAAAATTGTAGTAAAGCCTAAATTACGGGTTAATTAATTAACTTCTAAAGTTAAACTGAAGTTACATAAAGTTTCGAATTTAACATAATAATTTCAAGGTTCGGAACAAGCTGGGACTATTATCAGGATTTTGCCGACGTGTTTTTGTTTAGTTTGGATGTTAGAGCCTGCATGTGAAACTAATAAGAAGCTAATTTATTTTCCTCTAGAGCTAAACGGGATTTAACTCCACGCCATTCTGTGCGCATGCAGCAGTAAGTGTATTCTGCAACAAACACGCTATAGTCATGGGGCCGACGCCACCTGGTACTGGGGTTAGTGCACCCGCAACCAGTTTAACGTTGTCGTAGTCCACGTCACCGACGAGTTTAGATTTTCCTTCCTCATCGGGGGGTAGCCTATTGATTCCGACATCTATAACTATGGCGCCTTTCTTCACCCAATCCTTTTTAACCATTCTGGGGCGACCAGTTGCAGCTACCAAGATATCTGCACGAGCACATTCCATTGCTAAATCCTGAGTGCGAGAGTGGGCGACAGTGACAGTACAGTTTTCACCAAGTAGAAGTGATGCCATAGGTTTGCCTACAATATTGGAACGCCCCAGGACAAGGGCTCGTTTGCCTGAGAGATCAGAGCCCAAGACATCTTTTATCAACATCAGACAGCCGAGGGGCGTGCAGGGAATGAGCCCGGGAGCACCAGTAGCGAGCTTCCCCACATTGAAAAGATGAAAGCCATCGACATCTTTAGCGTAATCAATTTCGGCTAGGATAATCTGTTCATCAAGTTGGTCAGGTAAGGGAAGCTGAACCAGTATCCCGTTTACAGACGGATCAGAATTTAGCCCATCTATAAGCGTAAGAAGTTCTTTCTGGGAAGTGTCCGCGGGCAGTTTGTGCTCGATACTTTTCATACCAGCTTGGGAAGTCATTTTTTGTTTATTGCGGACGTAAATTTCGCTGGCAGGGTCGGAGCCAACCAATACCACAGCTAATCCCGGGGTTAGGTTATGAAGTTCTTTAAGTTTATTTACTCTATCAGCTATTTCATCTCGAAGTTTCTCAGCAAAGGCCTTCCCGTCGATCAATAATGCGTCTGCCATTAGTCACCTCTCCAAATAAACGTTTTTATTGGCACGTCCCTTAATTTAGGATGTAAGAACCGGCTCAACTATTTGCCTGTCTTTCGCGATCTCAATAATTTTTCTCCGAGTGGTTACCCCTTTGGTGATATTCAGCGATGACTTCGGTAGCTTCCATTCTGTGGTGAGTAATTTAAGCAAGGCAGTATTGGCCTTGCCAGATTCGGTTGTAGCGGTGACTGAAGATTTGATAACGACATTACTATCAGTTTCATGGGCTAGACTTACAATTGAATTTTGAGAAGCCTTAGGTGTTAAACGAACGATAACGCCGAATTCATCATTTTTAATGTAAAAGAGATTAGAAGGTGCCACCATATTCACGCAGCAGGTTTCGAAGAAAAACGATTAAAAGGATAACAATCACCGGTGAGATATCAAAGCCACCTATATTAGGCACCCAACGTCTTAAGATTCCTAACACTGGTTCAGTAATGCGGTATAAGAAATTACCGACCATACTAACGAATCGGTTATGGGTATTGATTATCCCAGCATACGTCAGCCAACTCATTACCGCGACGATGATAATACACCACATGTAGATGCCGAGGATATTGTCTATTAGAATGAGTATAGAATACATAGATGAATTCCGTGATTACTGACTGACCCAAATAGCATTGGGGAAACCTAACGTTAGCTTGGATACAACGCAAGATTGAAGAATTTTTGTGTTATATTTGTATTTCTGAAAATTATTTTTGATTTATCAGCTAAATATGACGGTAAAAAGGTGTGATTGTTAGTATTGCCGGGGTTGGCGTGATTAAATATCGTGAACAGGCAATTATTGATTTAGTATTCAATTGTGATGGGCAGAAAATAATCGCCGTGTGACTGATACGTGTGTTTGATCGTGTGTATACAGGTAACGATTCTTGTTGTAACAACGATTTAGATTTACAAAGGTCACCAAGAAATGTGGGGCTGTAGCTCAGTTGGGAGAGCGCTGCGTTCGCAATGCAGAGGTCGTGAGTTCGAATCTCATCAGCTCCACCACTTACTCTCAATGACGCTTTGTTGAATTGGATAAAATTCTCCGAGGAACATCGCGGTCCGACCGCCAATAAACTGACATTTTTCAAACTCGGAAGAATGCTGTGGAGAAAACTTCGTGGAATTTGATATCTATGTAATTGGGGAGTCTATTGATTATTGTGTTTAAAATATAATAGGGACTTCAATTTTCGTCACGCTGATCGGAAGTTTTTTTTAATTGGACGTAGAATTTGGCTAGTTTCACTCTAGCTTCACCCGCGGTAATCTTTCTGTTTAATACTTTCTTGGAGAGGTTTTCGGCGTGTAGAAGGTATAATCCTACAAGGTCGCTATTTTTGTGATGTGATAGGAGTTTCCAATCATTCTTCACGGTTAATACGAGACATTCCACCATCATAGGGAATTTTCTATGCTGAGTTTCACAAGAATTCTGGTATTCAGATAACCCGGGTCCGGAGCATGATGCCAACGCAACTGCCATAGCAGCTAATATGGATCGTTTCATATGAACGCTCCTTAAGTTTCAAAACCAGTTAAAAACTTAGACCAGATAAAGGAGACTGATCAATAGAAATAGTTAAAACGGGGATGGTCGACAGCAAGTCTTGCAACTATTAGCAGACGCGGTGGCAGACCTGGGAAGCTATCTCCTCTATAAGAAAAGTCCATTGGTTCCCGGAGAATAAAAGGATGACGGATTCGGATTTAAATATCCCACTAAGGGTAGAATCTGAACACAAAATGGATCGTAAGAAGTAGCTTAGATCCTAGAATAAAAGCCCAACTGCTAATTTGAAGAATTCCTTGTTACCAGTTGTGTGGTGTAACATTCTCCGACGTTCATAAAAATTTTTACGATCTTCAATCCCACGAATTTCTACCTTACTTTTTTTTACATCCACACGCATTTCATTTAACTTCTGGGTACAAGCCGAAATAGCCAAAACTACCAAAAACAAAACAAAACCTTGTTTCAGTTTTTCCAAGGAAATTACGCAGCACAGGACATATCTTGCCCACAGCACATTGGTGATTTGATTTTTCCGTGGTCGTTCGGGCATTTGGAAATTTGCACTTTCGTACCGTCGCCCTTTGTAAGAACATCATCCACAAGCGGGGCATCACATTTTGCACAGGAAGCGTTAACGGCCATCCCACATTGGCTGCATTCATAAGTTGCCACAACTACCTCCTAAATTAAATCTGACACTAAACACAAATCTAGACTATCAAATTGATATTTGCCAATGGAAACTTTTTGAATATTCGATCATCTACATAATTTGTAAAATCGGTTAAACCTTATTATTTGTGAAAATACCTTAGGACAGGTCTATTCGGGAACGTCTGTTTATTACGCCGACTTGGACAGGTTTGTGCTATGTTTACTTTCAGAAAGGACGTCATGAGAGTTTTTTTTTCATTTGTGTTTTCATTTTGGATAATTTTAGCCTCGACCAGTGGGATAGTCATTCTCAATTTCTGTCTCATTATTAAAGACGCCGCTGCGCAAGGAGGAGGACCTACGCCGGAAGTGAAGGCGATTATTCAAAGTCTCAGTTCTGAGGAACGCGCGAACTTCTTTCTGCTAAGCCGTCAGGAACGGCGGGCTTTTATAAATAAACGCCTGCCGCAGCGACATAAACCAGGCGGAGCGGGCGGCATCTTTGGAAAAGAACGTCAAAAAGGATTTCGTCACTTTTCAACAGATGATGGCGGGCAAACGTGGACTATGAACTTTAGTCCAGTAAAGAGTATGTCAACCAGAGGAGGCGTCGATCCTGAGGCATTCCTGGGATCGGATGGAAAAGTGTGGATTTATTACTTTGGTTCTAACAACACTAAAGGAGATCCGGCACGCAACCAGCCAGATGATACCTGGAGAATTTTGCTTGCAAAATCCAATGACCAAGGTGCAACGTTTGTTGAAAAAGGAATTTCATATCAAGAACGACGTGGCCTAACTGATCCTTTCGTTTTGCAACTGCGGAATGGCTCCTATCGAATGTATATCTCACGAGGTGCAAGTGTCTTCAGTGCGTTCAGTAATGACGGAATTAAATTTACCGTTGAGAATGGAACACGTGTTCAAGAAGGTAAGGGAGGTGTTCCTGGTGCCCTTCTATTGGAAGATGGTTCTACCATCATTTTTGTGTGCGGTCGTGCCGGTATTTATAGCTCGATTTCGAAAGATGGCCTTGAGTTTGATGATTTTGAATTAGTATTGGAGGCACCCGACGGGAAAATGATTTGTGATCCAAGCCCGGAGAAAATCGGAAATGGTTCATACGTGATGGCGTATAAGGAAAAACCGAGAGATGTTAAAGGCCCACGACAGGATTATGTTAAAATAGCAACGAGCAAAGATGGTCTAGAATGGCAAAAACGCGAGGATGTGGTTGGATCGGGTAGCGTTCCTGCATTATTGGTTTTGGGTGAGAGGCATTGGAAAATTTACGTATCTGGACCTCCACCTCACGCGAGACGGAGAAGGCATTAAAAATAATTCGTGACCAAGTATTATCTTACTGCCTTTGGAGTGCCCGAATTCGGGCCAGCGCATCCTCTGCCTTTACTTTTTCGCCTAGAACTTGGTAAGCACGGGCTAGCCGTTGCCAACCTTTAAGATCATTCGGCTCATCTTTAAGTCGATCGGCTAATCTCTCTACCATCGAGCGTATGAAAGCCATCCTGTCTTCTCCGGTCATTTTACTCGCGGCTTCAACGTCTTCTCGTGTGGGCCCAGGAAAATTTTTGGATGGAGTTGATGCGTCAGTCTTAGGTTTGGAAAGATTAGATGCTTTCAGTGTTGGCTTTATTTGGGTTAATTGTATACCACTTGCCTTGACTGATTGTTGCATGCGACGACGTAAAGTTGGCATCCACGGCGCATCCGGATTTGAAATCGTTATCAGATTAACCCAGATCTGTAGTGCTGCCTTGTGCCGATTTTGTTGTGAAAGGGCTAATCCCCAATAAAAAAGTGATTTAGGGTCTCTCTCATTCGCTTTAAGTGCTTCTTGGAGAATTTTTTTAGTTTTTGCGGTGAATGTTGTACCGTTCACCATGTAGAGAGCTTCGGCATAGGAGGCAGCAATATCCGGACCGGAGGGGGAAAGGTCATGAGCTCGTGAAAAGGCCGTTGCGGCATCACTCCAACGTTCCAGTGTCATATACGTACGACCAAGTAACATCCAACCATCCAAACTTTTGGGTCTACTCTTCATCTTGTCCGCAAGGTTCTCTGCGAGGCGACTTAACTCAGTCTTTTGACCCTCATTACCAGTCCCCTGAACGGAAGCACTAGGGTTAGTGCTAATCTGTCGTGATGCAAATGGAAGATCTTCTTTGTTTGGTGACCCAAGAGTTGCATAAATCCCAAATGACATAACAGGAATGAACAAGATTAATCCAATTATTACCGAAATTTCTAATGTTTGGTTGTGAACTACTATCTCTTGGTCTTTAGATTTAGATTCTAAAATCTTTAAACGTTTATTTATCTCTAAACGTAATTCTTCAGCTGATTCTCTGCTAAGAAGATCTCGATCTAAATCGCGGCTAACTTCTGCTAATTGATCTTGGTAAACAATGATTTCCTGATCTTCGGAAGGGGCGCGACTACGTCGTAATAGAGGCAAGATCAAAGCCATAAGAGTTAAGGCAAATAATACTGCCGAGGAGATCCAAAATATCACGTGTTTTGATCCTCTGCATTTTCATCTTTGGACTGCCGACGAAAATACCGTAATAAGCCGATAAAGCCTATAAGGACGAAAATTGCCGGGCCTAGCCACAATATTGCAGTCACTGCTTTAACGGGCGGTCGTAGTAGGACAAAATCGCCATAGCGGGAAACTACATAATCAAAAACCTCATTGTCCGTATCTCCTTGGATTAAGCGTTCCCGCACGAGAAGGCGCAAGTCACGGGCTAGTGGCGCATCAGAATCATCAATAGATTGATTTTGGCATACTAGACAGCGCAAATCTTTGCTGATGTGTCTTGCCCGCTTTTCCAGTGTGGCATTTCCCAAAATTTCCGAAGGGTCGACAGCGTTAGTGTTAAAAGGAAACAAAATCAATAAGGCTATAACGAGGCATGAAGACCTGAAAAAAGCGGGGGTCATTGTTTCTTAAGGTCCATTATTATAGGCCAAACAGTATTGTTCCACGTGTTTTCTGTGATACGACCAGTATGTTTAAAGCGGATTACGCCGTTCTTGTCGATAACGAAAGACTCAGGTGCCTTAGTTACTCCAAAAGCTATGGCACCTCGACTTTTGGGATCATCGCCGACTAATGTATACGGATTCCCTAATCTTTTAAGCCACCTTGGTCCCACTAAGTTGTTAGGTTCTTGCCAATCAATTCCATAAATCGGGACTAAGTTATTTTTTGAGATTTTCATAAGGAGATCGTGTTCAAGCCTACAGGCCTCACACCACGATCCAAATATATTAACAAGTGTCACCTGTCCGAGTAGGTCTAAGTTTGATAAACCTTTCGTTTGACCTTTAATCGGTGCTAATTCAAACGCCGGTATTGGTTTGTTTATAAGGACAGATGGAAGATCTTGTGGATTTCGACCGAGACCCATAATGAGATAAATAGCTAGGATTGCTAATATCACTAATGGCAAAAAGTAAAAAATTTTCTTCATTATTCAGAAAGAAAATCAAGTTTCTGCTGTTGCGCCGCGTGGTAATTTTCGTCTTGCCGGTGCACCAACCCTATGGCGTCGATCACTCAAACTAATGCCAGCTCCCAAGACCATTATAAAAGTTCCAAACCACATCCAAGTTACGAGCGGATTAAAATATAGGCGGGTGATATAGCCTCCCTTACCATCCGGATCTCCTATTACTGCATAGAGGTCACCGAGAAAGGTGGAATAAATGCCTGCCTCAGTTGTAGGTTGACGACTAACCACATAGATACGTTTTTCAGGTTCCAATGAAATTTTAAAAGAAGCCCGATTGGTTACGTCAAAATTTGCACGTGATGCTGTGTAATTTGGTCCCTCGATATTTTGAACACTTTTGAGGGTAAACTCAAAGCCGCTAACCAAAGCGGTGTCACCGGGCATCATACTTTGAATGGATTCTACACGCCAGGCACTGGAGGCTGTCATACCAGCAATCACCAGTGCTAAGCCACCATGTGCTAGCGTCATTCCCCAGCTGGATCGAGGTTGGCGTCTCAATTTACGCAAAACCTCAATGATGGGAGCACGGAACAATTGAATGCGACCAGCCAGTTCGCTTAATGTCGCACAAAACAACCAAATCGAAAGACCAATGCCGAAAGCAGCTAAGACAGTGGCCCGATCAATAAGGAACCAGGTAATGACGGCGCCTGTTAAAGCGATGATAGCGGCAATTTGTAATTGCTTCAGAGCAAGTATGGCATCGCCACGCTTCCAGTTAAGAAAAGGTCCGAGACCCATAATCAAAATCATAGGGGACATTAGTGGTACAAATACGCTATTAAAGTAAGGTGCTCCAACAGACACTTTTCCAAGATCTAAAACGTCAATAAACAAGGGATATAAAGTACCGAGCAGAACTGATGCAGTCGCTACCGAAAGTAGGAAATTATTTATTAAAAGGCCTCCTTCCCTCGAAATAGGCTGAAAGATACCAGTGCTTTTAAGAGCCGGACCTCTCCAGGCGAATAATGCAAATGCCGATCCCACAGTTATGACAAGGAGCGCGAGAATGAAAACGCCTCTTGTGGGATCTGAAGCAAAAGCATGAACAGACGTTATAACGCCTGACCGGACCAAAAAGGTTCCTAACATACTTAAGGCAAAAGCAATAATTGCCAAAAATATTGTCCAGCTTTTCAAATTATCTCTTTTTTCTAAAACAATTGCAGAATGGAGAAGGGCGGTTCCAGCTAGCCACGGCATAAATGAGGCATTTTCTACCGGATCCCAAAACCACCAACCACCCCAACCCAGCTCGTAATAGGCCCACCATGAACCCAGTGCTATGCCACCAGTCAAGAATCCCCAGGCGGCTAATGTCCATGGCCGGACCCAACGAGCCCAGGCGGGATCAATTCGTCCTTCGAGAAGAGCCGCAATGGCAAAAGAGAATGTAGTAGAAAATCCCACGTAACCTAAATAAAGAAGGGGAGGGTGAAAGGCTAAACCGGGATCTTGAAGGAGGGGGTTTAAGTCTTGACCATCTATCGGAGCTGGAAATATTCTATTAAATGGGTTGGAAGTAAATAAAATAAATAACAAAAAGCCAAATCCAAGGATTCCCTGTACACCTAGTACTCTGGCTTTGAGGGTCGGGCGAAGATTGTTACCCCAAATGGCGACGGCGCCTCCATAGATAGCCAGGATCAATACCCACATGAGCATGGATCCTTCATGGTTGCCCCAAACACCGCTTACTTTGTAAAGCAAGGGTTTTAGTGTATGGGAATTGTTTAAGACCAAGGTAACAGAAAAATCTGATGTAACGAAAGCATAGGTTAGTGCTGCAAAGGAAATAATTAATAGTAGAAGTTGGAGTAAGGCGGCATTGGAGGCCAATGCCATCCACGAACTGTGTTTTTTATGTGCTCCAATCATCGGTAGAGTAGACTGCACAGCAGCTACACACAGCGCCATTACCAAAGCAAAGTGGCCGGTTTCAACAATCATTATACAATGTACTCATTATATTTTTTCTGATTCATTATTTAGTCTGAGGGAGAGCATTTTCAGCCCCCTTCCATTTACCAGACTTTTTAAGTGCCTCAGCAATCTCCTTGGGCATATAGTTTTCATCATGCTTTGCAAGAACTTCAGTGGCAAAAAATTTACCCCCACGAAAATTACCTTCGGCTACGATACCCTGCCCTTCTCTAAACAAATCCGGTAATATACCTTTAAAGGTTATAGGAACCGTGGTTATCAGGTCAGTGACATTAAAAGTGATTATAGGACTACCTGTTGCCCGTTGAACACTACCTTCTTCTACCAATCCACCAAGTCGCAACCGCTGATTAGCCTGAAGTTCATTATTTATAATTTCAGTGGGACTGTAGAAAAATACTATGTTGTCTTCAAATGCTGCTAAGATTAGAGCCATTGCCGCACATATAGCTAGAAATGCCGCAGAAATCATAGATAGACGTTTGTTTTTTCGTTTCATTACTTAAAACTTAGGCTATATCAGAAGTATTTACCTGATTATTTAATGTTTCTAATTCTTTTTCAGTGCGCTTCAAGAATCGTTGGCTGTGAACCAATATTCCCAACAATATTATTGCGGAGATACCAAAGGCTGGCCAAATAAAATTGCCATAACCACTCATGTCTAGAAATGTAAATAACTGGCTCATTTCATATAAGATCTTATCTGTTAGCTTGTCTTATCCTAATTGCCCGAATTTTGTTGCTGTTGAACTCTGCCCTCATTCTCACAATAAGCATCCATAAATAAAAACCGGTATATCCACATGCCATTAAAAGCAAGGGTACTAACATACTTGAATGTATCGCGGGGCCATCAAGTTTTACGACGCTTGCCGGTTGATGGAGAGTATTCCACCAGTCAACAGAAAATTTAATAATTGGTACGTTGACCGCACCTACAACTGCTAAAATAGATGCAGCGCGAGCTCCTCGCGACGTATCGTCAAAGGCATCGTGAAGAACTATAAAACCTAAATATAAAAAAAACAAAATTAAGACAGAAGTTAACCTTGCATCCCAAACCCACCAGGTGCCCCACATGGGTTTGCCCCATAGTGAGCCAGTGATAAGCGCTAAAAATGTAAAAGAGGCTCCAATGGGAGCTGTAGCTTTTGCAATTAATTGTGCAACAAGGTGTCCCCAGATCAATGCTGCTGCACTAGAAAGCGCCATTGCAGAGTAACAAAACATTGCCATCCATGCAGCTGGGACGTGGACGTACATGATACGAACGGTATCACTCTGTTGATAATCGGGGGGCGATTTAAATAGGGAAAAATATAATCCAGTGGCTAAGCATAGCAATGTTATGGCCATAGCCCATGGTTTTACCATATTACAAAGTCTTAAAAATCTCGTTGGATTTGCTAATCGATGCATTTGGTGAACCAAATTTAATAGGTTGAAAGTATGGCGTTTAACCAAGGTTAATTAGAAGCAATAATTTATGAAAGTATATTGTAGTGATCATACTATTAACCAAGTAACGTTATTCCACGGCTTGTCTAAGCGCCGCCGCACTGGCCCATGGACTAAGAGCGGTGGCAAATAATAGGAAGGCGCCCAAAATGAGTAGTTGTGGACGAGTGGGTAGACCCATTAAAGCCGCATCCACAGCACTCACACCAAAAATTAATACGGGAATAAACAACGGTAAGATCAACAGTGATATTAAAACGCCACTACGCCGGGCCCCTAATGTCAAAGCAGCACCTATCGCGCCAATCAAACTCAAAATGGGTGTGCCCAGTAAAAGAGACATAATCATTACCCAAAAACCATCTGCTTGCAAATATAGAAAAACTCCCAAAAGGGGTGAGACAATTATTAAAGGCAGGCCAGTCGTTAACCAATGGGCGAGGACTTTTGCCAACACCAGTATTTCTGTTGGATGTGGGGAAATAACTAAAAGGTCGAGGCTCCCATCCTCATAGTCAGCAGCGAAAAGTCGATCCATAGATAGCATCGCAGCTAAAAGTGCTGCTACCCAGATTACTCCTGCACTTATACGGGCTAAGATTTTTTGTTCGGGGCCAATAGACAGGGGAAATAATACGACCACTACTATAAAGAATACAATCACCATTACACTGTCACTGCCTTGTCTGAATGCAAGTCTGAGATCTCGTTTCAGAAGAGAGGAGAAGGCGTTCATATTTTTTGGTCCAGTTTTTAAATTTTTACTCGTTAAATACGAAATCAGCCAGATTTAGTGTTTTACCATTTACTAGGCTTGATTCGTGAGTTGCCATTATCACCATATTACCTCTCTCTAAGTGGGAATTTATTAATTCTTTCAAGCATAAAGATCCGGCGTCATCTAGTGAAGTGGAAGGTTCATCTAATAGCCAAAGACGTGAATCTGTAGCACTCAATCTTGATAAGTTTAGCCGCCTTTTTTGTCCCGCGGACAAAAAGCGAGCGGGCAGATTAGCCAAACGATCGAGTTTAAATGCTTGCAATGCATCATCTATGGACATGTTGTTTTTATTTAAATTGTAAATTTCTGCCCAAATTTTCAAATTTTCATTAACGCTAAGTGCGCCTTTTACGGCATTCTGGTGTCCAATATATTGAAAATCTCCTAGAAACGAATCTACAGATTTTGAGATATTCTCTTCATTCCAATATAAAACGCCCTCAGTTGGCCGTAGTAATCCCGCCATAATTCTTAATAAACTTGATTTGCCGCAACCATTGGGACCTTTTAAATATAAAATTTCACCGTCTTTGACAGAGAACGATAGCCGCTGAAATACAACACGGTCAGATCGAATGCATGTAATCGCGTTACCAGTGAAACTCATAATAATAACAATAAACGGGTTCAGAGCCCTTTTTTCCAGCTTTCATTATAAAAATATGAGTTAAGAATAGTAAGTAAGGGGGCAGATTGATTTTTTACTTTGACGAAAGATATCAAATTGAGAGTATTTTAAGATATTTTCTGAGAGATACATGCATATAACAATAGAAATTCATGAAGGATCCCGTTAGTTTACAGCCAACCATTCCCCGGTTTATTGTTGGTTGAAGTTTAGGTTGCTTCCAACATTTTTGTTAAGGAGGGATTTCGTATGCCCGTTACTGGTCATGACAGTCTTGGAACACGCCGAATTTTAAAAGTTGGCAGAAATTCTTATGACTATTTTAGCTTCGAAGCAGCTTCCAAAGCGGGACTTGGCGACGTATCAGCACTTCCGTTTTCCCTAAAAGTATTATTTGAGAATCTTCTGCGGTACGAAGACGCCTCGACCGTTACCGTTGATGATGTGAAGGCACTGGCAGATTGGGGCAAAGAGAAAAAATCGAATAGGGAAATTGCCTACCGCCCTGCTAGAGTTTTGATGCAGGATTTTACTGGTGTTCCGGCTGTTGTTGATCTGGCTGCCATGAGAGAGGCTATGGTCGAACTTGGTGGAGACCCAAAGAAGATTAATCCGTTAAGCCCAGTCGATTTGGTAATAGATCATTCTGTTATGATTGATCATTTTGGCACTGCCAATGCCTTTAAGTCTAATGTTGATATGGAGTTTGAGCGCAATAACGAAAGATATGAATTCTTGGCTTGGGGTGCCAGTGCGTTTGATAATTTCCGGGTGGTACCTCCTGGTACGGGTATTTGTCATCAGGTTAACCTTGAATACCTCGCGCAGACCATTTGGACGGCTGAGGAAAATGGTTCAACAATTGCCTACCCTGATACGCTGGTTGGCACCGACAGCCATACAACTATGGTTAATGGGTTGGCGGTTCTTGGTTGGGGTGTTGGAGGTATTGAGGCGGAGGCGGCTATGTTGGGCCAGCCTATCTCAATGTTGATCCCCGAAGTGGTGGGGTTCAGAATGACTGGATCTTTGAAGGAGGGGACTACGGCAACGGACCTGGTGCTTACTGTGGTTCAGATGTTGCGCGAAAAGGGGGTTGTAGGAAAATTTGTGGAATTTTGTGGTCCGGCGCTTGAGACATTAAGTCTGCCTGACCGTGCAACACTTGCCAATATGGCACCGGAGTATGGTGCAACTTGCGGGATATTTCCCATTGATGAAGAGACAATCCGCTATTTAAAACTTACCTCTCGCGATCCGGAACGTGTCGCGTTGGTTGAGGCCTATGCAAGAGCACAGGGTATGTGGCGGGATTCTTCCGCTCGCGATCCGGAATTTACTGATACACTTAATTTGGATATTTCCGAAGTTGAGCCATCTCTAGCCGGGCCTAAACGGCCGCAAGACCGTGTGCCTCTTTCAAAAGCGGCGAGTGCATTTGAAGATGCTCTCAAGCTTGTTGGTGCTGGCAAAGGGTCCGTGAAGGCCGAAGAAAATAAATACAGTATTGATGATGGAGATGTAGTAATTGCGGCTATCACGAGCTGTACAAATACCTCTAATCCGTCGGTTTTACTTGCGGCCGGACTTCTAGCGCGTAACGCATTAGCAAAAGGTTTAGTTGCTAAACCATGGGTAAAGACCTCACTCGCGCCAGGCAGTAAGGTGGTTAGCGATTACCTTGAAGCAGCCGGCGTGCAGGAAGATCTCGATGCTTTGGGTTTTAACGTTGTAGGATATGGATGCACTACCTGTATTGGTAACTCCGGTCCATTGTTAGAACCAGTAGCTAAAGCGATTGAAGAAGCGGATCTTGCTGTATGCTCTGTTCTATCTGGCAACCGCAACTTTGAAGGCCGTGTACATGCGCAAGTTAAGACTAACTATCTTGCATCACCTCCACTGGTAGTAGCTTATGCTATGGCAGGTTCCATGAAGGTTGATCTCTACAATGACCCACTTGGCAAAGATAAAGAAGATAATGATGTATTCCTTAAAGACATTTGGCCATCAAACGAGGAGATCCGCGATGCGGTCTCTAGCTTTATCCAACCCGAGATGTTTGCGGCCCGCTATGGCAAGGATGTTTGGGAGGGGCCGGAGCAATGGCAGATTATAAAATCCAGAAACGTTGGTGGGGATGTTTATCCCTGGGAAAACGCTAGCACGTACGTGAAGTATCCGACATTTTTTGAAAATATGGCCGAGGAAGCTAGCGATCCTGAAGATATTCATGGTGCTCGACTGCTAGCTCTCCTGGGTGATTCGGTAACAACGGATCATATTTCGCCTGCAGGGTCTATTGAGGGGGATAGCCCAGCCGGCAACTACTTGACTGAACGCCAGATTCGCAAAACGGATTTCAATTCTTACGGCTCTAGGCGCGGTAACCATGAAATCATGATGCGTGGAACTTTTGCAAATATTCGCATACGTAACGACATGGCGCCAGGGACAGAAGGCGGCGTAACAATTCACTATCCTTCAGGTCAGCAAATGCCTATCTATGACGCGGCTAAGAGATATGACGATGAGGCGGTACCGCTGGTGATTGTTGCCGGGAAGGAGTATGGAACCGGTTCCTCCCGCGACTGGGCTGCAAAAGGAACTCGGTTGCTAGGTGTAAAAGCCGTGATAGTAGAGAGCTTTGAACGCATTCACCGTTCTAACCTAGTCGGAATGGGAGTTTTACCATTGCAATTTAAAGATGGTATGAGTCGTGAAACATTGGGGTTTGATGGATCAGAAATAATAGATATTACTGATATATCGCATGGAATTAAGCCTCGTATGGATGTTAATTGTCGGATAACACGGGTAGATGATACCCAAGAAGATATAAAACTTCTTTGCAGAATCGATACCGCTGATGAAGTAGAATATTACTGCCACGGCGGTATTCTCCAATACGTTTTAAGAAATTTGAAGGCGGCTTAGACCTCAATTGAGGGTGATGTATCTATGGAAGATGGTAAGGGTGGTGTTTTAACACGACAAATAGTGTCCTCAGACAGAAGCAGCCTGGGTCGCAAAGATTGCCTGCTGGGAATAACGTAATTTTATACGGATAATGTGTCTGGTTGCATAATAATAACAAATTTGGATGATCTTGAACTAAATTGTGAATGGTCAACCTTAATGGGTGCCCATCTTAGCATTGGTTGTTTCAATGCCTGAGTTCTACTGCAGGTCTTAATGAGTAAACTAAGAACCATTGATGATATCAATGTTGCCAATAAAAAGGCGCTTGTTCGTGTAGACTTTAATGTGCCCATCGAAGATGGACATGTCTCCAGTGATGCCAGAATTAAGCAGGCAATTCCAACGATAGTTGAATTATTAAAGAAAGGTGCCAAGGTAATTTTGGCAAGCCACTTGGGTCGTCCTAAAGGAGAGAAAGTACCAGATTTATCCCTTAGTATTATAGAGCAAACCTTACGCACCAATCTTCCTGGTGTTGATTTAAGTTTTGTTGCCGATGTCGTGGGAAGTGCTGCTAAATCGGCAGCAAATAAACTTGCTCAAGGGCAGGTTTTGCTGCTTGAAAACCTGCGTTATGAGGCCGGAGAGGAAACAAATGATCTTGGGTTAGCTACTAAACTGGCAGGATTAGCAGATATTTATGTTGATGACGCCTTTTCATGTGCCCACCGATCTCACGCTTCTATTCAAGCCGTTGCTGAACTTCTTCCATCAGTGGCGGGACGTTTGATGGAGAAAGAAATTGGAATATTAAACCGAGTACTTGAAACACCAAAGCTTCCACTTGCCGCCATCATCGGAGGCAGTAAAATTTCTTCTAAACTGGGTGTGCTCAAAAATTTAGCGACTAAGGTTCAATATCTCATAATTGGTGGCGCCATGGCTAACACATTCCTCTATGCAAAAGGACACAACGTCGGGACTTCCCTTTGTGAAGTGGAAATGACGGAAGTCGTCAATGAAATTCTTGTTAGCGCTTCAAACCATGATTGTAAGGTTGTTATTCCAATCGATGTGGTCGTTGCAAAGGCGCTAGAAGCAAATATCGAGATCGAGAATGTCAAGGTCGAACTAGTGCCTCAAGAGAAAATGATACTCGATGTTGGACACGGAAGTATTAAAAAATTGGGAGAGATTTGTAAAATTTGCCGCACCGTAATCTGGAATGGACCCCTGGGAGCATTTGAGGTGTCACCGTTCGATGTAGGTACTATAGCGGTCGCAGAAAAAATAGTAGAGTTTACCCGTGCCGGTAAATTAATGAGTGTTGTTGGAGGTGGTGACACTGTAGCAGCGTTGGAGCGGGTAGGCGCAGAACATGCCTTTACATACACAACTATGGCTGGCGGAGCTTTTTTAGAATGGCTTGAGGGAAGAAGTTTGCCAGGGGTGGAAGTCTTGGAGGACTAACATTAATTTAAGGCGTTTTTTAGCTATTCGGCTCAGTTACATCACTAGGTTTGATTTTCTCTAACAAACCATCAAGCATTCCACGCAAATTTTCTGATTGGTGCAAAAGCATTGTTGCAGCATCCAGCGCGTCGTTGGATGCTTCGGCGGCAATTTCGAGCGCTACCTGATTTACCTCTTGAATGGTTTGGCCCACTTGCCGAATGGCTCGGATAGCGCGCTTCGTACCGTTTTGTAGCGTATCTAAATTATCAGTAACAAATTCGTTGGGGTTTTGTCGTTGATTTTCATCGGAAGGTGATTGAGGCCGCGAAATAACCTTATCTGGGTCATCAGATCCCGTTTCATTAGTTATAGCAGTTTGAACAGCTAAAAGGCTCATGTGGTCATTAATAGACTCCAACAGTAATTCGATATCTTTAATTTTCTTTAATGCACCTGATAATCCGTTAATCATCACATCGCACCGCTCTGCATCCCTAGCCGCACTGGAAGCACTTTGGCTGGTTTCGGCTACCAGCTGGCTTGCTTCAGAAATTGGCTTAGATTGCAACGTTCCTTCCCCCTCGTCTTGGTTCTGTTGAGTAACCCGTAAGTCTATAGGTGTATCTTCGAGTACTTCAGTTTCTCTCAACTTTTGGCTAGGTTCCGGTGGTGTAGCGTCTGAATTTAGAATTGGTAAATCAGACGAAGTCCCTACATTCAATTCTGCTGTTACATCATCTTCTGGGGCGGTTTGTTCCGCCCTTGCTTCTACTGGTAGAGACCCCTGATTTTGATATTCATTACGCTGGTCAGCATCTCGAAGATAATACTCCAGTTCTTTTCTTAATGTATTTGCTTCTATCATGTTTTCCCGAAAGTAGGTAAGTGCGATTGCTACTTCTCCAGTTTCATCCTGGTTTTCTATAGCAGGGATAGTTACCGATTCGTCGCCTCCTGCTAGCTGCATAGCCGCTGTTGCAAGGTATTTTACAGGACGCACTATGCTACGCATTAGGATAGTGCCTACGAGGGTGAACAATAGTATGATGAATGCTGAGCCCCCGGCTATAATGTTGCGTATTTCTATTTGTTTAGTCTCAAAATTTTTCCTTGTGCTCTTACTTAGAGTTCTCGTGAAGGTCACCAGCGCTTTTAAACTTTGTCCTAAAATTGCATTTACTTCACCCATACGTGTTATCTCTCTTATTTGACCAAGACGGGTTTGCGCTAAACCTTCTAAATCTGACGCATAAGGCGTAATTCTGTTGTTGATTACTCTTTTAACTGAGCTAGATAACCGAGATGCGATTAAAGACTGGCGAATATTTTTAACAGCTCTCATGATGTTTTGAGCGTCTTCCGGGGAAGTAGATTCTTGTAGCTTTAACTCCGATTTTCGAAGGGCGTTAATCTCATTGACAAGCTTACTGTTCCGAGTTGCCGAAATTTGTGTTTGCAGTTTGGTACCTGAAATAGCGGTTTTAGCCACCAACCCTTTGTCTTTACCAGTCCCAATGAGAGATTCAATTTGTACCGTGTTTTGAAAATGAGTTGCGTGTTTGGTGACACCTTCAATTAGTGTTTTCAACATCATTTGACCATCGGATGCTGCGGGTAACCGCTGAAGGTTTGTTAGCAAGATAGCCGCTTCGCTAGATCTTTTTGAATAGTTCTCAGCGTAAATGTATTTTTTGCTGATAAGAAAGTTTTGGCTGTCACTGTTGAGTGCAAGAATGGCAGTCTCAACGCGGAAAGAGAGGTTGGCAATGTGATAGCTGGATGTCAATGAATCTAAGGCAATTCTTAAACGCTGTTCCGCATTGAAGAATACCCCTCCCATCGCGGCAAGTGATAGGATACCAATAACAACAAACAGAATGACTCGCGAGTTTAAGCGAATGCCGCTGAGAAATGTTCGCGAACCGGCGGATTTTTCTTCAATAGGCAGGGTTTGTTTGACAACTTTTTCTTTTGCCATTTTCTTTCCACTGGTAGTTCATAGTACCCTTTATTAAAAAAGATTGCTACTGTTTGGAACTGATATGTTATATCCTTTTGGCCTTAAACGGCAAATCCCAACCTACTAATTGATATTAAATTATTTACACAAAAATTTTAAGACCAGATAATACACTAAAATGATTTCTGTGATAAATTTTCCATAAAGCAAAATGAATCCTGAATGCGCCAGTAACCATCAAGCTAAAGAAAAGGTAGAAATGCAAAATTACCTTATGAGGAGTTTGGGATTTTATCATACTGTTTTTTTTGTGAATATAAATCAGGCGGATGCATAAGTGATGGGGAGTTTCCGCAGAATTAGAGTTGGAGTTCGTCGTATTCAAACAAATGTTATTCCAACTCATGTTTTTTTAACTCTTATAGGTTAACAAGTGCTCCATGAGTAACGAATTCCTTATTTCTCATTCAAGACAGCCACCATTGACGGTTGGGGAGCACTTGCGTTGGGAAACTCAAACACCAGTGGCAGAAAAAAAGAACGCGACAACCTCTGAGCCTATGAGTGACCCCGAGTTCAGGCTAGCTATCGAGCGCTTAAAAATGAAATTATCATCTAAACAGTCGTTGCGTCACGATGTTCCTCGCGGTTATTATTTAAATCTTCGAGTATGACTTAGTCGCTAAAGCTAAACCATTCCCCCTCTCAAGTTCTTATATCCAAAAGTGAGAATGCAAAGTCGGTAGCACTGAAAGTTTGTAAATCGTCTGGTTGTTCACCAACCCCTATAGCGTGGACGGGTAAACCATTTTTTTGAGCAAGGGAGACGAGTACACCACCTTTTGCTGAACCGTCAATTTTGGTCAGGATTAAACCCGTGACGTTAACCATTCTAAGGAAAATCTCCACTTGGGAATGGGCGTTTTGACCCACTGTTGCATCTAATACCAACAAACAGCTATGTGGCGCAGTTTTGTCAAACCTTTGTACGACACGGATGATTTTTTGAAGCTCTTCCATAAGTTCCAAGTTGTTCTGGAGGCGACCGGCGGTATCAATGAGCAAAACGTCAGTGCTATCCTTACGAGCTTGCTGGAACGCTTCAAAAACTAAGCCTGCCGGGTCTGACCCCGTTTCTTTTGAAATCACAGAACATGCGGCACGTTCTCCCCAAATTTTAAGTTGTTCAGTCGCGGCAGCACGGAAAGTATCTCCTGCCGCGAGCATAACATGTTTACCATCGTCGACAAATTTGTGGGCTAATTTACCGACAGTCGTGGTTTTACCACTGCCATTAACTCCGCATACCAACATTACATGTGGTCTGTTTGCTGGGTTGAGGGAGAGTGGTTGTGCTAAAGGTGACAGTATCTTTATAATTTCATCAGCAACAACTCGTCGGACTTCTGTCGGGTTGGCATCCTTGCCAAACCGGGTTGATGCCAATTTTTTTGATATTTTGCGTGCTGTTTCAACTCCTAAATCTGCTGTGATGAGTACATCCTCGATTTCTTCTAGGGTTTGTGAATCAAGCTTTTTTTTAACCAATAGTTCATTTAGGGAATTGGTTAGAGACAGGGATGATTTTGTGAGGCCCGCTTCAAGTTTACCAAGCCACCCTTTTTGAAGGTTATCATCATAATTGTTATTCAAGGTAATAATTCTGCCGAAAGTATCTGATTGTTGTGGCCAGTTATTCTTAACCGATGGATGTATCCACTTTCTAGCTTTTGTGAAATTTGGACAGGAGCATAGTGTTCAGTATAGCCGCGTCCCTTCTCTTCGATAAGTACGATAGCTTTTGAACCTAGCAATTGATCAAAATAGATAGTTTTAGCAAGATCGCCTTTTTCCCGGAGTCTTTTGGACCTCTCTTTTCGTAAACCAATCGGCACCTGTGGCATACTAACCGCTGGCGTTCCATCGCGAGGTGAGTAAGGGAATACATGCAGATAGGTTAGACCGGCTTCATCAACAAGTTTCAACGTGTCTTGAAACATTTCTTCGGTCTCAGTGGGAAAGCCAGCAATTAGGTCCGCGCCAAAGACTATATCTGGCCGAACCCGACGGATCCTGTCGCATAGGTCAGCAACATTCCTACGGTTATGGCGACGCTTCATTCGTTTGAGGATTATGTCGTTGCCGGACTGAACACTTAGATGAAGATGTGGCATAAGACGTGGATATTCAGCCAATGCTGAGATAAGCGCCTCATCAATCACTGCGGGATCTAGTGAACTGAGACGTAATCGCTCGAGAGTTGGCACCTGATCAAGTAGACAGCAAACCATTTTTCCAAGGGTAGATTTTTCAACAAAGTCATGGCCATAAGAGCTGATATCTACGCCCGTGAGGACAAATTCCTTGTGACCGTTTTTCGTTAAATTCCGGATTTGATCTATCAAAAAGTCTGGCGGAATACTGCGACTATTTCCACGACCGAATGGAATAATACAAAATGTACAGCGGTGATCGCACCCTTGCTGTACTTGTATTAGGGCCCGGGTACGAGACCTAAATCGGTTAATTGGATGACCAGATATTCCGCGTGATTTCATAATATCTGACACAAACACCTGGTCCTGTTTTGTGTCTAAAATATAATTCTCTGCGTTTAGTTTTTCTTCGTTTCCCAATACCAGATCTACCTCAGGCATCACTGAAAATGAATTAGGATCGATTTGAGCAGCGCAGCCAGTGACTATAATTTTACCGTCCGGCCTTTTCCGTCTTAGACTCCGAATTTCTTGGCGCGCTTGACGGACAGCTTCACAAGTTACGGCGCAAGTATTGACAATATAAATATTTTTTAGATCCGCCGCTTCGACGTGCCCATTTATAATCTCGGATTCAAATTTATTGAGGCGGCATCCAAGGGTAATGATTTCTGATTTGTTCATGGCACTAAATTTTAAACTGCCAAGTACCTGTAAAGCTAGTTGCCGTCGGTCCAGTCATCAATACCTGATTATCTTTATTCCATTCCACCAGAATTAATCCACCCGCAAGTTCAACCTCGGCGTGCCGATCGGCATAGCCCCGACGGCAGGCGGCTATAAGTGCGGCACAAGCACCAGTTCCACATGCTTGGGTTATGCCAACACCGCGTTCCCAGACCTTAACTTTTAGGTGATTTCTAGTCATCACTTGGACGGCTTCTATATTAGCGTGTTCAGGGAAGAGTGCATTAGTTTCCAATTTGGGGCCAAGTTTGGATAAAGGGACGCTTTCCAATTCATCAACAAAAAACACCGCGTGTGGGTTGCCTATATTTACGCATACCGGATCCGAAAGAATACCTTCGGAAAGGTCCACGTGTAGTGTGTTCAATTCCCTGGACAAGGGGATGGCTTTCCAATCATCGTAGGCTTGCCCAAAATTTACGGTGATCCCGGTTCTTTTACGTTTTGTGTCTAAGAGGCCTGCTCCGGTTTCGATTGTTACCTGGTCGGTTGCATTCTCATCCATTATTTTGGCGGCAATGCAGCGCGTGGCATTTCCGCATGCGTCAACTTCGCTACCATCAGAATTATATATGCGCATAAAAAGATCGGCTTCTCGGGAATGTGCGGGTTCCATTACTATTAACTGATCGCAGCCAACACCCGTTCGTCGGTCGGCAATGGCTCTTACCGTACTGGCATCGAACTTAATTTTTTTTATACGGGCATCGAAGACGACAAAATCGTTTCCTAGCCCGTGCATTTTTATAAATGTTAATTTTCCCATTAATGGTGCTATAGTGGTGAAACAACGGTAAGTCCATTACAAAACGCCAGACTAGGTTTGTATCTCCATTAAATCTCGTAAATGACCATCCACAAGCTAGACATGGAAGAATTTATTTTGGCAAAATTGTAGTGTGGATATAAGCCTCTAATGGGTTGTTTAGGCTTACGTGTTCTTGACAATTTTGGCTTTTGAACTTATTTTCTTAGCGGTTTATGAGGCTGCGGGTTAATGCTTGCGGCTAAGCTGGTCCGCGAGTTTCGCGCACTGGCAATTTTTGTTTTGTAAAACTTGAATTTTTTTGAATATGTTTGATGCATTAAGTTCGAAATTCGGCGGTATTCTAGAAAGCCTCACTAGAAAGGGTACACTCTCGGAAGAGGATGTCGGCATAGCTATGCGCGAGATCCGCGTGGCTCTGCTAGAAGCTGATGTTTCTTTGTCTGTAGTAAAAGAATTTATTGAAGTTGTCGGGCAAAAGGCGATTGGTCAGGATGTGGTTAAGAGTATAACCCCGGGCCAAATGGTTATTAAGATTGTTCATGATCAGTTAGTAGAAATGCTAGGGTCAGAGGACGCTGAAATAAATTTCCGGGCGTCGCCGCCAGTCCCAATTTTGATCGTTGGCCTGCAAGGTGCTGGCAAAACAACGACAGCTGGAAAACTGGCGCTGAGGCTTACGAAGCACGATGGCAAGAAAGTTCTGTTGGCTGGTCTTGATGTAGTGCGACCTGCGGCCCAAGAGCAACTGGAAATTTTAGGGAGCCAGGCGGGTGTTTTGTCACTTAAACCGGTGTTTGGTGAGCAACCTATCGGCATTGCTAAACGTGCCATGGAAACGGCGAGAAAGGAAGGCTATGACGCGGTAATTCTTGATACGGCGGGTCGTCTTTCAATCGATCAAGAATTGATGGCTGAGGTTTCGGAAATAAGAAAATCTGTAACCCCAGTTGAAACGCTCTTAGTGGCTGATGCTCTTAGTGGTCAAGATGCCGTAAATACGGCCCGAGAGTTTAATGAAAAAGTGGGTATTACAGGCATTGTCCTTACACGAGTGGATGGTGATTCCCGCGGTGGTGCGGCACTTTCAATGAGGGCAGTTACGGGTTGTCCAATCAAGCTAATTGGCGTTGGCGAGAAGCTTGACGCATTGGAGCCTTTTCAGGCGGAACGTGTTGCAGGCCGCATTCTTGGAATGGGTGATGTCGTTGGATTAGTGGAAAAAGCTGCTGATGCCATTGATCACAAAGAGGCGGAAAAGGCTGCAAAGCGCGCACTCAGGGGCCAGTTTACATTAGAGGATTTGGGAGATCAGCTTTCTCAGGTCAGAAAAATGGGGGATGTACAAGGACTTCTTGGAATGTTGCCGGGAGTTGGCAAAATAAAAAAACAAATGGCCCACGCTAATATTGACGATAAAACTATCGTTCACCAAGAGGCTATCATTCTCTCAATGACTATAAAGGAGCGGCAAAATCCAAAAATTTTGAATGCGAAGCGTCGAATTAGAATAGCAAACGGTTCGGGCACTACAGTCCAGGAAGTAAACCGCCTTTTAAAGCAGCATAAGCAGATAGCCCAGATGATGAAGAAGATGGGTAAAACAGGAAAAAATGGGATCTCGGCTAGTCTCCCTCCTATGCCGGGAATGCCCGGTATTCCTGGTTCGTTCCCATCTGTTAAATAACGGGAGCGATTATGATGGAGAACGCATTGAAAAACTTTAAATTTGCCGGAAGGAAATAAAATACTATGGCCCTAAAAATAAGATTATCACGGGGTGGCGCCAAGAAACGGCCGTTTTACCGCATCGTAGTTGCGGACTCTCGAAGCCCGCGGGATGGCCGATTTATTGAGCGTCTTGGTACATATAATCCAATGGTTTCAAAAGATGGTGAAAACAGGATCACTCTCAAGGAAGAGCGAATAAAATATTGGTTGTCGCAAGGTGCAAAACCATCCGATCGTGTGGCTCGTTTTTTAGGACATGCAGATATTATCACTTTGCCAGTACGTCATGAGCAAACAAAACAACATTTGCCGCGTGCGAAGACCTTGGAGCGGCAAAAAGAGGAAGAAGAGACAAAAAATACTGCAGCGGCGGCGGTATTGGAACCCTCGGTAGAAGAGAGCTCGGCAGATGAAGCGCCTGCGGAGAGTTCGGTAGATGAAGCGCCTGCGGAGAGCTCGGCAGATGAAGCGCCTGCGGAGAGCTCGGTAGATGAAGCGCCTGCGGAGAGCTCGGCAGATGAAGCGCCTGCGGAGAGCTCGGCAGATGAAGCGCCTGCGGAGAGCTCGGCAGATGAAGCGCCTGCGGAGAGCTCGGTAGATGAAGCACCTGCGGAGAGTTCGGCAGATGAAGAGCCTGCTGAAGAAGGAGCGGAGAAAAACGATAAGTAGGGAGTAATACAGAAATAATATTGTTTACTGATTACTATGGCAGCTTCAGACAATACAGTTGACCAATCAAAAGTGAAGGTTTGCGTGGGCACAGTATCGAGTCCTAAAGGACTTGATGGAAGCTTAAGAATAAGAAGTTATACTACGCAGCCTGAAGATATAACTTCCTATGGACCTGTTAGTGATAAGACGGGGAAAAATATGTATGATATTCATATACTCCGATCTACAAAAAAGGGATTGGTGGTTAAAATTAGCGGGATCGAAGACCGAGATGCCGCTGAGGCGATAAAGGGTTTGGATTTATATGTGTCACGGGGTTCGCTGCCTGAACTGGATGAAGGTGAGTTTTATTTTTCTGATCTGATTGGACTAGATGCTGTAAATTTGGATGGATCTTTAATTGGTAAGGTAAAATCCGTGGATAATTTTGGTGCAGGCAACGTAATGGAGTTAGAGATGCGGGATGGAAATTTGTGCAGTCTGCCTTTTTCACTAGACGTTGTCCCAGTTGTTGATATTGCAGGAGGCCGCGTTGTGGTTAAACCTCCGACTGAATTAGATATAGAAGATACGGCAGACACGATGGAAACAGGCTAATGGGTTCAAACACTGCTATTTGGACTGCAAAGGTCCTTACATTGTTCCCGGAAATGTTCCCGGGTCCATTAGGTTGTTCCCTTGCGGGGAAGGCCCTTGATGAGGGTGTCTGGGCACTAGAAATGCTGGATATCCGGTCCTTTGCAGACAGGAACCATCATGTAGTAGATGACACACCGTTTGGTGGCGGTGCAGGAATGATTATGCGAGCGGACGTAATAGATAAAGCTCTAGATTATGTTTCAGAGTCATTCAGTCAAATAAGTTTGCCTATCTTATATCTAACTCCACGAGGGGCACCTCTGACACAGCATAGAGTAAGAGATCTGGCTGCGGGTAACGGCGTTGTAATAGTTTGTGGGCGATATGAGGGTATTGACGAACGCGCAATTGATGCCTGGAATATGGAAGAAATTAGTCTTGGGGATTATATTTTGTCAGGTGGTGAACCCGCAGCTATCAGTTTAATTGACGCAAGCGTTCGCTTGTTACCAGGTGTCATGGGTAGTGATTTGAGCCAAAATGAAGAGAGTTTTGAGAGAGGTTTATTGGAATACCCTCAATATACCCGGCCCCGTATCTGGCGGGAACGAACGGTGCCAGATGTTCTGCTGTCCGGTCATCATGATAAAGTTCGAGCTTGGCGGCAAACGGAATCTGAAAAAATAACACGTGCACGGCGGCCTGATCTTTGGAATCTTTATGCCGCCAACCGGACCTGATCGTCCGGACCTCAACAAGGAAAGAAACCATGAATACCATACAAGAAATAGAACGAGAGCAGGTTGCAAAACTGACAGAGAAAAAATCGATACCGAAGTTTTCTCCGGGCGATACTATAAGGGTAAATGTAAAGGTCGTTGAAGGTGCCCGGGAGCGGATCCAGGCTTTTGAGGGGATGTGTATCGGCCGTAAAAATAATGGACTTCACTCGTCCTTCACTGTTAGAAAGCTTTCCTATGGCGAAGGCGTTGAACGAGTTTTTCCGGTTTATTCACCCAATGTCGAGAGTATCGAGGTAATCCGCCGAGGTGATGTCCGAAGAGCGAAATTGTATTATCTGCGAGGTCGTCAAGGGAAACGAGCCCGTGTCGCGGAGCGGACTGATGGTTATGCCGCTAAACTTAGCGCCGCGGAACGGCAACAGGCAGCTGATCTAAAGCTTGCAGCCAACGCCGCACAGGCGGATGCAATGGGGCTAGAGGATTCAATTTCTGAAGATACAGTCGCCGATAAAGTTGACGAAGAAACGTCGTCTGTGGAATTGAATGAGACAACAGAAGAAAATTTATTGGAGGACGGTGTCGATAAGGTAGACATCTCTAGTGCCCACAAACAAGATTAGTAGTCTTTATAGATGGCTATGAGGAGGCAACGCATGAATAGACCGACCACCCTTTACGACAAAATCTGGGAATCTCATTTGGTGGACGAGCGCGATGACGGCACTTGCTTGCTCTATATTGACCGCCATCTAGTCCATGAGGTTACTAGTCCTCAAGCGTTTGAAGGATTACGCAACACCAAAAGAAGTGTACGTCGTCCGGATCTGACGCTAGCTGTTGCCGATCATAATGTTCCGACATCGGATCGTTCCATAGGTATTGAAGATGAAGAGTCCCGAATTCAGATCGAAGCGCTCGACCAAAATTGTGCTGACTTCGGGGTAGAGCTATACGATATGAATGACATCCGCCAAGGTATTTGCCATGTGATTGGACCGGAGCAGGGTTTTACTCTGCCAGGAACGACTATGGTTTGTGGTGACTCCCATACGGCCACCCACGGCGCTTTTGGATGCCTAGCCTTTGGTATAGGTACGTCGGAGGTAGAACACGTACTTGCTACCCAGACAATGATCCAAACTAAGGCAAAGAATATGAGGGTGACGGTCGATGGCGAATTGCCAATAGGAGTAACTGCAAAAGATATGATCCTTGCAATTATTGGGGAGATTGGGACGGCAGGAGGTACTGGATGTGTTGTTGAGTTTGCCGGTGAGGCTGTCCGCGCTCTCTCTGTTGAAGGCCGTATGACCATGTGTAATATGACCATAGAGGCTGGTGCTAGGGCCGGGCTTATTGCTCCCGATGAAAAAACATTCGAATACCTTAAGGGAAGACCTAAATCACCAAAAGGTTCAACTTGGGAAGCTTCTGTGGAGTGTTGGAAAACTCTTAAAACGGATAATGACGCAAGTTTTGACATTGAAATTACTCTTCAAGGGGGTGATATAATCCCGCAAGTAACGTGGGGAACAAGCCCGGAAGATGTGCTCCCGATTACGGAGAGAGTGCCTCACCCCACAGATGAGACTGATCCAAACCGCAGGAAAAAAATGGAACGCTCACTGGAGTATATGGGTTTGGAGCCAGGGTTACCTTTGAAAGAAATTAAAATAGATCGAATGTTTATCGGCTCCTGCACTAATAGTCGTATTGAGGATTTGCGTGCGGCAGCTCAAGTTGCGGACGGCCGAAAGGTGGCGGACCATGTTTCTGCCATGGTTGTTCCAGGGTCTGGATTAGTTAAGGAACAGGCCGAACAAGAGGGTCTCGATAAAGTTTTCATTGAAGCGGGGTTTGATTGGCGGGAGCCTGGATGTTCCATGTGTCTGGGCATGAATCCGGATAAACTCGCGCCAGGCGAGCGGTCAGCCTCCACGTCCAACCGCAACTTCGAAGGTCGACAGGGACCAGGAGGGCGAACGCATCTGTTAAGCCCAGCCATGGCCGCCGCCGCAGCCATAAAGGGATATTTGACCGATGTGCGTGACCTTGGCGTTGATTAAAATAAAGGTGAAATCATGCAAAAATTCGATAAGCTAACGGCTGTTGCAGCACCTCTACCAACTATCAATGTCGACACAGACATGATAATCCCTGCTCGGTTTTTGAAGACTATCAAACGTACGGGGCTGGGCAAAAGTTTGTTCTACACGCTTCGCTTCGATGAAAAAGGCAATGAGCGGGAAGATTTTGTGCTGAACAAAACAGCTTATAAAAATGCCGAGATATTGGTTGCAGGCGACAATTTTGGTTGTGGGTCCTCTCGGGAGCATGCTCCCTGGGCTCTGGAAGATTTTGGTATCCGCTGTATTATCTCTTCGAGCTTTGCGGACATTTTTTATAACAACAGTTTCAAAAATGGAATTTTGTTAATCAAATTACCGCAAGAAGATGTTGATAAATTAATGGAAGGTGCAGAGAGAGGCTCTAATTCGACTATTACCGTTGACCTCGATGCTCAGAAAATCACTGGGCCAGATGATGGCGTGTTTGAGTTCGATATTGACCCGTACAAAAAAAATTGTCTATTGAACGGACTCGACGATATTGGTTTGACGATGCAAAAAGAAGGTAAAATTCATGCTTTTGAGGAAAGACTAAAGGCCACTCAACCATGGGCATGATTTGTGATTTTTCTACCAAGGGCGAATGAAGTGGCCGCAAATAAAAAACTACTCTTGTTACCTGGTGACGGTATAGGCCCTGAAGTTATTGCTGAAGTTCGTCGGGTCGTTGAATGGGTGGGTCAGCGGCGCTCGGTTAGATTTGATGTGACAGAAGGATTGATTGGTGGTGCCGCCATTGATGCCACGGGGCATCCGTTGCCGGATGAGACACTTTTTGCGGCAAAGAAATCCGATGCAATCTTATTGGGTGCGGTGGGGGGACCCAAGTGGGAATCACTCCCTTTTAATCTACAACCGGAGCGTGGTCTCCTTGGAATTCGCAAAGAACTGGGTTTGTTCGCTAATTTGCGACCGGCTCTAGTTTTTGACGCTTTGACGAGTGCTTCAACCCTCAAGGAAGAGGTGGTGAGGGGCCTTGATATCATGATAGTTCGAGAGCTTACGGGGGGTATTTATTTTGGCGAACCTCGGGGGATTGAAGATAAGGCAGACGGCACACGTAAAGGCGTAAATACACTCACATATACATCACCTGAGGTACATCGGATTGGTAGAACGGCGTTTGACTTGGCGCAAAAACGGAATAAGAGGGTATGTTCAATTGATAAAGCAAATGTCTTAGAGACAACAGTTATGTGGCGGGAAGAGATGGAACTTATCAAGAGTGAATTTCCCGATGTGGAACTTAGCCATATGTATGTCGATAACGCAGCCATGCAGTTGGTTCGAAATCCCAAACAGTTTGATGTAGTGGTCACCACGAATATGTTTGGCGACATATTGTCAGATTGCGCAGCAATGCTGACAGGATCTCTTGGTATGTTACCGTCAGCCTCTTTAGGTGAGGCAGATACTTCTGGTCGCTGTCCCGCTCTTTATGAGCCAGTTCACGGCAGTGCACCTGATATTGCAGGTCAAGGGATTGCAAACCCGCTGGCCACGATACTAAGCTTTTCCATGCTTCTTCGCTATTCTTTCGACATCGATGAAGACGCTGAAATGATTGATCAGGCAGTCAAAAATGTTCTTGATAGTGGAATGCGAACTGAAGACATCATGGAAACCGGTAAGACGAAGGTATCCACCGACGAGATGGGTGAGGCTGTTTTGAAAGAACTGGATAAACTCGTCGCTTGAAATATTTTGGGTCTAGTTAAAAATATTTGATTAAAAACTCAAAAGAGTGCAGTTGGTCGCTCATTAACATTGTGTTGGTACAACGTTAAGTTATCTATTCAAGGCGATAGTTCCACCCAAGTTGTTTTCTTCGGTATTTTGTTCCAGGAGATCTTAGATGAGTTATAATTATGCTGTGGTTGGTGCTACTGGGAACGTTGGGCGTGAAATAATTCAAATTCTGGCTGAGCGCGGTATTCCTGCGGGTGCCGTTACGGCAGTGGCTTCTGAGCGCTCCGTTGGTGCGGAAGTCTCTTACGGAGATGACGACGTTTTAAAGGTTCAGAATCTTGAAGAGTTTGACTTTGGGAATACAGATATAGTGCTCTCTAGTCCTGGTGCTCAGGTATCTGCAGGATTTGCACCTCGCGCGACGGCGGCGGGAGCAATTCTCATTGATAATTCATCCCAGTTTCGCATGGATCCGGATGTTCCACTGGTTGTGCCTGAGGTAAATCCAGAAGTCGTCGCCCAGTATCGAAACAAGAATATAATAGCTAACCCAAACTGCTCAACCATTCAGATGGTAGTTGCGTTAAAACCAATTCACGACGTGGCGGGAATTAGGAGAATTGTGGTCTCAACGTATCAGTCCGTTTCAGGTGTTGGCAAAGCTGGAATGGACGAATTGTTTAACCAGACCCGTGGGGTATATGTAAATGAACCAGCCGAAAAATTTAAGGAAAATTTCGGCAAACCCATTGCATTCAATGTCATTCCTCATATTGACGTTTTTATGGACGACGGTTCTACGAAAGAAGAATGGAAGATGGTGGTTGAGACAAAGAAAATTCTTGATTCAGAGATTAAGGTGCATGCCACGTGCGTGAGGGTCCCGGTCTTTATAGGTCATGCAGAAGCAGTGAACTTGGAACTTAATTCACCTCTTTCTGCCGAAGAGGCACGCAAAATATTGCAAGATGCTCCGGGTGTCGCGGTTGTAGACCACCGTCAGGATGAAGGATATGTAACACCATCGGAGTGTGTCGGTGAAGATGCTGTTTATGTAAGTCGAATTAGGGAAGATATCACGACAGAGAACGGCCTTAGTCTCTGGATCGTTGCGGATAACCTAAGAAAGGGCGCCGCTCTCAATACTGTGCAGATAGCCGAAATTCTAACTGCCAGCTATATGGATTAGGTAATTAACTTCTTCCATACGCCGTCGTTATTAATATGTTTCTGTCGGAAAAACGATTGTCCATAAAAATAGGCGAAGCAAATGCTTCGCCTATAGTCATTTTTTCTTACTAATTAACTTGGTATTTCGATTTCACCCAAACGGGCGGTTAGTTTTCTGTTTTCAGCATAGTCGACGGGAACAGCAATTAGAGCGGGTCCATCCTGTTTAAACGCTTCTTCAAGTGCAGGAACCAACTCATCGGCTGCCGTAATTTCACGGCCCCATAAGCCGTATGCGTCGGCAAGGGTTTTAAACTGCGGGTTGCCAAAATCTAGTGGTGAATGTTTGCCGTCAAAACCGTCCTGCTGCTTCCACTTAATGAGACCATACTCACCATCAACCCAAACCATTGCGACAATATTAAGTTTGCGGCGAACGGCTGTTTCTAATTCCTGCACGTTCATTCCGAAGCCCGCATCGCCACTGATTGAAAGAATTTTCCTGTCTGGAAATGCAAATTTTGCCCCTAAAGAACCGGGCATCGCAAATCCCATGGTGCAGAAACCATTGGATATAAGGCAAGTATTTGGTTCCTGGCACTGATAATAACGAGAAATCCACATTTTGTGAGCCCCGACATCTGAGAGCAAGACGTCACTGGGACCCATGACCTGCCTCACATCCCAAAGGATTTTTTGTGGCTTCATGGGGAAACCCGTATCATCTTTTTCGGCGGCAAAATCTTCTGTTAATTGATTACGCAAATTACCGCGGGTTTTAATATCGAAAAGCGGAAGTTTCCCTTTATGTTGTTTTTCTACGAGCTTATTAAGTTGCCATAAGGCATCTGCGAGATCACCAACAATCTCTACGGTTGGAATGTAATCCCGATCTACTTCTGCCGGCCAGAAGTCCATGTGAATGATTTTCTTATCTTCTTTATGGGTTCGATTCCACTTCGCTGGTGCATATTCCACCAGATCATAACCGCAGGAAATCACTAAATCAGCCGTATCGAAGGCCAAATTGTTGTAGTCTCCTTGACCCAACCCCATTGTATAGAGGCAGTGATCGTCATCCATCGAGAGTGCACCCTTGCCCATAAACGTATTAACAACGCCGACGCCTAAATTATGAGCGAGGCGGGACAATTGACTGGCTGCACGCTTTCTGATGGCTCCGTTACCTGCAAGGACGATAGGATTTTTGGCCGCACCGATCAGATCGGCGGCCATAGCTACGGCCTTGTGATCAGCGGCAGGGCGACGGACGGTAGTCGGTGACATTGGCGTGTCATCAACTTCCTTCTTGGCGATGTCTTCGGGAAGTTCGATCACAGTCAAGCCAGGTTTTTCAGCTTCAGAAATTTTGAAGGCTTTGCGAACAATTTCGGTGATGTTTTCCGCCGCTAAGATAGTTTGAGACCATTTGCTGATAGGTTCGCACATCCTTATAGAATCCATAATTTGGTGACTTTCTTTATGGAGACGTTTGGTAGAACCCTGACCTATAATCGCGACTGTAGGCGCGCGGTCCATATTAGCGTCTGCAATTCCGGTCAGAAGGTTGGTCACACCAGGGCCGAGTGTACCGAGACAAACACCGGCTTTTCCGGTCAGTCTTCCATGAACATCTGCCATGAAAGCCGCCGCCTGTTCGTGCCGGCACAATACAAAATCGATCTTGCTGTCAAGAAGTGATATCATAAAGTCAGCGTTTTCTTCACCTGGAACACCGAATATTCTTTCGACGCCTTCGGCTTCAAGGCAACGTACAAATAAATCTGAGGCTTTCATTTTTCTCTCCCGTCGTTTGTTATCAGTCAAGGGCGCTCGAGCGCCAGACCATCATCTTTTCAGTCTGCATTTCGTGGACGGTATATGGAATACCGCCAACACCATGGCCGGATGTACGAGCACCAGCAAACGGCATCCAGTCAACTCGAAAAGCTGTATGGTCATTAACCATAATTGCAGTGCCGTCAAGGTTCCTGTAGCAATGCATAGCAGTATCCAGGTCACGCGTGAATACGGCCGCTTGGAAGCTAACAGGTAAACTGTTTGCACGTATGATCGCGCTATCCATGTCTTCATAAGGGTAAACGCAAACAGCAGGTCCGAAAATTTCCGCAGTAGAGATTTTGGCATCTGCCGGTGGGTCAAATAGGACCGTCGGTTTGTAACAACTATCCGAGATCTTATCTCCTCCGGTGATTAGCTTTGCTCCCCCACTGATTGCATCAGACACCCACGTTGCTACGCGGTCACATTCATTGTGATTAATTAATGGCCCAACGTCTGTATCGGCTAAGGTTGGGTCACTTACCTTCATGGAGTCAGCTTGGGCCGCTATTCCTGCAGCCACGTCTTGTGCAATCTTCGCATCGCAGAAAATGCGTTGAACAGAAACGCAAACCTGGCCCGCATGATAGAAGCCACCCTTGGCCAGTGTTGGAAGAGCGGTATCCAAATTTGCATCTGGTGCTACGATGACAGGTGCAACGCCACCGTGTTCAAGCGCGCAGCGGGCCCCAGGAGCAAGCTTAGACCGCAACATCCAACCCACACCGCTGGAGCCGATAAAACTAAAAAATCCAACTCGCTTATCTGCTACAAGTGCAGTCGCAAGATCCAGGTTTTCCGGGGCGACCATCGTAGCCCACTCTTCAGGTAACCCGGCTTCAAAAAGGATGTTCAAAAAAGTTTGGCAGGTTAGTGGTGTTGGGGGTGCGGGTTTGACAATGACTGGACAGCCGACAGCAACCGCTGGCGCGACCTGGTGAACGATGAGGTTAAAGGGATGGTTGAAAGCACTTACGGCAACAACAACACCAATAGGTTCATATTGTGTAAATGCGACACGTCCTGCGGATGAGGGATTTAATCCCATTGGGATTACATGGCCGCCCTGCGTTCTCAACTCTTCAATACAAGTCTCCACGCCATCGGCCCCACGATCAATTTCTACAAGAGAGTCGGGGTACGGCTTGCCACCTTCCTGAGCAGATGCGCGGGCTAAGTCTTCTCGGCGTTCTCGAATTATTTCGGCTGCTTTACGCAATATTTCGATACGTCTAGCTTTGGAAAGCCATTTTTTACGATCACGATATAGAGCGTGAGCACTGGCTAGAGCTGCTTCGATACCAGCTGCATCCGTTTCAGGTATGCTCCCAAGCTCGGCACCATCATAGGGCGCTGTTACTAAGATTTCCCCCATGATATTATATCCTCCCTTAATTTACCTGAAATTCGTTGATATAGGTTACTTAATAGTTTGTTTTCTAAGTACTGTTGGCTTCCTATTAAAGAATTGGCCCACCTCTGTATAATTATTTAGACCGAATTAAAGCTACCAGAAACCCCTACAAACTAAAAGAATTTCTATCATATTCGAAAAAAGTTCTTCTATAGAAGCCTTTTTACTTTTTTTAGAAACTTGCTTTTTTATCTTCTCATCGGAAATAGCACTAGAAGAATACAATTGCAATCCCACCCCCAATTTAGGTTTTTTATTAGGTATTTTGCGGTTCAAATTTAGAAACAAAAAAGTTACTAGAGTAAAAAACAAAAAACCCATGGTTGAAATTTATTCTAACTAGCTGTCTAAAGTTTTCTCAATAATAGGTTGTCTAAGGGCGGTTACGTTGACTCGGCTTTAACGAAAGTTTAAACCAGATAAAAGTTTGAAAGATGCGGCTGGGATACAAATTCTCCTTGTTAGCAATACTAAATGGTGTTGGAGGTAGAAATAATGGATACAGGTAATAGACCGCTTTCTCCTCACCTCCAAGTGTATCGTCTACCGCTTGCCGGAATACTATCTTTTGCCCACAGGACCACAGGTGTTGGGTTGGCGTTGGGCGCACTTGCGCTAGCGTATTGGATTAACGCGGCGGCTTTTGGGCCAGACGCGTTCTATCAAGCCCAGGCATTGATGGGGCACTGGTTTTCCCGACTTTTGTTATTCGGTTGGACACTATCTTTGTTCTTTCACCTTTGTAACGGAATTCGACATTTGTTCTGGGATGCTGGTATGGGTTTGGAAATTGAACAAGTTAACATGTCTGGTTGGCTGGTTTTAATAGGGACAATTCTGTTGACATTACTTAGCTGGTTGGCTGGGTATGGTTTGTTGGGCTAGAGCCAAAGTGGAGTAAGAAATGAGTTTGCGATCAGACCTCGGGCGGGTACGTGGCTTGGGATCGGCCAAGGAAGGAACTTCTCATTGGTGGGCCCAAAGGCTGACCGCAGTTGCTTTGTTACCACTTAGTTTTTGGTTTGTTTGGTCGGCGATTAACTTAGTTGGTGTTGACCATATTGGCTTTAAAAATTGGCTTAACGAAAACGCAAATCTTGTCCTGATGATTTTGTTTGTTGGAAGCCTGTTTTATCACATGCAACTTGGTCTCCAAGTGGTGATTGAAGATTATGTTCATGGAGAAAAAAAGAAGGTAACAAGCCTGGTTTTAAATTTATTTGTAGCATTATTTTTTGGGGTCTCTTCGATTGTCGCCCTCCTCAAAGTAGCATTTGGAAGCTGACAGACTATGACAGATACATACGAAATAATTGATCATACCCATGATGTTCTTGTCGTGGGTGCGGGGGGTGCCGGCTTGCGTTCTACCTTGGGTATGACAGCAGCTGGATTGTCTACTGCTTGCGTCACAAAAGTGTTTCCGACCCGCAGCCACACAGTAGCTGCCCAAGGCGGCGTTGGTGCCGCTTTAGGGAATATGCAGGAAGATACGTGGCAGTGGCATATGTACGATACGGTTAAGGGTTCTGACTGGCTGGGCGACCAGGATGCAATTGAATATATGTGCCGAGAGGCGATCCCGGCCGTGTATGAGCTTGAACATTTTGGCGTGCCATTTTCTCGTACTGAAGAAGGAAAAATCTACCAACGTCCCTTTGGCGGTCACATGAAGAATTACGGGGAAGCGCCAGTTGAACGCGCGTGTGCTGCAGCTGACCGGACAGGTCACGCAATCTTGCATACGCTATATCAGCAGTGCCTAAAATATAATGCGGAATTCTTTGTCGAGTATTTTGTTATTGATCTTATTATGGATGATGATGGATGTTGCCAGGGTGTTACAGCCTGGAACCTGGCTGATGGAACCATACATCGTTTTCTGGCGCAAACTACTGTCTTGGCGACAGGAGGGTATGGGCGTAGTTATTTCTCTTGTACATCTGCCCACACCTGTACTGGGGACGGGAACGCTATGGCGGCACGTGCCGGCCTCTCGCTGCAAGATATGGAGTTTGTGCAGTTTCATCCATCGGGTATTTACGGCTCCGGCTGCCTAATTACCGAAGGCGCTCGCGGTGAGGGTGGATATTTGACCAACTCGGAAGGCGATGCATTTATGGAACGGTATGCGCCGACGGCCAAAGACCTTGCCTCAAGAGATGTAGTGAGCCGGTCTATGACCATTGAAATACGTGAAGGAAGGGGCGTCGGCCCTGAAAACGACCACATATTGTTGCACCTTGAACATTTAGGTGCCGACTTATTGCACGAACGCCTACCCGGAATAACAGAAACAGCTGAAGTCTTTGCCGGCGTAGATTGCACTAAAGAACCCATCCCTGTTCTGCCGACAGTACACTATAATATGGGTGGTATTCCCACAAACCTTCACGGCGAAGTGCTTCGTCCTACGAAGGATGATCCAGACGCGGTTTGTCCTGGACTGATGGCCATAGGGGAGGCAGCCTGTGTTTCAGTTCATGGCGCCAACAGGCTCGGCACTAATTCTCTTTTGGATATTATAGTATTTGGACGTGCCGCATCATTACGCGCGATAGAGTTATTGGAACCGGGCGCTAAAGTAAAACCTGCTGGTGATAACTCTAGTGATCAGGCTATTGCTCGTTTAGATAGATTGCGTCATGCCGACGGTACCCGCTCCACGGCGGAGATACGGCTCGAAATGCAACGCGTTATGCAAAATAATGCCGCAGTGTTCCGAACCTCTGAGATACTGTCTGAAGGTTGCCAGCTAATAGATGATGTGGCTCAGTCGCTTTCCGATATTAAAGTCTTGGATCGTTCCTTAATTTGGAACTCAGATCTGGCCGAGAGTTTAGAACTAGAAAACCTCATGATCTGTTCCAAGGCTACCCTTTATTCAGCCGAAGCGAGGAAAGAATCTCGGGGAGCGCAGGCGCACGAGGATTATCCTGATCGTGATGATGAAAACTGGATGAAACATACGTTGGCCTGGGTAGACGATGAGTTGAAGGTTAGCTTGGATTATCGTCCAGTGCACACCTACACTCTTACCGATGAGGTCGAGTACGTAGTGCCTAAAGCCCGGGTATATTAATAGCGTCCTTAGAAGAGCGGAAACATAAAATGGTTGAATTCACATTACCAAAAAATTCTAAGATAAAAACCGGTCGGACTCACAAGGCTTTAAATGGGGCCAGAAACATACGAAAATTCAAGGTATACAGATACGATGCCGATAGTGGTGAAAATCCGCGGGTGGATACGTTTGAATTGGACATGGATAATTGCGGACCGATGGTACTGGATGCACTCATCAAGATCAAAAATGAAATTGACTCTAGTCTTACTTTCCGCAGGTCTTGCCGCGAGGGTGTTTGCGGGTCTTGTTCAATGAATGTTGATGGTACTAATACGCTCGCATGCATAAAAAATATGGAAGAGATTAAGGGAGACATTAAAGTTTATCCCCTTCCCCACATGCCAGTAGTGAAAGATTTGGTGCCGGACCTGACCCAGGCTTATGCACAATATACTTCTATTAAACCCTGGTTGCAGGCAGATACTCAGGCGCCGGGAACGGAGCGATTGCAAAGTCCCGAAGAACGAGAAAAGCTCGATGGCTTATGGGAATGCGTACTTTGCTTTTGCTGTTCAACAAGTTGTCCTAGTTATTGGTGGAACAGCGACCGTTATCTTGGTCCTGCGGCGTTGCTCCAGGCCTATCGTTGGTTGGTAGATTCACGTGATGAAGGAACGGGAGAGAGGCTGGATGAATTGGAGGATCCATTCCGATTGTATCGCTGCCATACCATTATGAATTGCACAAACACATGTCCAAAACATCTTAATCCGGCGAAGGCAATTGCTGAGACTAAAAAATTGATGGTTGAACGACGTTAGTTCTAACACCGCTAAACATAATCGAAGGCAAATTAGTCGTATCTAATCTTAGGTTAGTCTCTAATTTTTTACGAATAATGCTGAAGTATTAGATAGCCCATCATGGTAGCGTTATCCTTATCCCCAAAAATTTTATAGCCATGGAAGACGGACCACTTTTTTCTTACCGGAAACGAGTTGGTTTGGGGGAATTTAAATTTGATCCCGGACAAGAGTTGCTTGCGGAGAAACTGCAAAACTTACACCATTCCCTTAAAGGTTATGAACCGGACGCAGGACAAGATGGTTGGCGGGAGCGATTGGGTTTGGCCAGCAGACGTATAGACCCTTTGCAGGGATTATATATATACGGCGGTGTAGGCGCCGGTAAATCGATGCTAATGGATTTATTCTTTGATAGCGCACCGGTCGTGCAAAAACGCCGTGTCCATTTCCACGATTTTCTTCAGGATGTACACACTCGGTTTAATGTACTTCGCAACTCTAAAATCGCTGACTTAGGTGATCCAATTCCTATGGTCGCTGAAAACCTTTCAAACGAAGCTCGGCTTTTATGCTTTGATGAATTTCAGGTTTATAATATCGTTGATGCGATGATCTTGAGTCGTCTGTTTGAAGGCTTGTTTTCTCGCGGTGTAATCGTGGTGGCGACATCCAATCGTCGACCAGAGGATCTTTATAAAAACGGACTTCAACGCAATAGATTTTTGCCTTTCATCGATTTGATTGGTGAACGCCTTGAATTATTTCAATTGAAAAGCATCACTGACTACCGCCTTGAACGCGTGCTCGGTATGCAGGTTTATCACCATCCGATTGACAGGAAAGCCCGAGTGCTACTTGACCAATATTTTATTGAGTTGACGGATGGGCGCACACCAGTAATCGACAGAATTGAAGTGAAAGGACGTATTCTCCGAGTTCAGGCCGGTGATGGCGTTGCCCGAAAAAGTTTTAAGGAACTTTGTGGACAGCCTCTAGGAGCGGCAGACTATTTAGCCATTGCGGAGCGATACCATACTTTGATCCTGGACGACATCCCGTGTATGGGGGAAGAATTACAAATTGAGGCCAAGCGTTTTGTGACGCTCATCGATGCCCTATATGAAGCCAAGGTAAATTTGATCTGCTCTGCTGATGTTGTTCCAAACAAGCTCTATTTGAAAGGTGAAGGAGTATTTGAGTTTGAACGACTGGTTTCCCGCCTCATGGAAATGCAGTCAGCGGACTACCTCGCCTTGCCTCACAAAAAAGTAGAGCCAAGCATTTAGAAAATAAGAAATTTAACAATATTCCAGGCAGAATACTATTGATGGAGAAAACTCTAAAATCGCTGCACATGGGCTTAATCACAAGTAAGTTACTAAAATTTGTAGACTACCATTGCGTTTTTTTTCTCTTGTCTTGCTCAGATAATCAATATGCGTTACGAAACGGCATCCAAATTCGGGTGGGTGACCACACACGGTTGTTTATTGAGGGCAGATCACTTCGAGAGGAGAATGCATGGCGAGAAAAAAGGTTGCATTAGTCGGCGCGGGTATGATTGGAGGAACCCTGGCGCACCTCGCTGGCCTTAAAGAGTTAGGTGATGTTGTTTTATTTGATATCGTCGATGGAATTCCCCAGGGCAAAGCCCTGGATCTGGCAGAAAGTTCTCCAATTGAGGGGTTTGATGCCGGCCTAAAAGGGGCAAAAAGCTATTCAGCGATCCGCGGGGCGGATGTGGTTATTGTAACGGCGGGGATTGCCCGTAAACCCGGCATGAGCCGTGATGACTTAATTGGTATAAATACCAATGTAATGATGGCCGTTGGTGACGGTATCAAAAAATACGCCAAGAATGCTTTTGTTATTTGTATCACCAATCCGCTGGATGTGATGGTTGGTGTTTTGAGGGATGCCTGCGGCTTACCTTATAATAAAGTTGTCGGAATGGCTGGGGTACTTGATTCAGCACGGTTTCGTTACTTTCTTGCTGAGGAATTGAATGTTTCAGTAGAGGATGTTACTGCCTTTGTGCTTGGCGGTCATGGCGATACAATGGTGCCGTTGGTGCGATATTCGACTGTGGCAGGTATCCCGCTGCCTGACCTTGTGCGGATGAAATGGCTTACGAATAAAAAACTTGATGACATTGTTAAGCGAACTGCCAACGGGGGGGGCGAGATCGTTGCGCTTCTCAAGACTGGTTCCGCATATTATGCGCCGGCGAGCGCAGCTATTCAAATGGCAGAAGCTTATCTCAAAGATAAGAAGCGAGTGTTACCTTGCGCGGCATATCTTAGGGGCGAATATGGTGTGAAAGGTCTCTACGTTGGGGTGCCGGTTGTGATTGGCGCGAAAGGTATTGAGAAAGTGGTTGAGATCAAGATGAACCGGGAAGAAAAACTTGCCTTTAACAAGTCGGTTGCTGCCGTGCGTAAACTGGTTAATCAAAGTAAAAAAATTATACAAGGTTCTTCCACCAAGCGGTCGGTTAAATAAAAGAAAATAAAATAGTAGCTTTATCAAAATGTCGGGTAAAAATTGAACCCCTCATCTGCTTGGGCTGGGG
>JAOMCN010000050.1 GCA_028345065.1 Rhodospirillales bacterium
TTAAAAGGTAAAGTGTTGAGTGAAGCGGAAAGTGGCAAGGGAAAAGTCGATATTTCAACATCTATTACAGGTCTTTCATGTGATTGCCTGTTGGGCGGTGAAATGAAAAAAGGAGATGATGTGGTTGTTTCTGTGCGACCAGAAAACATCTCGGTTTCCAGAGATAATACCGATAGCAGTGGTATAGAAGGTAAAGTCAACTCGGCTATTTTCTTAGGTAACTGTGTTGACTGTAGGATAACATCCGGTAGCTACGAGTGGAAAGTACTTACACATCCTCGAGAAAATCTGAATGAAGGAGATCGCGTTTTTTTACACCTTGATCCTGAACATACCTTGGCGGTGACACCATGATAGATGCTCAATCATCCATGGTAGAAATTACCCACCTTGAAAAGCGTTTTGGTACAGAGATAGCAGTTGAAGACTTTAACCTATCCGTGGGGAAAGGGGAATTTGTGACCCTTTTGGGTCCTTCCGGTTGCGGAAAGACTACGACTTTGCGTTCTATAGCTGGCCTGGAGAAACTCGATGCCGGGGAAATAAGGATTGGTCAAAATATTGTTGTTTCTGCTGATAAAAATATTTTTCTTGATCCCGAAAAAAGAGAAATAGGGATGGTCTTCCAAAGCTATGCTGTTTGGCCACATATGACAGTTTTTGACAACGTAGCCTATGGCCTTCGTGTGCGAGGTACAAAGTCGTCCGATTTGAAGAAAAAAACGTCATATGCTCTTGAGTTGGTTGGACTAGATCACCTGGCAGAGCGCTTTGCGACAAAGCTTTCTGGTGGCCAACGCCAAAGGGTGGCTCTCGCCAGAGCTATTTGTTATGAACCAAATGTAATACTTTTTGACGAACCTCTCTCAAATCTCGATGCGAAGCTGCGAGAGCAAATGCGAGATGAGATTGTAAAGCTTCAAAAAGAAGTCGGAATTACCTCGATCTTTGTGACACATGACCAATCGGAAGCGCTCGTTATGAGTGATCGTATTGTTGTTATGGATAAGGCGGTAATTCAGCAGATTGGTGACCCAAAATCCATATATTCAAATCCGGTAAACTCGTTCGTGGCTAATTTTATCGGCGTCGCCAATCTCTTTCAGGGCAAACTCATTGGACTAGAAGGCACGGAGTGTCAAATTGAAATTAATTTTGGTAACGCATTGGCAACCAAGAAACTGTTGTCGACGGGAGGTGATAATCTAAACCTCGGACAACAGGTTTTTCTGAGTGTGCGGCCCGAAGATATAAAACTGAGTACAAAAAAGTCTACTGGAACCTTAGAGGCAAATTGTATTGAAGGGATTGTTTTAGATACGGTCTACTTGGGAAACTTTTTGGAGTGCAGGGTCAAGATAGGGTCCCATGAAATGATTGTACAAATTGATCATTTTGAGCAGCTTGATATGGGTCAAACTGTCTACGTTTCTTTTCTTCCCCAACATGGACTGACTTTGCCTAATTGAATGGTCCAACATGTTCTCAATTTTAAAGGTTTCAGATAGGGACGGGGAGAAACTTTCGGCATTGTATTTGTGAAGACGGATTTCGCGTCAAGGTATAAATATTTGGGTCTGCTAGGAATTCTAAAGTTAAACAAAATTAGTTAATTATTTAAATTATGAACCGAGGTGACCTGAATGGATTTTGATTTTACTCCTGATCAGGAGGTTTTGCGTACCAACGCAAGGAAGATCCTCCAGGAGGTCTGCACGCAAGATTATGTTCAGAAATGTGATACTGAAGCTCGCCCCCCTCGAGAGGCGTATGCTGCAATGGCCGAGAATGGCTGGCTTGGACTGATATTACCTGAAGAATATGGAGGTGTTTCGGGCTCTCCCATAGATATTGCAATTTTGTTAGAGGAGGCGGGACGGCAATATGAGGAACTAGCTGTTTGGATGTTTCGTTCAATGGTTTGGGGGGGCTACGCAATTTTGTCCCACGGGAGCGAACAACAAAAACAAGAGTTTCTTCCAAAAATTGCAAGCGGCGAAATTACTGTCTGCTTTGGTCTTACGGAACCCGGTTCAGGTTCTGATGCAACAGCTCTCACGACATTTGCAAAAAAGGCAGAGGACGGCGGGTACATCATAAATGGCCAGAAAGTATTTACTTCGGGAATGGATATCAGTGATTACTGTCTTCTTGTTGCCCGAACCACTAGGGCAAACAAACAGCAGGAAGGTATCACCAATTTTTTTATCGACACTAAATCTCCTGGAATAGAAATCCAAAAGATTGAAACCTTGGGGCACCGGGGTATTGGGACAACTCAAGTATTTTATAGCGACGTTAAAGTATCGGATGATTGCATTCTCGGAGAAGTCGATGATGGCTGGCGTGCGGCTGATAAGTACCTTTGGTATGAAAGATTATGTCTCTCCGCCGCAAGATATGGTGCAGCTTCAAGGGCTTTTGAATATGCGTTAGACTACGCTAAAAATAGAGAGCAATTTGGTCAACCTATTGGAAAATTTCAGGCCATATCGCACAAATTAGCCGATATGAAGGTTATGTTGGATGTCTCGAGGGTACTGGTCTACCAGTTCGCTTGGCAAATGGAGGCGGGGAAAGCCTCGAGACACGATGCCGCTATATTGAAACTCTATACCAGTGAGGCATATAAAACGATTTCTGATCTTGGTTTGCAGATTTACGGAGGGTACGGATACTGCATGGAATACCCGATGCAACGTTTCTTCCGTGACTCTCGGCTTGCGGTTATTGGCGCTGGAAGCTCTGAAATTCAACGCAACATTATTGCTCGTAGTCTTGGCCTCTGATAACCAAAATAGACATGCTCTAAGTGGGGTAAGGATCCTGGAACTAGGGCAGATTATCGCGGGCACCTACGGTGGTCAGCTTCTATCAGATCTAGGCGCAGAGGTTATCAAAATTGAATCACCAACCGGCGATCTCGGTCGCCTTACGTCGATTGCGCCGTATCGCGGGCAAAGCGGCCTTTTCTTGACTTTTAACCGCAATAAAAAAAGTATGGTCATCAATCTCAAGTCTGATAAAGGGCTAAAAATATTCTATGACCTCGTTAAAATATCTGATGTAGTGGTTGATAACTTCCGTCCGGGGGTGCTGGAAAAACTGAAAATTGACTATCAATCTCTGCGGCAATTAAACAATAAGATTATTCAATGCTCAGTGACGGGGTTTGGTAATACGGGCGAATATAAAGACTTGCCTGCGTTAGATATTATAATTCAATCGATAAGTGGGTTGATGGCAATTACGGGAGAGCCGAACCGACCACCAGCTAGAGTTGGTATACCTATTTCTGATCTTGGGGGGGGTGTTTTCTCGAGTAATGGAATACTTGCAGCTCTTTACCAACGAGAACGTACTGGCGTAGGGACACGCGTTGAGCTTTCCATGTTTGATGCGATGCTGAGCCTTTTAAGTTATATGGGAACCATGTGGCTGACAAATAGAGAACTACCTGAACCACAAGGATCCAAGCACGAGTACACGGTTCCATGGCAGGCTTTCTCCGCAAAAGATGGTTATCTAGTAATTGCGGCAAGGCAGGATGTGTTTTGGGAAAAATTATGCTCGGTATTAAATCATCCAAAATTATCGAGTGACGGAAGATTCAAAACTAATCAGGATCGTGTCGAAAATAGAGACATACTGGTGCCGATTCTTGAGGACCAGTTTATAAAGCGAACGGTTGAAGAGTGGCTTAAGGATTTCAGGGAGGCGGGCGTTCCTGCTGCTCCGGTGAATAATCTGGATGCGGTGTTCTCTGAGCCTCCGGTTTCTGAGCGTCAAATGGTAGTCAACTATGAACACCCCGAGGTAGGTAAAGTGAAACTTCCCGGCAATCCAATCAAATTAGGCGGAATGACAGAGGTAATCTCCAAACCAGCGCCTCTCCTTGGCGAGCACACGGAGGAGTTGCTCAAATCTTTATTGAAGTTAAGTCCGACTCAAGTAAAACAACTAAGAGAAGCTGGAGCAATCAGTTAGGGTTACAAAATGACCGGTTTATATTGGGAAGAATGGAAAATCGGAGCAGAATTTGTCACTTCTGCCCGTACGATCACCGAAACAGACATCATTAATTTTGCCGGAATTTCCGGGGATTATAATCCTCTTCACATTGATGAAGAGTTTTGTCGCAATACGCAGTTCGGAACAAGGATTGCTCACGGTCCGTTAGTTTATTCGATTGCAACCGGGCTTATTTTTCAACTACACCTTTATGACGATACACTTATTGCATTTTTAGGGTTTGATAGCCTTAAATTTACAAAGCCAGTTAAGATTGGAGACACAATACACGCCCGTGTAGAAGTAATAGAAAAAAGAGAAACGTCGAAATCAGATCGCGGGATAATGAAACGTCTCCTTCAGGTGCTAAATCAAAATAATGAATTAGTGCAGGAAGGTGTTCAGGCGTTTCTCCTAAAACGGAATTCCGATTTATAAAGGCGCGCGTAGAAGAAATTGATATCTGGTTTTTTACCCATCAGGTATTTTTAAATACCTTTTTAATTAGTTTAGCCGGAGAAATAATTTGTCCTATCCCCTCATAACACTCTACACCCCTGGAATTAAATTAGATCTTGCTCGTAAGGCTGACAAATATGACCCTGACGCAATCATCATAGATTTAGAAGATACGGTTCCACCGAACTTAAAGAATGAAGTTCGACATGAAGTGGCCCAACTGATCCCGGATTTAGTCAACCCTCCCTTAGTTAGAATTAATAATGATAATGACTATTTGGAGAACGATTTGCGGGCGATTATAACAAAGAACACCCGTGGGATTTTATTACCAAAAGTAGAAAATACGGATAATCTCGAGATGGTGGATACCATTATGACAGAGTCGGAGAGAGAACTTGGTCTCGAGAAAAATAGTATAAAACTAATTTTACTTATAGAAACGGCACTCGGGGTTATGCGTTGTTATGAATTAGCATCGTCTTTGCCCCGGATCGAAAGTGTGTCCTTCGGTAGTGCCGAAGATGGCGATCTGCAAACTAACCTCGGTTGTTCGTTTTCTATCGAAGGTCCGGAACTTTTGTATGCCAGATCAAGGGTGCTACTAGAGGCGCGGGCAGCACAGTTACCGTACGTTTTAGATGGAGCTTTCAGTGGCATAGATGACCTTGATGGGTTCAAGGAAGATTGTAAAATTTCCCGACGTTTGGGTTATGATGGAAGGACGCTTGTTCATCCAGCTCAGATTGAACCGGCAAGAGAAATTTATACGATATCTGAGGAGCAGGTTAAATATTACCAACGGGTGATCCAAGAATTTGAAGCATCTGAAAAATCAGGGAATGCATCTATTAAAGTTGAAGGTAAGCTCATAGATTATGCGATGTACAATCAGGCGAAATCCCTACTGCAACGTTTTAGACCGGACACTCTTGAAAATTGAATTAAGTAACTGCAATCGGAGCAATGGCGTCGACGTCTGTCACTACGTCAATGATAACCGGGCGGTTAGCGCTTAGAGCCTGATCTAGGGCGCTATTGAAATCGCCAGGTTTTTCCACCCGTATTCCCAATGCTCCAATTTCATTGGCGATATTAGCGAAGTTTACTTTGGTAAAGTTCCAAATCTCCTTAGCCTGTTCGGTCTGGGTGCCTCCATATGCCCTGTCAAAGCCTGTTTTCGATTGGTTACCGGCACTATTGTTATTAACTAGAGTTATAGAATTTATATTCCAACGAACCGCCGTTTCAATTTCTCCAATATGGTACCAAAACCCTGCGTCACCGGTGAAGCAAACCACGGGGCGTTCCGGCAGGGCACATTTGGCTCCTAAACTTGCTGGGAACGCCCAACCAAGATGACCTGCACTCCTGACGTAGTTTTGACTGGTCGAAGTTACGTCAAACATACCACCCATCCACATTCCTGCGTGACCTGTGTCAACGACAACAAAACTATCGTCCGGTAATAAACGGGTCAGGTCGTTACACAGTCTTTCCGGTCGAATCGGTGTGGCGTCAGAGTTTAATAGAGGGTTGTATTCTTTATACCAGTCATCGACAAATTCTTTTACTTGTTGGTTCCATCCATCTCTACTGGTAGCCGTTGATGGATCCATTCGGCTTATCATGATTTCAAGAACAGACCGGGCGTCTCCTTGCACAGCAGCCTTTAGGGGGTAGTTTTGACCTATGGCTTGAGGGTCAATATCGATCTGAATAGCATTTGCACCTATTGGCGGTACCTGCCAAAAATGAGTGGTCATACCGCCGGTTTTACTCCCAATAAAACAAATCAAATCAGCTTCACCAACCACGCGGTTTGCTGACCCGCGAGAGTAGGTTCCCACTACACCAGCAGATAGCGGATGGTTTGCTAAAAAAGTATCCTTACCATTGAGAGAAGTTACTACCGGGATACTAAGGGACTCAGCTAACCTGAGTAACTGCGGCTCAGCATTAGAGTGCTTTACACCCCCCCCGGAAACAATTACGGGTCTCTCAGCTTGCTGTAATAAATTCAGAGCGCGTTCAATATCTTTTTTCTCAGCTTGTGGTCGGAATGGCGGGATAGTATCAAAGCGCATATCCGTAATGGGTTTGAGATTGCCTTCTTCGAGGTCAATTTGCCCTTCATTACCCTGAAATTGTAAATGTACTGGTCCGGGGCATCCCGACACGGCATTTCTATAAGCTTGTTCCAACATATCGGGAAATCGTTCTACATCATCAATGGTAGCGTTAAATTTGGTAACCGGTTCGAAGGCAGGGACGTCATCGATTTCCTGATATACGTGGCGAAACTTAGTTTTAGGACTTCTCCCACCCGTAAACGCGATCACTGGCGAATTAGCGAGGAATGGTTCCCTCAGTCCAGCTGCAATATTCAGGGCGCCAATCACTTGGGCCATGCAAATTGCTGGTTTACCAGCTGCCCGGGCAAATCCATCAGCCATATACACCGCAGATTTCTCAGAGTGAACATGTAACCGTTTAATATTGGTACGCATTTCAATTTCGACCAAGGTACGGCGCAGAATTGCCGGTACCATGAACACATGTGTAACCCCGTAAGCCTCAAGTTGCTCGGCAAGAAAAACAGCTCCGGTTTTAAGCGTCATACGATATTCCTTAATATATTAGGAAGGTCTCTTGATTTTATTTAATAGCCAATGGATTGATGGGTGAACCGACTGCTCCGGTTATGGGTAAGGCGGGTGCGACAAACATAAACTCGTAAGTGTTATCCTCAGAGCAATCTTCGGCCAACTCTTTCAAATAGAAGATTTCCCCCATCGTAAGTCCCATTATGGGAATGGTAATCCAATGCCAAGGTTGATTAATACCTTCTTCACTCTCATTCGGACGCACTTCGCATCCCCATGTATCCGATGCTAGTCCGGCAATTTGTTTTTCTTGTATCCATTCTAAAGTCTCAAACGAAAAACCAGGGGCGTCACCGCCGGGATATCCATCCCAACTTCCTTCCTTCAACTTAGTTTCCATTTGACCTGTTCGTACGATTACAAAGTCACCACGACCAACCTCGACGCCGTGAGCGTCCGCCGCTTCTTCTAGGTCCTTGCAGGTTATGCCGTAGCCGTCTTCAAGGGCATCCTTCTCTTTGATCTTAGGTAAATCGAGAAAAACCCCGCGACCTACCATCTTGGCTTTGGTTTTCTCAATGCCGCATTTCTGTGCACCTGCGGATGTTACTTCTCGGCAGTCGTAACCATTCCACATGTAGTCTTCATAGAATATGTGTCCTAATCCATCCCATTGCGTTCCGCATTGTAGGGGCATTACAACCATATCGTCGGATGCCCGAATACCTCGATGGTCTAAAACGCCAGAGTAGGCGTCTGTTCCCGTTCTCAACATCGTGTGAACCGGGTTAATTCGGCCCATAGATGGATATTTTGATTTAGCTCCTTGCGGACCATTGTTGTCAAAGTTGAGGGCCAGTGAAATTACCTTGCCCTTCTTCACCAGCTGGGAAGCTTTGATTATATCTTCGGGCGATGTGTAATTTAAGGTTCCGATTTCATCATCGTCCCCCCACTTACCCCAATTTTTAAATTCTTCTGCTGCGGATTTTAAATCTTCTCTTGTGACAACTTTCTTCGACATTTTTTCACCATTAAAGTTTGATTTTCATATGGGCTAAAATTTAGATATTTATTGTATTATCCATGCTCGTAGTCTGCCAGGACTGTTCCTTCTTCTACATAAACATCCTTTCGATAATTAGAGGGTCTGCCATTGATAAGGGTTTCAAGTAACCAGTCTGCAATACTTGGATAAATTTCCTCGGCCACCTCCCCCATCGGATGGAAAACCCCTTCATAAAGCCAAAGTTCGCTTGGACCGGCCAAAGAGGAGCGAAAAATTTCCAAATCTTTTGGCGTGCATAATTCGTCCATATCTCCTGCAACCAAGAGATGTGGAACTTTTACTTGTTTTGCCAGATCAGGCAGCAGGTCGAGGCCATCAACAAACTCATCAAACTTATTTTCATCTGTATATCCTGCCATATACATAAATATTCTTTTAAAGTTAGGTTGAGCCTGTTCAAATATAATATCGAAAGTTCCTACGTTGGCCATTTGTCCAACTACAGCCTTTACCCGGGGGTCATGTGCGGCGACTTGCACCCCCCAACGTGAACCCATACTGGTTCCAAAAACACCTATTTTTTCGGCATCCACATCATTCCGTTTGGTTAACCAGTCAATAACCCTTTCTGCGGCTAGTGCGTAATTGTTTCTGTCCTGCCAAACACCATTGATATTGCATTCTCCTTGCCCTGGTCCGTCCATCGCGCAAATATTCATTCCCCGCTTGGTATAGTCATTGGAAAAAGGGTTTGGAAAATCTTCTTTGACCGCATCCATCCCCGGTAAATACAAGATCGTTGGTTTAGGTCCATCACCAGGCGCTTTGTGGAAGATAAAATAAGATTTTTTACCATCTACAAAGTCTACAGAATCGGCCTCCAATTCTCCTTCGGAGAGGGTTATCAGCTCGCTGTAACAGCGTCCTAATCCTTCATACCAATTCTCTTTGTTTGGATCTTGGTGCACGGGAACCAGGTGTTGGGCCCTTCCATAACACAACGCTGCCCGGTGAAAAAACTTCGCCGCCGATGTAATTCGTTTAGAAGATTTGGCCTTACTTCCTAGTCGTTCAAGCGCGGTTGCGCGCTTTGCCCACGATTTTGGGAAAGAACGTCTTCCCGTGACTTTTGAGTATACAGCATTCAGATCTTCCAGCATGAAACCACGGTGTAACCTTGTTCCCATTATCCCCGGATGCAGAACATCTTCATTGTCAGATAGCATTAAGAAATTATCAAATATCCAACCCTGATCGGCTCGCAACTGTTGTTTAGTCATAAATTAAATTTCCTTTCCCCTAAGCTCTAATTTGATTTGTCTTATTTTCATTAAAAATTTTGGCAACCCAATCAGACATGTATTCGATTGCTAATTTGCAATTATCTACCTGGCAATGTTCAACACCCCCATCCTCCGCCCTAAACACTTTTAATTCAGCACGTGGACTGTTGATCGCACCTTCTATTGTTTTTTCTGCCAATTTCAATGGAATTTGGCGGTCATTCTCCCCATGTACTACAAGAATTGGGCAGCGAATGTTGGATAATGCCTCATTAAGTGACATCTTACTGGTCATTTCTATTATTTCTTCGCGGGAAGATGCGCCCAAAACCCAACGCATGTGTTCCTCCCAGTGGGATACCGATAAATTTGTGCCCGAACCTTCCAATCGATCTTTAGTAATTTTTCCGTAGTCATTAATGGCACCCCATGCAACAACGCAGCTTAATCTACTTTCAAATCCTGCTGCACGAGGGGCATAATATCCACCCAAGCTGATACCTGCGACACCAATTTTTTTTGGGTCCACGTCTTCGCGGCTTTCCAGATAATCAACAGCAGCTGAAGCGGGTTCCTCAGTTTCAGGCGATAGTTTTAGGTTCTTGAGGCGAAGAGCCTCTCCCACACCAGGATGATCTAATAAAAGAGTAGATATACCCCGTCGGGCGTACTGCTGCGGCAGACCAATTAAAAACAAAAACTCTTTCATGACGTCCAGCCCATCGAAGTGGATTATGCAGGGTGAATTTGAATTTTTTGAGTATTCTTCTGCAGGATAAAAAAGTCCTGGGAGGTGTGTGTCTTTAAAGGGGATCTCAACTCTGGTTACTGGGTCTCTCAAACTTTTCACACCCAAATTAAAGCAGTCTAGCATTTGCTTATAAGTTTTTAGTCGTAATGGCGAATTGGATTTGCACATCCTTTCAGCTGTCATGAAATAGCAGGCGGCACGAAGCAATTTTTCCCCAGAACTAACGTTAAAGTTTAAATTGGCATCTGCTTCAGCTAACCTTCTGTTTCTTTCCCCCAACTTTGACCATGCGTCATGCCATGCTTGATTGGCTTTTTCGTCATTGGCTCCGGCGATATCTTTTAAGTTAGATAATACCTCATCTATTTCAGAGATGACCCCTCCGGCATTTACAGCCATTACGGTAGCCATAGACCAGGGGTAATTCTTAGGAAAATATTCAAACATCATTATTCTGAGACCTGAAAATTATATGATCAGAGAGATAATATATTTTGTAGAGACAATTCGGATAATTTGTTAAGGCGGGTCAATTACTCGTATTTGATAGCGTGTTTGGATAAACGTTCGAGAGAAACCTCATCCATTTCAACGCCAAGGCCGTAACCACTTGGCACACTTACGTTTCCATTCAAAATACTGATTGGTTCTTTAACTATATCCGTTGCTGCATATTGATTGGTAATGCTTAGGCCCCAATCAATTTGAGGAATAGCTGCAGCTAAGTGGCTGACGGCAGCGCTAGATATGCTGGTCTCACAGATTTTCCCCGCTAGGTTTACCTTCATTCCCACTCGATCGGACAATTCTGCCGCCGTTAAAGCTTTCATAACTCCACCGAGCTTGATCATCTTTAAGCTGCCGCCGGCAGCTGCACCGCTTTCTTTATGTGACACAATGTCAGAAATACTATGTAGACCTTCATCGGCACCTATAGGGGTGCTAGATGCCTGAGCAATTGATTGCATTCCATCTAGGTCGTTGCCCATGACAGGTTGTTCGATAAAGTCGAGTAAACCATCAACTCCTTCAACAAATCTTATTGCTTCGGAACGTTCCCACGCCTGATTTGCATCTGCGGACAATTGGCGGGGTTTTCCAACGATTTTACGGATTTCTTCGACTCGCGAGACGTCTTCATATATGGAGTTTC
>JAOMCN010000051.1 GCA_028345065.1 Rhodospirillales bacterium
AACTACCTGAGCTAAGGATTGTTTCAGCAAAGAGGAAATAAAGGGCAGAAATGTCACATTAATGAATTAGGAAATTCTCTTCGATAAAAATCAGTGAATTTACAAGTTTAGCATAAATCTTGTAACCCACCTCCTGACAAAAGGAAAACAACGTACTAGCATTTGGATTGAATATTTCAAATTTGCCATCTTCTACCACTAAGACACGCGGACGGTATTTTATCCTCACCTTCTTGTGAAAATGAAGGTGTCAAAAAACCATTTTTTATAAGAGTGTTTTAATCTATAGACACTTTAACAAACCGGTCCTCGGTTATGGATGCAAGGGGAACAACATGGTAAAACCCTTTTGATGAATTTAACAAACAAAAATATCATCGTTACCGGGGCTGGGGGGTTTATTGGGAGTCATCTTACGGAAGCACTTTTGGGACGCGCCCGCAGCGTCAAAGCTTTTGTTCGCTATACTTCTTCTGGCAGCATTGGCTTACTCAGTAATTTACCCAAAAAGATTTTAAAAGACATTGAAATTGTCCGCGGGGATATCCGCGACCAAGAATTTGTAGAAAGTGTATTAACTGGAATCGATCTGTGCTTTCATCTGGCCTCTCAAATAAGTATTCCTCATTCATACGTTGGTATCAGAGAAACCGTAGACACCAATTATTATGGGACTCTCAATGTTCTCCTAGCCGCCCATAAGCTTACTGTGGAAAAAGTATTGTACGCCTCTACGAGTGAAGTCTACGGGACAGCCCAAACCTCAAAAATCTCCGAGAGCCATCGACTAAATGCGCAATCGCCCTATGCCGCAACTAAGATTGCCGCCGAAAAATTGGTAGAAAGCTTTTGTGCATCTTTTAATTTATCAGGCGTAATCATCAGACCATTCAATACGTTTGGACCTAGACAATCAACCCGAGCCGTTATCCCCGCAATAATTTCCCAATCTCTTGCTGGAGAAAAAATTGAACTCGGAGCACTAGAGCCAAGTAGGGATTTCACTTATATTTCCGATACAGTGGAAGGACTAATCGCTGCTGCCAATTCAAGTGGTCTCGATGGCCAAATTTTCAACCTCGGATTCGGCCAAGATATTTCTATAGGATCTCTGGTTGATAAGATTTCCTCGATTATTGGGAAAAAATTACAAATCCAGACTAAAAGCCATCTTATTCGACCAATAGAGGGCGAAGTTATGCGTTTATGTTCGGATAATTCTTTAATCGCTTCTCTAACAAACTGGCAACCAAAAGTACCGCTGTGCGAAGGCTTGGCTATGACAATAGAGTGGTTTCGTGAAAATTCTGCTGGTAACGATGTATCGAGAACGTTTAGATAAAATCTCAACAAAATACATCGCGAAAAAATCATAAATACCGATAAGAAAAATTAAACTATTTACGAATTTGTCGTGAAGACTGCCGAATTGAATGAATTCATGAAATACCTTAAATCTGATTATCCAAACAGGGTCGAGAAAATTACGGTGAGAAAATGAATAATCGTTACAGCAAGACACCACCGGATGACATTCTCAGACCTGGTCAGAATTATTTAACCGAAATACCTCGAAAACAAGTTATGACCTCTAAGGTGTCTAGAAAAAGCTTTTTGGTATCTCTCGAAGCGCGGATCATCCTCGTATTTTCTGCTTAATTCGGGTTCTATATTCGGTGTCAATTTGCCTGCTTTTCTATCTATTACCTCCGAGGTTTCTTTTCTGTATGGTTTTCCGTCTTGACCAATCAAGCCAGATCCAAAAAGATTAGATGAAGTGCCTATAAAATTTCTTACCTTGGATAAGGTGTAGCCCTCTCTGCCAGCAAGCAAGTCTTCAAAATATATGTTTAGAAATCTTGGATCATCCTTAATGGCTTCATAGGCCATAGCGTAACGCAAGGACCACCCGATCGACCTTTGTAGCTGGGCGTTATTAAAATCCCATTTATCGCTTTTAATCCCCCAAATAATCTCACGAGAAATTGCTGCTTTCACTGGGTCTCTTATTATCTGTAGCCACTTATGATTAGGCCGCTTGACCCACTGGTGAAAATAGAACACGGCATTGTTCCAACGCCAGCAGGCAACATCTGCGCCGTGCATACGCCGTATTAGGTCGAGCAGCGTGTCAATAAATTCTTGCGGTTCATGCCCTTCTGAAACAGTTGCAGCCCAAGAGAGAAGTGTTTTCCAAGTGGCTTTGTCAAACCGTTGATACTGGAAGTTATCTACTATAATTTGGAAAGAGACATCTAAAAGCCGTTTAATATCAATTTTTGGATTAGTATTCTCCGACATAAAATCCGAGTTAATCATTCTGTTAGGCCAATCGTCATGTAAACCTGGTATTCCCAGAGGTTCATGAAAAAAACCTCTATAACAAAAGGCATTAGGGTTAGAGTTAAGTATTGCTGCCAAAAGGGTTGTGCCATTTCTGGATAGTGAGTCTAATACGATATGCATATGCCATCACCAATCTTTGTTCACGCATAGTGATTATTTTGAGTATTTTTGATGCATTTTTACAATACAAAACAATAACTTATTGAAGAGAAAAATATCAGGAAGGAGGAAATTCCTGAAGATACACCTATAAATTTGGATAGTTCAGATGTTAGATGGTATATTCAATGTAATGGGTCCCAATTTCTTCAAAACAATGAAATAGAAAATTTAGATCATCTGTTACCAGAAGTGATCGTCGCGGATTTAAGAAACATTTTTAATAATCATGGATCCAAATCTATCTTTAAGAAAAACTTAAGGTGACACTGATTGACATGAATTAACCTTTATCATTCACTCGTCATTGAGTATTTGCTTGGAGGGTAACCGCAATCGGTCGATGGAGATCGTTGAGAGGGTCGTTAGCAGAGGCTCTGGTTTGTTAGGGTAATGGATAATTTCCGGTTAGAGATATGTTTCTTCAACACAATACACTTGCCTTTTTAGAGAACAGGAGGCACTCATTCTATCCTCCAAAACAAAAAACCGGATGAAGTAAGATATGATGTGTTAAATTTATAACATGAATAGTCTCCAATCTGTAATCCAAATTATCCAAAACGTTGAGCGACAATTTGACATAGATAAACTTACACACAAAGGCATAAACGTCTGGCCTTTGTATCGTTTGAAGTTGTGGACTGAACTGACCCAGAGGATATACGATAGCCGAACGGAAAATGTGGCCCAGAAAGAGATCCCGTCCAAACCAAATGGGCTACAAAAACCGTTTGTGCCAATTGAGATCTTTCCCCATTCAACGGGGCCGCTCTTTGTTGCCGACCAGTCTGAGGTTCGGAAGATAGTTTTTCAACCCGATATTCTAGCCTTTACAAGGCCTGAAGAGCATCACGAGAATTATCATGGGCTCGCTTATGCTAAAACGATTGACAGCTTAATTGAACTTATGGAACCGGAATTCCAGTTCCAAAAGATTGAATTACTGGATCCAACAAACAGACATACGAGCCGCAAGCACCCTCCAGTATACTTAAATCAAAAAATCTGGGAAAAGAACATGCGGCCGGATTTCCCAGAAACACTAGTTGCCCCTTCTAAGCTTTCAGAAAAACTAGCAGGACTGGATATTAAGAATTCAGAGAGATCGATCATTGGAGAAGCGGAATTAATTCTGAGTTTGGCTGCTTTGTATATTGAAGCACTTGAATTATTTTCGCCTCGAGCTGTGATACTTTCTTGTTATTACGGCTTGGCATCAATGGCCATGTGCTTGGCATGTAGGCAGAGAAATATTCCTATTTATGACCTTCAGCACGGAAGATTGGGACCTTACCATGGGATGTATACAGACTTCTCTTTCAGACCAAAGAACGGCTACCAACTCCTTCCAGATGCAGTATTGTGTTGGGGGCAAAGCACGGTGGATGACATAGGGAGGCAAACTGGTACCTCTGAACCGGCGTTAAAAGCCATCTGCCTCGGTAATGCCTGGGTTTCAAAGTGGGCTGGAGGGAACGAGTTTCTTATTCCAGAGAAAACCGATGACGAATTGAAGAGTTTGGTGCGGGGACGGAAGATAGTCTTGGTAACCTTGCAACCTATCAAGCATCCCATACCAAACTGCCTAATAGATGCGATGTTGTTCACCAGCGATAAATGTTTTTGGCTCATACGATGTCATCCGGGGTGGGTGGGCAATATTTCGGGAATATCAGACTTGTTGAAAGAAAAGAATATATCTAACGCTGTGGTAAGTTTAGCTTCAAATACTCCACTTTATTGGCTATTAGCGCGAACCCACCACCATGTTACTTTATTTTCATCGACGGCACTTGAGGCCCTATATTTTAGAGTCCCGACAACATTAATTGATCCAATTGGAGAGTCCGAATTTCGTGATTTTGTTGATGACAATACTTTTAACGTAGCATATGACGGTAAGGTCCTAGCCCAATTAGTTCAGGCTGAACGCCAGGTAACGAAGTTGGATACCCGCTTCGTCGTAGATGACCCACAGGAAATTTTTGATAATTTCTGTCGAACCATCTACGGCGGTCACTCAATGGTATAATTCATTTGATTTTAGGATTGGATTAAATTTTTCAGTATTTTATGAAATTCGAGATCGAGCCGAAACAGAGCTTAAGATTAGCAAGTTGAAAGCCGGTCACCGGAATTACGGAAGTTCCTCAAGGTATCATTAATTGATAAACGTTTTATTTATGCTGATCGATTATAATAAAAGCTCTTTGTGTACGTAGTATAACGTTAGGAAAGTAGTTCTTAAGTGGGAAAGTTTCGCGATAACGCGGTTAATCCGGACATATTGGGGCTAATATCTTTAGGGGGCTACGCTGTTGTAACAGACATTCTCGATCAGAAGTTTCTTCAACTGTTAAGAAATGAGTTTGCTGACTTAAGAAATCCTGAACTTGATTGCTCTCGATTTCATGATGAATCAAAAAGTACTAGTTGGGTGATCCTTGATAAGGTTGACCCCCTCGGGTTTCCTGCATTTGGCAGTCTCTTTGAGAGTGCGTCGTCTATGATGGCGGTTCTGACCTATGAAAATGAGAAAATGATTCACGACCAGGCCTTTCTGGTCCATTCCACAAGTAAATCATACCGTGTGGGTGTCTTACCATTCAATCCCCACTTCGATCGAGCAAGATATCTCAAAATGATGATTTATCTAGACGACGTATCTCTTGGGTCGGGACCCATATATTTGAAAAAGAAATCACCAAAAGATTTGGAGGAAAAACGACGAAAGATTTTCTTTCATGAAAATATACCGGGTATGAATGTTCTTCAACACGATGCAAATTATAAGCCAATTTTAGGAGATGCGGGTACATGTATTATATTCGACACTAATTGCCCCCATTACGGGGGGCAGCAATCTCCCGGTCACGAAAGGCGCGTGATACGGTTAGATTTTTCGGCGGCTACATGGAATCATAGGTCGTGAATTTTTAAAATTTTCTTTGGCTAAATGCATATTCCCTCCGATATTTAGTCCATAGGAACGAAGGTAGTATAAAAATTTCCTTGGAGGGTTAGGGCTTTTATTGAATACGAAGGTGATGAGCCTTGCTCCATTAGATTCTTGAATGCCAAATCCAATCGGAAATTAAGGATGTCACGCTTATTAACAGTTTTTGGCGACTTACGGAGGTACTAAGCATGAACACGCTCAGTGAACATCCTGTTACATCAGGCGCATTCGAGGAGTAATTGAGAGAGTTCTATTCTCTTTTGTAAACTGTTAAGTGGGTAAAATTTTATCAGCAGTTTGTGTAGGATACTGATGTTTCATGGAAAATATTCGAATTATCGCAGAGATTGGTATAAACCACGACGGTAGCGCCGAGAAAGCACGCGCGTTAATTCAAGCAGCTGCCAACGCTGGTGTATGGGGAATTAAGTTTCAATACCGTAATTTGTCTAACGCCTACGCCGATGGAGATCGTCAGATTGGTGATGAGATCTTGATCAAGGAGATCTTCAGAAACTATTTGAACCCTGATGAGATTATCACATTATCAGAGTATGCTCATTCATTGGATGTCAAGGTAGGCATTAGTTTTTTTTCCTTACTGGATACGCAGGATTTCTCACAAAATATTCGGCTATTTGATTTTTTTAAAATTCCATCAGTGGAATTCACTAACATCAAATTGATCGAACATATATCGAAATTTAGGAAGGTTGGCCTAATTTCTACCGGTGCCTTTGATCAGCATGATATAGAACAGGTCCTGAAAAAGCTGGATAAAGCCATATGGACGCCCCTCCATTGCATTTCAAATTATCCAGTCTCCATAGCCTCCCCAAAACTTGGGTATATAAAGCACTTGAAACGGACTTGGGGATCGAGTGTAGGTTATTCCAGTCATGATGAGTATTGGGAGACCTGTTTAATAGCCATGAATATGGGTGCTAGTATCATAGAACGTCATATCACTTTTGATAAATCTGGTAAGGGTTTGGATCATTCTTCGAGTTCAACGCCGGAAGAGTTTGTAAGCCTGGTCCAGTTTTCTAGAAACCTTCATCGGATAATTTCTGGTGATGATCCCCGTACCCCTAACCAAGGTGAGCGCTTGAATCTTCAGAACTTGGGCCGTTCATATTATGCGAAGGAAGATATCGCAGAAGGGGTCGAAATTTGTGCTGATCAGCTAGACCTTCGATCACCGCGGATTGGCCTAGGGGAAGAGGAGGTTTTAGCTTACTTCGGTCAGACAGCAATCCGTTCGGTCAAAAGGGGTGGGGTTATAGAGCGTACCGTGTTTGAGACACCAAAGGAAATTTCCCAGTCTGTAATAGAATTTGCTCGATCGCGAAGCCTCTCATTGCCAGTTCGCTTCCATGACTTCGACACGTTGGAGAGCCGTTTCCCAATTGGCAGATTTGAATTTCATTTGTCATTTGGGGATTTGGAACAAATGGTCGATTTGAAATCTATATCACGGAAAAATAAGTATAGCATTCACCTACCTGACTACATCAATCCAACACAATTGTTTGATCTTTTCTCCCCGCAAGAGGATCAATCTCAGGCTAGCTGTAAAGCCCTGGATCGTACAACTAAATTTGCTAAGTCTCTTGAGGATTGGACTGGAGAAGAAGTCCCGATAATTTGCAGTTTTTCTAAAGTTCACACGACATTAAGAGATTTTTATCAGCAACATGTGGACCTTATAAGCCGGTATGGAAAAATGGGCGTCACCATTTTACCACAATGGTTGCCACCCACTGCATGGTATTTTGGCGGCGCCGCGCAATTGAACGCTATGAATAATCTTTCTGATATAGAAGAAATAAAGAACCATAACTTATCAATCTGTATGGATATTTGTCACCTTTGCATGGGCGAAGAGGTTTTCAATTTTCAAGGAGTAGACGTCATCCGTGAGCTTGGATGGCACATTCGCCATCTCCATCTTGCGGAAGCGAGCGGATACGATGGTGAGGGGCTTGCGTTCGGTCAAGGTGATGACAGAAACCGTTCAATTTTAGCGGAAGCTATGGATCTGAAATGTACCAAGGTGATAGAAGTATGGCAGGGGCATCTTAATAGCGGATCAGGGTTCGCGTCCGCATTAGAGTATTTGAATAGGCAATTCAATGACTAAAGTTAATAAATTAAAATCGGCTCTCATACTCGGCGTCACGGGGCAAGACGGCGCTCTTTTGGCCGAAGAATTGCTCAGTTTGGGTTATAAGGTTTATGGAGGATTTCGCCGTGGTTTATCGAGCAAGGTCTGGCGTCTTGAAGAGTTAGGTGTACTCGACCAACTGGAGATGATTAACATTAATCTCCATGAACCGCATCAAGTTATGGAGGCTATTACAACGATACAGCCTGATCACATCTACCACTTTGCAGGAGAAAGTTTTGTCTCGGATTCGTTTCATCAACCCTATTCTAACATTGCAGCAAATACGGTAGGTACGCTCAATGTTTTGGAGGCGGTTCGCATTTCAGCGCCAGATGCGAGACTATTTTTTGCTTCTAGTTCTGAGATTTTTGGGGGTACTGAACCAGGTAAAATCTTAACAGAAGAAAGTAAATTCTTGCCGAGTAATCCCTATGGTGTCTCTAAGCTGGCGGCACAGAATTTAGTCAACATCTATCGTAATCGTTTCGGTGTTCATGCTGTATGCGGGATTATGTTTAATCACACGGGGCCGCTGCGGGCGCGTAATTTTGTTACTCGTAAAATCACCTACAACCTTGCTAGATTGAGGATTGATGGTGGGAGTGCCATGGTATTAGGGAATATGGAGGCTTGTCGTGACTGGGGTTCGGCCGCAGATTATGTTAGATCTATGCCCAAGGTTTTGGCAGTTAACGCGCCCCACGATTTTATCTTTGCAACTGGGAAGTTAACATCGGTCAAAACCTTTCTGCGATTGGCTGCTGAGGCAGCGGGTTTTGTCCCTATATTTGAGAACGAAGGTTTATCTTCTACATGTCGAGACAAACCGTCAGGCCAGAAACTGGCGGAAGTTTCCGAGCGATACTTTAGGGTTATAGACACGCCACCGCATGTTGGAAGTTCTGCAAGGTTAAAGAAAACTATAAATTATGTTGGTGAGCTCACAGTACAGAACATTGCTGAGGAGATGATGAAAGCGGATCTTGATAGAAGAACGGATGGAAGACTTAATGTTTGATGACATTAGAGAACTTCTTTTTGGCTGCGTCTATACCATTTTCACACCCTTTGATGTAACCGGTGAAATTGATTATGAAACACTCGGTAAATATATAGAGTCTATATATAAAGCTGGGGGGCGTAAGTTCTACGCAATGGCTTATAACTCAAGATATTCACAGCTAACACACCCAGAAATCCTTGATCTCAACCAATTTTGTATTAAAAAGGTTAAGTCTTTAGGATCCAGTAATTTAGTGATTGTGGGTGACCCAATTCACTGCTCCACTGCTGAGACGATAGAGTTTAGCAACCATGCCAAAGACGCGGGAGCTGACTTAATATCTCTTCTAGTTCGCGAAAAATATTTTTCGGACGACCAAATCCTAGACCACTTTGCAGAGGTGGGTCGACAGACAGGTATGGGTATACTTGTGCATGAGATGCCGTTTCTTTCCGGATTCAATGGCTCCCAGATGCACTGGCCAAGATCCTTGTTGATGGCTCTACCAAAAATTCCACAAATAGTCGCTCTGAAGGAAGATGCTAAGGATCCTGAACTTACGCGTATTGCTCTTGAATTGGAACCACGGGTGCGTGTTGTGATAGCAGGTAGAAAATCTGAATTCATTAAATTCAAACCTTATGGAGCTCGTGCATATTTGAATGGTGTTTCTATAGTAGATGCTCGAGTAGGTGAAGCATTCTGGGGCGCTTACGAGACCGGCGACAAAAAAACTATAGAGTTTATTCTTAATCGCATCGAGGCTCCATTCTTTGACCGTTGTGTTGCAAAATATGGATGGCACCGAACGAATAAAGCGTTACTCGAGACGGCAGGTTTGATGAGACGTCACGACCGTATGCCTTTAAAGCACTTGAGTGCAGGAGAATTCGTGCTTGTGGAAGAGGTGTATCAAGAAATTAAAATGTCTATCCAAGAGCTTTTGACCTAATGACTATTTCGGCTTTCGTACCCGCCCGCTCAGGCTCTAAACGTTTGCCAGGTAAGAACGTCAAACCTTTAGGAGGGAAGCCAATAATTCTTTGGACGTTAGAAGCCTGCGCCTTGGCACCTAGTATTGACAATATAATTTTTTCTACCGATTCTATGGAATATTGGGATCTAGCGCGGGAACACTTGGATACCAATAAACTAATATTAGATCATCGATCGAAAGATGAGGCAGGGGATCAGATTAAGATATTTGACTATCTAAAACAAAACCCAAAAAAGATATTTGGAAGGCAGGACGAGCTTTTCGTGATGGCTTTACCCACGGCTCCCTTCCGCCGAGCAGACCATATTGAGGACGCTATAGCTATGTGCAAAGATTACAAAAAGCCGATATTCTCTGCGACGGAATACGACTTTTCTGTCTCTTTTGCTTTCTATCTCGAGGAGGATGGTGGGTGGTCACCATTTATTGATCCCAGTGCCTTAAACTCAGGTAACACACGAAGTCAGGATCTGCCTAGTGCTTACCACCCCAACGGGGCGATATATGTGAGAAATATCAAGGATCTAATGGATCCACATCTTAAGACATTATATCAAGGGGCACGCCCCTATATTATGGATAAGATTTCGTCCATTGATGTAGATACCAAAACTGATTTCATCTTTGCTGAAGCAATCCTTAGCTCAGGTAGTCACCGATGAATTGGAGAATGTTTAAGGTAAAATGGGGGAGCAAAGTTGGTCTATGATAGCCTTAATGTCGAGTGCTCTATGGCTTACAGTGTGGTCACGGAGGGTGCGACGGCAACCGACTTTAGCAATTGACCCTCGCTTCTTATCGTCATTGAAATTTTTGTTTGTAAAATTCATTTAAAGGGTTTTACCATGTTGCTCTCCTCGCATCCATAGCCGAGGACTGGTTTGTTAAAATGTCTTTAGATTATAACACTGAAATAAAAAATTATAACACTCTTATAAAAAATGGTTTTTTGACACCTTCATTTTCACAAGAAGGTGAGGATAAAATACTCGATCGTTTGTTTCCAAATAAAAACCAAGGTTTTTACGTTGATATCGGCGCATATCATCCCTTTCGATTTTCCAATACTCAACTTTTTTATCTGAAAGGATGGCGGGGTATCAACATCGATGCGACGTATGGTAGTATGCAGTTATTTAAGGACTTTAGGCAGGAGGATATTAACATTGAATGTTGCATAACATCAGACGCCCGTGAAGTTCAACTAGATGTATATAATGAACCTGCCTTGAACAGTATTGTCTCAGAGCGAAGAACTGAGATGCCAAATCAATTTTTCGTGACCGAGCAGGTCACGATGGAATCTCGAAGATTAGAAGATATTCTTGGTGAGAACTTGCCTTCTGGAGTAGAGATCGATTTCATGAATATTGATGTCGAGGGGGCAGATCTTGAAGTAATGCATTCTAGCAATTGGATAAAATACCGTCCGC
>JAOMCN010000052.1 GCA_028345065.1 Rhodospirillales bacterium
TGAATAATGGTTCCACCCTTCTTCTTATAACTTTCAAAAGCTTTTCCTGCTTTGCTCATAGCCGCGCTGGCGGTGTAATCACGATACTCTCTGGTAACATCATGGATGACGTTACGTACAGCTTCAGGGAGGCGGTTGTAGGCGTCCAGGTTCATAGTGAGTGCCTTGGAATTGGCCGTCCCAATGTCAGCCTTGAGCAAATATTTGGCACCCTCGACGAGTTTGAACTTAACTGCGGCGTCCGTCCAAAGCATGGAGCCATCGATCGCTCCCGTCTTGAGCTTGTTGTAATAGTGGACCATGGAGCCAATGACGGGCGTCGCCCCTGTTCCGGTCAGCCAACGCATGTTGATGCCAGCACCGGCAATCTTTTTACCTTTAAAGTCCTCCACTTTTGTCACCTTTTGCCGGAAGAAGAGATTGTAGGAATCAATCACGGAATAGCTAGTGAGCAAAACCTGATTATACTTTAGCCAGGCCTTCTTCATCGCTGGAAATTGTTCGGCCAGCCCGTCAACGGTTCGAGACAGTAGCACTGGGTCAGCGGTGACGAATGGCGTGACATAGGCAACTGCCTGCATTGGTACCTTATCCTGATGGAACACGCTGGTTACGGTGCCGATATCACCTAATCCCTTCTGCATCCCCGTAAGTACGTGTTTCACTTTAACAATCTGCCCAGCAAAAGCTTGGTTCCAGCGGATCTTATACTTGCCCGATTTAGCTAATCTTTTATCTACTTCAGGAATGAAAAATTCTATGAAAGTCTTAACCTGAAGTGCTTTTGGCGGATAGCCGTCAACGGCTGTTAGCTTGATGATCTCAGGCGCTGACAGTGCATGCCCGGTAAAGAACAGTAATGATGTAGCGGTGGCAATTCCAAGCAAAGACTTATGTGAAAATGACGAACAATTCATAGCGTGCCTCCCTAACAAATTTTTGATTTTTGATCTCATATTCGATCTTATATAAGAGCGGTCGGATCTTAGAGTTGCTCTTATTCTAAGTCAATCAGGAGGGGGAGCATTGGTCATCGGTTAATCTCTCAGGTAAGTCTATTTTTTTGAGCCCAACCACCCACTATCTGTAATATCGAATATTATATTACTGGGGTCTCTATATTTAATCTCATAGAACCCCTTACCGCCACCTGTTTCACCCATCATATAAGTGCCCCCATTAGAATTGATCCTACTTTGTGTCTTGTTGACATCATCAACCCAAAAACCCATGTGATGGATACCGATGAATTCTTTTCCCGTCCCATCACGGCTAGTTTCCTTTCCCGCTGCCATATCTGACTGGTATTCAATTAATGCTAAACTCATGACCCCATCTGATAAATAAATTACTTTGGCATCTGGCGTCTCGTTTTCAGCCATCCTATCCATTTCAAAAATCTTTTCGTAAAATTCTGCTGCCGCATAACGATCCGGCACAGACAACGCCAAATGCCTCAGTTTACCAGCCATTTTGCCAATCCATTCATAATTGTCGAAGTGTTAGGTATAGCTGAATTAAGAGCTATATCCTCCGCAGTAATTCACTGTATTGTTGTCATGGTATGTTGATGGGTCAAGCCTATGTGGCGGATGACGATTGCAATTCGTTGCAGACTATGATGCCAGACCGAGGGGTTCAAAAAGACTATAAATCCTTCTGTATTAGCAATGTAGGTGGTGATATTCATTTAGTCCCGTTGAGTATAAAAAAGTTTTTGTTAGCCAAAGCTAATTTCTAATTGCTTTTTTTGTCAAGGTACTCAGTAATCGCCTGTTGACCTTCTTCAACGACGCAAAGATCCAAAAAGGTGCTAGTTTGCTTCCTTGTTACATGCGAACATCAGAAGGACAAAAATCTGGTTTTTAGGCACTGCAAAGATTTTTTTAAAACTTGTCTTAACACCACATAGTGATCCAAAGTCAAATCCGTATTGAATAATGCTCTCACAGTAATAAATTGGAGATAGATAGAGAGCAGCGTGAACAATAAATTAAAGAGTTAAAGTTTCTAAAAGTAACAATTAACATTCAAAGGCAAAAAGTAATGAAATTCGGCATTGGACAACCAGTAACTCGTAAGGAAGACCCTAAATTTCTAACGGGGCGAGGACGTTATGTGGATGATATAGAACCGCCTAATATGACCCACGGGTTTGTTCTGAGATCAATACATGCAAATGCAAGAATCAATTCCATTGACGTAAATTCTGCGAAAAATTCACCGGGTGTGATCTCAGTGCTGACTGGCGAAGATTATGCCGCTGATGGAATTGGCAGTATTACCTGCGATTCCATAAATCCAATGCTGTCTAAGGGTGAACCGCAATTACGGCCGCATCCAGCTCTGGTAAGAGATGCAGTGAAATGTGTTGGCGCGCCGGTAGCATTTGTTGTGGCGGAGACACTTGTGCAGGCAAAGGATGCCGCTGAACTAATTCAGATTGATTATGAGATATTGCCTTCAGTCACGAGCGTTTTAAGTGTGCGTGAAAAAGAAGCTCCTATCGTTTGGGAAGGAACGGAAGACAATATTTCATTCACGTTCGGTATAGGAAATGCTGATGGTGTAGCTGAAGCGATAAAAAAAGCAAAGCACATTACCAAAGCTACAATTGTTAACAACCGAATTACGACCAATTCAATGGAGCCGCGATCTTCCATCGGTGCGTATAACAAAGGAGAAGATAAGCTCACATTATATAGTAGCAACCAAAGCCCAAACCGTGTTCGCAGCGAACTTGCCCATACGATCTTGCATATCCCGGAAAACAAACTTCAAGTGATATCTCCAGATGTTGGTGGTGGGTTTGGAATGAAAGGGGGTTTTTACGGTGAGGACGTTCTGGTTTTGTGGGCTTCAAGAAAACTTGGCCAACCCGTGAAATGGACTTCTGAACGTCTGGAGTCTTTTGTTACAGATAGCCATGCCCGAGACGTAGTAGCAGATTGTGAAATGGTCTTTGATGCTGATGGTAAGGTCACGGGTCTCCGTGTATCCGCAGACTACAGTGTTGGGGCCTACGTCGCACCTTCTGGCGGAATTTCTCCCATGTTTTTTACGTTACTGTTGTCGGGTGTTTACGCTATACCGGCAATCTCCGTAGTTACGAGATGTCAGTTTACCAACACTATTTCAACGGCACCTTACCGAGGAGCTGGAAGGCCGGAGGCAGCATTCGTGCTTGAAAGACTTATGGATATGGCTGCACAGGAATTAGGTGCAGATCCTGTCGAACTGCGGCGTAAAAATATGATTAGGTCTGACCAAATGCCCTACCAAACCGCGCTTATGCACGTTTATGACAGTGGCGAATTTGAGCAGATTATGGATAAGGCCATTGAAAAAGCTAAATGGCATAGCTTTCAAAGCAGACGGGATAAATCAAAAATAGATGGCAAGATTCGAGGGATTGGACTTGCCAGCTATTTAGAGGGTGCAGCCCCTTTTAACGAACGAATGGAAATCCGTTTTGATCCAGGAGGTGATGTGACAATTGTTGCAGGAACACACTCCCACGGACAGGGACACGAGACCGTTTACTCTCAAATGGTGTCGGAGTTTCTTGGCGTTCCTTTCGAAAGTATACGACTTATCCAAGGTGATACCGATAAAGTTGCCATGGGAAGGGGCACGGTAGGCTCAAGGTCGATGACCGTTGGAGGGTCGGCATTACATCTAGCGGCGGGGGAGATTATTGAGAAAGGCAAAAAGATAGCGGGACATTTGCTTGAAGCGGGAGAGACAGATATAGAATTTGACAGTGGCGTTTTTAGTGTTGCCGGGACAGACAAGCAAATAAATATCGTGGAGGTGGCCAAGAGTTCATTTACCTTAGTGATGTGGCCACCTCATCTTGGTATAGGTCTGGAAGGTATTGGCACTTTTAATCCCGGAATGGGTAATTTTCCAAATGGTTGTCAGATTGCCGAAGTTGAAATTGATCCGGAGACAGGTAAGGTAGAACTCGTAAACATGGTCATTGTGGGCGACGTTGGAACTGTCATAAATCCGCTCCTTTTGGAAGGGCAAATCCACGGCGGTATTACCCAGGGAGTGGGGCAGGCAACACTTGAAAATATAGTTTATGAAGGGAACTCGGGACAACTGCTTTCTGCTTCTTTTCAGGATTATACCATGCCGAGGGCCGATGACTTGCCTCTCTACGATGTTTCCTCCCACCCAGTTCCGACTACTACTAATCCACTGGGTGTTAAGGGGGCAGGGGAAACTGGTACCGTCGGTGCGCCGGCAGCGGTGTTAAACGCTATAGTAAATGCCTTATCATCTGTCGGCGTTAAAGACATCGAAATGCCTGCTACTTCGGAGAAAGTCTGGCAGGCTTTGCAGAAAGCAGCTTAGATAATAAAAGTTTTTTGCATCTTTGAGAAGCCATTGTTCTTTGTAAGTTTTTAAATTACCTGGTCGGAGATAGGCTTAATGGGGTTAATTCCGAGTTTTCCATTAGTACATTTTGACTTTGGTGCGATCAAAGAACTCGCACCTGAACTTGCGAGCCGGAACATTTTCAAGCCACTATTTCTCACGGATCAGGGGGTGGTTGAACATGGGGTTTTAAAAAAAATAACTGATGTTTTGCCATCAGGGGTTACTTTTGCTGTTTTCGGCGAAATACCCGAGAATCCGACAATAAAAGGCATAGAACGAGCTTTGGAGATTTATGAGGAGCATGAATGTGACGGTATCGTTGCTCTCGGTGGCGGATCCGTTTTGGATTCTGGAAAGGCACTTCGGGTTGTTACGACACAGGGAGGAGACGTAATAGATTATCTCAAAGACCCCGATAAGATAGGCACCAATGTTGCGCCTTATATTACAATTCCTACGACGGCTGGAACGGGTGCGGAAATTACGTTTGGGGGAGGTATTCATCCTGAGACAAATGCGCCGGCGATGAGCATAAGGAGCCCACACGTCAAACCAGACCTGGCTATTTGCGATCCTGAATTGACTATTTCATTACCACCGCACCTAACAGCCGCTACGGGGATGGATGCGGTGACCCATTGTGTAGAAGGCTACCTATCCATCAATGCCAATGCCCCCGCAGAGGCCATCGCATTAGACGGAATTCATCGTGCCTTATCATATATTGACCGTGCTGTGCGGGATGGGGCGGATAGGGAAGCCCGTTACAATATGTCTATGGCCGCTTTGGAAGGCGGCATGGCTATATATATGGGTTTAGGTCCGATACATTCACTTTCCATGGCATTTGGCGATAGCCCGTTGCATCATGGTACGCTCGTCACGGTTTCGATGCCGGCGGTAATGCGTTATTACGATGGGAAGATTGACGGCAAGTTAAACGCCATTGCCCATGCAATGGGTTTGGAAGGTGGATTAGGTGTTGGAGAGCGAATAGCCGTGCTAACGGAAAATATAAACTCTCGCCTTGGGCTCCCATCAGGCGTGAGGGAAATGGGGTATTCTAAAAATGATATAGAGGTTATTTTGGGAGATGCCTTAGATAGTCAGTTCAACGTAACTGCGCCATTGAGACCCACCCGAGAGGAATACAGACAAATAATTGTTGAGGCGCTTGGTTAAGAAGATTTGAAACTTTTTAGCCCGAATTGCGCCCTTAATTCGCGCACAATTAAAAAACCTTTGCCATAAAGTACATATGTATTTTCGAATTTAAGCCAAAAATATTCGGAAATTACGGCAATCGAATGATGACAGAATGTAAAAAATAATTGAAGTTGGGAGGTGATTGAAAGTCCTTGAGAGGCATTCGCAACAGTGTTTTAACTATTAACGATACGGGGTAGTCGAACACCCCTATACTTAAATTCGCGAGTTGATTTTAAAAATCAGGTAACGAATAAAGTTGCTATCTGATATGTTGCAATGCGTGACCATGTTGATTTAACCATGTCCGGGCTTGTTTCGGTTTCACGCCGAAGGTTTTTACAATTTGCCAAAATTCCGGACCGTGATCCATGTATTTCAAATGGGACACCTCATGGGCAATCACATAATTGAGAACCCACTCAGGCGTCATGATCAGGCGCCAGCAAAATGATAAGTTTCTTTGACTAGAGCAAGATCCCCAACGAGATTTTGTGTCCCGTATCGATATTCGGTTTATTTTACATTCCAACTGAGATGCCATGTTATGGGCCCGGGGAGTGATGATTTCTTTGGTATATTTTTTTAGCCAATCGACAATCCTTCTGTTTAGATGTTCTCTTTTACCCGATGTAATCATCTCTGATCCAATCAACTGGACTCCCATTTTCAAATCCGGTCGGTGCCGTATGGTAATGAGTTGCCCCATTAGAGTTAAAGATTGGCCGTCGGTCAGCGTGATTTTGGGCGGCAATCCCTTTATTTTATCAACTATCCAATCAACCTTCTCGTTAACCAGTGATAGTGCTTCTGTTTTGGACGCATGGGGCGGTAGCGTAATAATTGCCCCTCTGGTTTCCTGGTCAACACGCAATATGATGCGTTTTGCCTTGGCGTTATATCTGAGGCGTAGGGGTATTTTGTTACCATTGTAGGTAATCATTTTTGGAAAGCTCATATTAATCAGTTTCAGAAGCATCGTTTGGCCACGAAACTATATGATTTTCAAGGTTACTTGCTTTAAATTCGTCAATGGCTCTATTACGTACGGAGATTCCAGCCTGGTGTACAGTTTCCGGATCACCTGAAACGAGTGGGTGCCACCAGCAAAGGTCTTTTCCTTCATCAATTAATCTATAGGCACAAGTTGCTGGAAGCCATGGAATATTGCACAGGTTCGCGGCGGTTAGTTTGACGCAATCGTGAATTAAAAGCGTGCGGTTATGATAGTTCGTGCAACGGCATTTTCCTATATCCAGCAATGAGCATGCAACCTTGGTATAGAAAATTTCCGCTGTGTCTTCATCCTCCAGTTTATGTAGGCAGCATTTTCCGCAGCCATCGCAAAGGGATTCCCACTCATCGACCGATAGTTCTTTTAAGGACTTTCGTTTCCAGAATGGCAATCCATTTTCGTCATTATTTGAAGGTAGTTTTTCTGCTATAGGAATACCCATATACTCTAATAGCATAGGATCATATTTATATATACTCCTGAAAACAGGAGACACGTCTAGTTTTTTGGACAAGCGTTACTGTGGTTAAATTTAATTGCTGGGGATTTTCACATGATTGGTAATTGACGATTATTTGCTATGTGATCATTGTAATATCATGTTTCTTATGGGTCTATCGGGATTAAGTGGCGGGTTTGATCCGCTTATATTGCTCGTGGCTGGCCTGATAGTTGAGGCCACCATTGGACACTTGCCAATTGTTCGGCGGTGGCGGGGAAACCCGACATATATAATGCGTCGTTATGTCCTTTGGTGTGATGACAAGCTCAATCGAGAGAGCCGTTCTGGGGGGGACCGTGCTATACGGGGAGGGCTTGCCGTATTGTTTCTGATTCTTTTGTCTGGAAGTGTTGGATGGGTGCTAGCTAGCTTATCCCAAACCATACAGTTAATCTGGATCTTGGAATTGTGGTTAGTTATTTTCTTAATCAATCAAAGAGAAACGCATGCCAATGTTCAAAAAATAAACCGCGCTTTACGGCAAAATGATTTGCAAGCGGCTCAAAATAATCTTGGTCAAAGTACTACGGAGGTTGTCGATCAATCAGATACATTTAAAATTGCCAGATCGGGACTGGAGGTTTGTGCAAACGCCATGGCAAGGGACGTCGTAGCGCCAGTGTTCTGGTATGTCCTTTTCGGTCTTCCTGGTCTTTTGGTTTGTACCTCGGTTTCAATAATGGCTCAGCAGATAGGCACTGGAATACGGAAGTATCAAGCCTTTGGATTTTCTGCAACACGCCTGAATGACATTTTTCAGTTCATCCCCGCGCGAATAGCTGGACTACTAATCGTAATTGCTTCAATTTTTGTGCCAACAGCAAAGCCGGGGAGTGCATTCAAGATAATGATGCGTGATGCAGGCAAACACCATTCTTTTGTTACCGGTTGGCCATTAAGCGCCATGGCAGGTGCTCTGTCGCTGGCATTTAGGGGTACTCATAAATCTGCCGGTGATTCGGCATTTGTAACCTGGGTAGGGGATGGTAATGCAAAAATAACTAACCGGGATATTAGTCTCGGTTTATATCTGTATAGCGTTTCCTGTTTGGTCAATTTAGCAGTGGTAGCAGGGTTAACGGCTTTAAGGATGATGTGAGATTTAGTTTGCAGGTCAGTACCGAGTATAAAGTTTAATCTTGGATCTCTAGTTATCCGTTGACAGCTTAATTTTACGCCCTATGTCAGGTCGAGTAGGGTTGCATATTTTTTGTAGAGGGGCGTTTAGAATTTTTAGCCGTCAGGATCAATACTATCTCAAGGTTAATGAACTAAACGGGAGTGATTTTGAGGAGCATTTAGCGGGTCCCTTCGAGACGGAGTTAGCCAAACTAGTGATAACGGCTATTATGAAGTTCCCTTCGGTTTAGTTGGGAATCAAAGATAGCTGCTGTTTAGGCTTGAAATTTCTAGGACTGCTGCTCCCCGCGCAACTGAAGAGCCTAAAACAAAGAGAAAAAAATTGGTGGTTAAAACTGAAGATACCCAACGAGACAAGACAATACTTCGAAAGAGATCGGTGTTAATTTCAGGACACCAGACGAGTATATCTATTGAGGAAGCTTTTTGGATTGAGTTAAAATCTATATGTAAACAGGAAACAAAATCCCTAAATCAGATCGCGACGGAAGTTGATGAAAGACGGTCGGGAAACCTTTCTAGTGCTTTACGCGTTTTTATTCTTAACTACAAAGGCCAAGATAGGTTGACGTGAAGAAAATTTTATCGACTTAATCCTCTTAGTATATTTTTTAAAATATTCTCTGGTTTAAGATTTGACGGGGGTGCGTTCTGGTTTTTTTTAGGTTTCCCTTGCGGCGAACGTTTTGTACTAGACTGTCGAGGGGATGATATGGAAGGTGAAACGGGTAAAAATTCTTGTAAAATAGACCCTACCCCTTTCTTCTTTAGTATTTGATCTATTTTTTTTCCTATTTTTCCGGGTATCCGAATACCGCTTTTTGAAAATTTGCTCGTGTCAAGTTTTACGTTTGGCTGATCCAACAAACCGCTAATACGGAATGGGATCGTTTTTGGCCCTGCTTGCTCCCTCAAGGCCTGCATTAGGATATTCTGGGAAAGGTTTAGGGACCCCGTCGCATTTAGTCGCCAATTGGGAAAATCAACAACGCCGTTGGCTGTGCCGTTTCCTATACCTGACGTCAAGTTTGTATTTTTAAATTTAGCAATACCGTTAACGACCTGGAAGAAACCATGGAGTTTTGCTTTCTCGGATCCTCTCTTCCCACCAATTACGCCTGCAAACCTGTTGAGTGATGATAGTAAAATTGAAATACTGGAGAAAGCCGACCCGCCCTTGGTCCTATTCGAGATATCTATGCCGTTGAAAGAAAATGAACCCGAGCCGTTAAGGTGTGAAACTAGATCCACAACGCTCCGTCCCTTGGTGTGGTAATTACCAGTTAAGTCCAGTGTGCCGGATTTCAAAGTTCTATCTTCGAGCGCCCGTAATGCTAGCGGTAAATTCATCTTATTAAGGGTGAATTGAGTCTGATATTGGCTATTTTTGTTTGATGTGGTGACATTCCCGTCGAGCTTTAGCTTCCCTTCGAATAGATTTCCTGTGGCCTCACGAATTTTTAAGATGCCGTTTTGCAAGTTCGCCCTAAGCTTGAAACCTTTTAAAATTAACTTATTGAATTTTAGTTGTGGGGTTTCCAGTGCAAATTCTCCATCGAATTTTTTTAAAAAAGAGATGTCAATGGGCGAACCCGACCATCTTCCGGAGTTTTTTTTGGCCACGTAAATAATCTCATCTGTTTTGGTTTTGTGCGTCTTGGTGTTAGACTGGGATGTATTATAAAACACGCGGCTTGGAGAAACGTCCTCTAATGCTTGTTCCCGGTTTACACCCTTAAAGAAATAAACCAGCGTTTTGCCGGGTAAAAAGTTATCAAGATTGATCCCACTTGTGGCTAGGTTTGCAATTATGGATGGTCGTGGTTTATCGACTTTGACCTTTAAATCTCCCCCCAGCTTAAGGCTATATAAATTACCGGTGATTTGACTAAGAGATAAGGATCTACTCGACGCTTTCAATTTTCCTGATAAGTTAACACGACTATTCTTACCCGTCGCGGGATTGTATGAGATGTTGAAGGTGCGTAGTAACTTGCTCAGGTCTGGATGAATTAATTTCATTTGTCCGGTAACTGACGGAAGTTTATCAAAGGGCCGAGCGGTGCCTTTCAGGTAAAAGTTTCCCTTTTGCATACTGAGATTTGCAGAGAATTTTAGGCGGTTAGGTTTTCCACTCAGAATTGCTTTAAGTCGAATTGCACCTGAGCTCAATGACCGTAAGGGTGGTTTTATACCCAAGATTTTGAGAGAGTGGTTTAGTGAATTTCCACGAAAATTTATTCTAAAATCATTTAAAACTGGGTTTGGTATTCCAGGTGTCGCAGCAAGCCCGGAGAGTTTTCCCGAAATTTTTCCTTGAATACCCGCTACACTTTTAAACGAGAAGTCATTAAGCACAAAATTGCCGTTATTTAGTTTGGAATCGAAAGTTATTTTTAAAGACCGAAGACCATTGATAGTTAACGAGTTAATTCTACTTTTTAAATTCACGTCCAAATTACTAAGAAAG
>JAOMCN010000053.1 GCA_028345065.1 Rhodospirillales bacterium
TTCTAAATCTAAATTAAATGGCGGCTGAGGAATTCTAAGCGACACATTTTCCGAATTTGGCAATCGATTCAATGCTGACAATGCCTCATTTTGAGTGTGTTCGTTGGGAAGCGTGACTGGGGTAAAAATAAAAAAATTCGCGTTAATTGGATTTTTTGTGAGTGTTTTAGCCGCAATTAGATCTTCGTTTATTTTTTGCGCATTACTGTAAGCAAACCCAAAACTACCTATAGCACCCGTATTCGCGACCGCGGTCACCAATGCTGGTATGGTTATACCACCAGCCATAGGAGCCTGAATGATTGGGACGCGAAAATTCAAAATATCAATCATACTAAACCTTCGCAATTAGGAAGATATAAGAAAGGATTTCTTACATTATGAGAGAACATGGTGGTGCGTGCGATACGGTGAGCACGAAGAACTAATTGATAATGTTAATCCAAACGCCAATATTCTAAAAGCATCTTTAGAAGAGCGAGTTTGATCCCTCCTTATTGACTTGGCCCGGAGTTAAAATTTGCAGTTAGTGTTGGTGAAGTAGCTTCAAAACCTCCTCAGAAATACAAAGGACAACCTGCGGTCACTTTCTCTTCTCCCCGCTTCAGTGACGTGCACCGCATGGCCAACGGCAATACATTTATTTGTGAGGGTATGCACGGTCGATTGTTTGAGGTCACCCAAGCCGGTGAGATTGTTTGGGAGTACGTTTCTCCTTTCTACAATACTGTTCTAAAGATTAACACAACCAATCAGATATTTCGGGCTCGAAAATATTCGAAAAATGACCGGAGATTGAGTAAATAATTTAAAAATTAATTAATTCCGCTCCAGTCCCCAAGCGGAAAAGTGTGAAGCCGTCGGATTCGTGTAAATTCTTTTCTTTAAATGGCATCTTCCATGGTAATAAGGCCCATACCAGTTGTCATCGGACCATAATAGTTGCGATGAAGCCGGTTTACTTTTTCAGACATCGCGCCCCGCATAATGAGCCACATAATAAGTTCTACGGCCTCAATCCCGGCACGCTCCATCAGTTCCTGATGGGTCATGTTAATCAATGCATCAGCATCGCCTTCGAGTTGATCAAGAAACCACTCGTCAAACTCACTATTGAGATATCCAAAACGTTCGCCCGATAATTGATGTGACATGCCGCCGGTACCAAAAATGGCGACGGTGAAATCATCATCATAGATCTCAACGGCATTTCGAATTGCTTTGCCCAATTTGTAGCAACGTGCTGCGGTCGGTAGCGGATGTTGAATCACGTTAACCGCCAAGGGTACGTATTTTATTGGCCAGTTTGGCTCCTTGTCGAAACACAAATTCATCGGCACTAAAAATCCGTGTTCCATTTTCAGTTCTTGGCAAACGGTGATGTCGAATTCGTTGTAGATGAGCTGCTCGCAAAGATGCCAGGAGAACGTTGAATCTCCTGGTACCGGCGGGAGTGGCCTTTTGCCAAATCCTTCGTCTCCAATTGGATATTCATCAGCTGCGCCAATGGCAAAAGTAGGGTATTTGTCAAAAAAGAAATCACATCCATGATCATTGTAAGCGATTATCGCAACATCTGGTTTGATCTCTGCGAGCCATTCCTGGACAGGTTCATAAGCGCTGAACAAAGGACTCCACGCATCCGTTTTTTGCTCGCCTTTGTCATACGCTACACCTATCGACGGGACATGGGACGTTCCGATTCCGGCAACAATTTTACCCATTACGTAGCTCCACTGACGTTGCGTGTTTTTAAAAATTCTTCATAAGTCATACCGGCTTGTTTAGCGCCCAATTTGTATAGTGAATCTCCAAAAACGGTTGTTATCTTGTATAAAAAATAGATGTTAGAGCCGCCTTGAACGCACCCAATCCAATTTCGGTCACGTATCAGTTGCTTCTGCTCTTCAGACAGTCCGAATTGAGCCATATAGCTTTCCTCATCTTTTTTGAATGCCGCGCGCGCTTCATCAGACATCAATGAAGCGCCCAGTTTATTTAGCGCATATCCTTTTTGACTCATTGGCCCTGTAAAAATGTAACTGCCTTCGATCTTCCGATCAGGATCAAGTTGATTAGTCATTTTGTCATCAGCCTAAACTATATTTTTATATCAAGTATTTGAGCAAACTGCGGCCAGCTTTGCGCGCCGAAAGTACGCATGTCGTTTGCTAGGTGTTCTGGGAGCCAGTTGTCCAGGGCGGGTTTGAAACTCGAACGCTTCTTGATGCGGTCAAACCATGCTTCCACCTTCGGCAACCGTCCATCGGTCCACATACCCGACATGGAAAGCATCCTGAGGCGATTAACATAAGGGGTCATGGCGATATCGGCGAATGTGAAATTCTCCCCTGCTAGCCAATCATTATCGGCTAAGGCTTCTTCCATCTTCTGGAGGTAATGATCGTACAGATTGATCTTGGCTGTTGCACCTGCTGCATCCAGCCCGTTCCGCACAATTGATTTCTTTGTTTCATGCCAATCGGCTGTGACTGACATTTCAGGGGTGGATTGGAGAAACTCCTCAACCTTCTCAGGGCCAAGCCGTAATACGATATGGCGGTGGGAGGCAAGAAAAGTTACGAAACCGCAAGCTGGATGCAACGCTTCGTCAACTGCCTTGGTCCAATACAGCACCCGCGCATGCTCTAGCCCATTAGTTGGCCGCAGTGCAATATCGGTGAACACGTCCTCCAGATATTCACAGATCACTGTGGAATCGCAGATAACTTCACCATCGTGGACGAGGGTGGGTACTACAGCCTTTGGATTGAGCTTCATATATGCAGGGTTAAATTGCTCTCCTTTTAGGATGTCGATATAGTGGCCTTTCCAATCCAAATCTTTTTCACGCATGTACATGCGTACTTTCGCTGCACAAACCGACGAGCCGTGATGGTATAGTTCAAGCATGCTGTTTGCCTCATTCAAACGTATGACTGGCAGTATTTTCCGCCATCGGTATTGATTGACCAAGATTCAAAATAGGAAATCCGCCTATAAATCAAGTAGAATAGGCAAATCCAGAGGAATTTTATTTTGGAGCGCAATGCGCCCGATAAAAAATTTCTAAAACCTCTTTGAGGGACACTTATACAAACATACTCTTCCAATTCCTTTATAGAGAGGAATAAGACCAAAAGTCCGTAAGTGATGGAGGGAGAGGTTAGGTAGTTACTCTAGTATCTCTAATCTTTAGATACATGAGTGGTCTTTAGTGTTTCTTAGGTGACTAATGTTGATTGAATAAAGTTTTAATAATTAAAGTTAACCAATAACGTTGCTGCTTAGGATGTGCCTAGATAAAGTGGGGAAGAATTAAAATTAGTTGGTGGGGGAGAGTTCTTTTCGTTCACCGATGATACATCACCAAATGGTCGAAAAGTCGATAAAAATGACGAAGTTAAATTGCGTTATACTTTTGCTTTATCAGCATCTCAGCATAGTCTAGGTCATCATGAGTACTGAGCAGGAGGCGCATTACAATTATATCATTGTGGGGGCCGGTTCGGCAGGTTGTGTGCTGGCCAATCGTCTGAGTGCTAACCCGAAAAACAGTGTTCTTTTGCTGGAAGCGGGTGGCAAAGATTCCAGTCCCCTCATTCATATCCCAGCCGGTACCGCAAAAATTTGGAATAACCCGAAATATAACTGGTCCTATAGGTCTGAGCCGGAACCCCACATGAACAATCGGCGGCTCTATCATCCCCGGGGGAAAGTTCTTGGTGGATCCTCCTCGATTAACATGACCGCCTATGTGAGGGGTAATTCAGGTGATTACGATCGCTGGGGGCAAATGGGTCTGACGGATTGGACTTATGAAAAAGTACTGCCGTATTTTAGAAAGTCTGAAAATTACCTAACCAATAAAAGTGAATTTCGAGGCCAAGATGGGCCGATGAAAACCGCCATCTCTCCTACCGAAGACGAGATTTTTGACGCTTTTAGATCTTCGGGAGAAGCGCTCGGCTATGCCTATCGCGGAGATTATAATGGAAGCGATCAGGAAGGCGTTGCACGAATGCAATTTACAACGGCTGAAGGAAGACGCCAAAGCAGTGCTGTCGCCTTTCTTCATCCCGCTTTGAAACGCCCTAATCTCACAGCCATTACCCGGGCGTATGTCCAACGCATTTTATTTGAAGGTAAAAAAGCGACCAAAATTGAATATATAAAAAATGGGCGGAATATTTCGGTAAAGGCGGATAAGGAAGTCATCCTGTCAGGTGGCACCTATAATTCTGCACAATTGTTGTTACTCTCTGGGGTTGGACCTGCAAATCAGCTTAGAGAAAGCAATATCGAGGTGGTGGCCAACCGCAAAAATATCGGAACAAACCTGCAAGATCATCCGAGTATCATGATTGAGTATGAACGCAAAACGAGATCCGTTTTCCAGGAGAATCTAAGATTTGACCGCCTGTTCCTTAATATGGTTCGCGCACAGTTGTTTAAGTCCGGACCCGCGACGCATCCATTGGGATTTGGTACCGGCTTTGTAAAAAGCCGCCCTGAACTTTCTTTACCAGACATTCAACTATTCTTCCGATTGTTTTCGGTGCAGTCCCGCGAATGGTTTCCCCTGATCAGAGAGCCCGGCCCAACAGGAATTGGCTTACTCGCCTGCCATCTACGCCCCGAAGCGCGCGGAACGGTGAGCTTGGCGTCAAGTAATCCAAATGACGCGCCCAGGATCATCAATAACTTCCTCGCCAGCGATATGGATCGGCAGGCCATTCGCCAGGCTTTTAAAATCAAGCGCTCAATCGTGGCTCAACCCGCCTTTGCCGAGCATATAGGCGCAGAGATGATACCGGGCAAAGACGTGCACAGCGACGATGAAATTGATGCTTTTATCCGTGAAACGGCGATAACCGTCTTTCACCCCATCGGCACTTGCCGAATGGGAGCGGATGAGGCCTCCGTCGTTGATCCACAACTAAATGTACGAGGATGCGAAAATCTTAGAGTGGTGGATGCATCGATAATGCCAGATCTAGTCGGCGGAAATATTAACGCGCCTGTGATTATGATCGCCGAAAAGGGTGCGGACTATATTTTAGGAGAATGACCTTTTTGGTGGTTAATTCCCATAGTTCTATTGAATTTCTTCTTTGTAAATTGTAGGTTGTAGTGAGTAATCAGCATAGTTATAGCGGCTGAGAACAGCGATAATAATTCACAGCTTGTACCGTGTGTGTGCCCAGATAAATTCTCTAATCGCTTGCGCTATGGACTATGTCTACTTGGAGAAAGTCCATGAAATACAATAAAAACGAAGCCAAGGAATATGCCCGTGAGAAGCTCAAGGGCGTCTGGACAGCTCTTCCGACCGTCTTCACCGAAGATGACAAGGTCGACGACGAAGGCAACCGGTTTAATATTGAACACTGTATTTCGGATCTGAAAATCGAAGGTCATTATTGCCTAGGCAATGTCGGAGAATTCTGGTCGATGACCAACGAAGAACGAATGCAGATCCACGAGATTAACGTTGACACGGTGAATGGTCGAATTCCGATCATCGCTGGCTGCCACCATCAAAATCCGTATGAAGTTGTCAGGCTTTGCCAACATGCCGAATCCGTCGGTGTTGACTTCGCCATTATCCTGACACCGTATCAGGGGGCAAAAAGCGACGACGCTGTCTTCGATTTCTACGAGTTCGTCTCACAACGCGTGAACATTGGAATTGTCCTTTTCAACATCCCCCAGGTTTATTATCCGATTTCGGAGAACCTTGCCAAACGCCTTGCAACACTGCCAAATATATGCGGATTCAAGCAAGGTAACCCAGCTCCAACCTCAACGATTTCGCTGCGTGAGAAGGTCGGCCAGGAACTCGCTGTTAGCGTTGCCGACGAAGCGCCATGGCTTTTCAATTTAGCGGTCATGGGAGACCGTTGGCTCCTCAACTTCTGCCCTCACCTCTATCAGGTTCCGGGCTACCTGCCTGTCCACGAATATACGCAGGCTGCACTTGCCGGCGATATGAACAAAGCGGTCGAGATATCTCAGACTGTCAATCCATTGCGCGAGGTCCACGCAAGATGGATAGCTGGTTATGGCCGCGCGCTAGGTCGGATGCCGGTTCACGAGCAGAAGGTCTGGATGGAGCTGATCGGGATGGTCGGTGGCCCAGTCAGGTCACCATGCTCGCCGATGACCGAAGAAGCGCGCGAAAAACTTCGCGCCGACCTCGAATCAACTGGGCTTATCTCAAAGATTTCTCGGAGTGATCCAATCCCCTTGCACCAAGTTGGTTGATCGTAAACTAATGGAGAGATCGCGGTTAGCTCGCGATAACTTGCTGTCGGTACACCCTATCACTGGCAAGTCTGGAAAAGCGGACTTGCCGATCTCTTTCATGAATAGGAGTAATCTTTGTCTGACGAACGCAACGCATCACCCAATTCTTTGGGCGGCCAGTCGGTAGCTGCCGACACCCGACCCTACCGTCGCGTCATCGACGCGCATATGCACTGGTATCCTCAGGCGTTCGTCGACCTGATGATTAAGAAGGGTCCTGCCCATGGTGCGGTAATGAGCGAGGATGAGAAAGGCAACCCACTTGTCGTGTCTGTGCCCGGAGGCACTCAAAAATCGTCAATGCGCAAGAAGATGACTAATATCGACGATATCATCGCAGCTATGGACAATCGTAAAGTCGATACCCAGGTGCTGTCGATGACCAATCCGCTCGTCTACTGGGCGCCAGCCGGATTCGGCCTTGAACTTTCGGTTGCGCACAACGACGCTTGCGTCGAAGTCCACGAGAGATATCCGGATCGCTTTTATGGCACGATCTGCCTGCCCCTGCAGGACATCAAGCTGTCCCTGGAAGAGCTTGAGCGCATGGCAAAACAGCCCTGTATGCGGGCGGTATGGTTGCCCGAGCATATCAACGGTAAGAACCTCCACGAGAAAGAATTCTGGGCTATCTACGAGCGAGCCGAGGCACTTGGACTACCGCTCTTTCTTACCAATCTTTACCCGACCGATCCGCAGCGCATGAAGGACTTCTTCATGATCAATACGCTTGGCAATCCGCAGGAGGCCGGCTACGCCGCCGTCAGCTTGATGTGCGGTGGTGTACTCGACACATTCCCTGATCTCGAAGTGTTTCTGCCGCATGCTGGGGGTACCTTCCCATGGTTGATAGGGCGGCTAGCGGTAGGCGTAGCGTGGAGACCTGAACTGCAGCAAATCAAACGGCCGGCGCGGGAGTATCTGCGCCGCTTTCACTACGACCTCATTACCCACGATGCTCAGATTATGCGCAATTTGATCGATCTCGTTGGGGTCGACCGCATCGTCACCGGCACCGATTTTCCGCAAGGAATGGCGGTCATGGAGCCTGTAGATTTTGTCGAATCAATCCCCGACCTGACGCACGAGGAACGCTCGATGATCCTGTGCGAAAACCCAGCCCGCCTGTTGAAGATCTAGGAACGGTGCAGCTCATCACCTGCAAAATGGACGATGCCCCTTATATACGAACGACAGTAAGTCACTGGGCAACGCAATTCTCAGCCTTGATCAAAAGGGTGACCTCGTCGCCTTTGGTTAACACCAAATCAGGCGCCAGTTTGGCAATTATCTCTCCATCCCCAACCTTAAAATGAACCTTCAGATGGTCGCCGGTGAAGTCGATACGGCTTACCCGCGCGGGCAATGAATTTACGGAGGTACTATCGACCGGTAATTCGGGTTCAATGCCCAACCTTACAGTGACAAGCTCTGGCCGGAACATTATCTCCACCTTGCCTTCACCTACCCCGGTCTCCGACATCCGACAGCGAAATACTTTCCCGCTCGCCAGCAGCACCTCGGTCTCACCCAAAGACTTGGCAGAATCCACAAGGGTTCCTTCAAGTATATTCACGTTACCAGCTATTCGCGCAACCGATGCCGAGACCGGTCCCAGATAGATCTCTCGTGAAGTGCCTTGTTGGAGAATTTTTCCCGCAGACATTACGGCAATCTGATCGGACATCGACAATGCCTCCGCCTGATCATGAGTCACGTAGATTGTCGAGATACCAAGCCGGCCGGTCAGATCTTTGATCTCAAACCGCATCTCTTCTCGGAGTTTCGCATCGAGATTGCTCAATGGCTCGTCCAGTAGAAGCAATTTCGGTTGGGCAACCAAACACCGCGCCAATGCAACTCGCTGCTGTTGCCCTCCGCTTAAAAATGGAGCATCCCTATCGGCGAGATGATCGAGCTGAACCATCTTCAGAGCCTCCATCCCCCGTTCGCGGCGCTCTTTTCGGCCCACCCGGTGTCTCTTGCCTGAGCCGCGGGTCGAAAGCGGAAACATCACATTTCCCAATACCGTCATGTGCGGCCAGATGGCATAAGACTGAAACACCATCGAGATCGGTCGACGGTTGGCTTCCATATATCGAAAATCCGAGGCAACAACCTCGCCATCAATCTCGATCATTCCGCTGGTAATCGTTTCGAGGCCTGCAACACAGCGAAGCGTCGTGCTCTTGCCGCAGCCGCTTGGTCCAAGCAGCGTAAAAAACTCACCGCTGGCTATGGAGAATGTGACATCGTCGACAGCGTCAACGACCCCCGCCTCCGAGGTAAAGGTTTTGCGCAAATTTTCGACTCTCAACATCGCGTTACTCCTCACCGTACATTGTCAATCTCACAGTGCATGATGATGTGATCTTTCTGGAGAACCATCGCAGGGTCCAGTCGGACGCTGCTCATAATCATTTCTAATAACCCCCACTTAGTCACCCATCCATCGGCCGGCGCGTAACATGAATCGCCTCATCCAAAAAGTAATCGGTATGAGGGCGATCATCAGCAAGACGCCATACGCAGCGGCTTCAGATAGGTATCCTCGTTGCCACACGCGCCAGATTTCGGGTGCGATCACCTGGTTCTTCTGCGACGACAACACGAGTGGAATCGAAAAGGATCTCATCGCGTGGGATGCAACCCAAATCCACCCAGCGATGAACGCCGGCATCAACAAAGGAAGCGTGATCCGACCCATAACCTCGAGCTGTGTTGCTCCGGAGGTGCGCCCAGCTTCTTCCAGTTCCCGGCTAATCTGAGCGATAGCTCCGTTCATCAATCGCGTGGAAAAGGCGATGTAAGTCACGGTCAAGCCGATGACTAGTATCGAGACGGATCCGTATACCCGCAGGTAATTTCCCGGTGGATTCAGGAAGACGAAAATGAGCGCGATTGCGACCGTAACGCCTGGAAAAGCGTATGGAAGGAAACTCATCCCATCCAAAAGGCCGCGTCCCCGCGCTCTGCCGCGCACGATCGCCCACGAAACCAAAAACGCAATTCCCATTGTAATCGTGGCGGTCGTGGTAAGCATTACAATAGTGTTCCACACGATCGTCAAACTACGCGGATTGGTGAACAAGGCAACATACCCATCGAATGTTAGTGGCGTATCCGATCCCAATATTAGTGCCGAATTCGGCGGCAGCAACGACATCCATCCAAGCGTGAGCGCCGGAAGTCCGACGGTTGCGATACCAAACAGTGCGACGCCGCCGACTGCCAGATATCGCCATCGACCTAGCGCTATTATCTGCGGGCGGTACGCCTTGCCGCTCACTGTCACAAATCGCTCGGACTTGTTGATGATCCGGCGATAGAGTACGAGTAACACGACCATCAGCAGCATGAACAACACTGAGTATACCGCGCCAAGACCATAATCCGCCGGCGATTGCATACGCACGGTGAAATAGATGAGTGTTGGCAGCAACAACACTTGCCCCGGCAAGCCCGCCACCAGCGCGGCTTCGAATTGATCCATGCTAGAGATGAATGAATACATGGAGGCAGCAAGGAGAGCCGGCGCCAGCAAGGGGATCGTAACACTGCGGATTGTGTGAAACGTCCCGGCCCCACTCACTTTTGCCGCTTCCTCCAGAGTTGAATCGAACAGACGGAATGCCGCAACGAGCATCAAGAATATGGTCGTCACCCCTCGCAGGCTATCCAGGAAGATCACGCCTTCGAGGGTATAGATGTTGAACGGGCCGTCGGTAAGCTCAATCCCCAGAGCCTGCAGGAGGTCTCTCAATGGTACGTTTATAAATCCGGTCCTGGGGGAGAGCAGTACTGTCCACGATAGCACGAACAAAATGCTCGGCAATGCAATGGGAAGTAAAATCACGATAAAGGCGAGATTTCGGAACGGCATATCGGTCCGCTCGACCAGCCAAGCGAACAAGCCCGCCAATAACAAACTAATAGCAGTTCCAATCGTTGCAACGCCGATTGTATTCCGAAATGCCTGGTACACGAGGTCTCGTCCATCAATGGCATTTTGATAATTGATAAGCGACCATTCTCCGAGGAAAGCGAGGGTGCCTTCCTTAAAGCTTGTCACCAGAAGGTACGTGAATGGTACGACGACAAACAGGATCATCACGAAGACGGCTGCCACAACGGCAAAATTTCCGCGCGCCGTGTCTAGGTGTCGTCTTACCCGCCATAAAGTGCGCTGTTCGTATGTAGCGCTTGCAGCCATCCCTGGATTTTCCTCGATTTATCGTCGCAAGCCGTAAACTAACAAACCGGGTGATCGTGGTTATATGTTCTCAAAACAGTTCCGATTGTGGCGGCTGTTGAGAGGCATGGCAGAGTAGTTCTCTGCCATGCCTCTCGGATTTTCTGGCTATT
>JAOMCN010000054.1 GCA_028345065.1 Rhodospirillales bacterium
CCGCCGTCAAAAGTTAGCAAAACAGGGTTCAACTTCGAGGAAGTCGTTGGATGACTCCGAAATTGCGTTTAACGAAGCATCACAGGCTGTGGCCTTACGCCAACAAACTATATTACGATTAGAAAACCGACTAGAACAATACGAGGCCTCAGTGATACGGGCACGTTCGGCCCTTGACCTAGCCAAGCGCAATCTCTCGGAAACAAAGTTGGTCGCGCCCTTTAGCGGATTTTTGGCAAACGCTGAAGTATCTATTGGGCAGCGTGTCGGAACATCTGATCGTATTGCCAGACTTATAGAAGCGGACCGTATGGAAGTAAGCTTCCGCCTGACAGAACGTGATTTTTCTGGATTACTTCAAACTACGAACAAAATACCTCAAAGTCGTTCAACGTCATCGGAACTTATCAATAAGAAGGTCCGTGTTAGATGGCGCGTTGGAGATCGTTATCTGAAATTTAGCGCGGTGATTGAGCGTCTTGGCGCGGAAATCGATGCGACAAGTGGTGGGATAGACGTATATGCTCGACTATTTGATATAGGTCTTGATACACCGTTGCGACCTGGTGCATTCGTCGAAATTATAGTGCCGGCAAGAATGTACCAAAATGTTGTTCGGGTTCCTGATACTGCAATTGTCGGAGAACGTCACGTATATGTGGTCGAAAACGGGCGGCTAATTAAGCAAACAATCGATGTTATACGAAGGGTCAAAAGTTCGGTGCTAATCCGAGGTAAATCGTTGAAAGGGAAAATCATTGTCACACGACCTTTCCCAGAAATGGCTGCCGGGATCCGGGTAGAACCTCATTGAGTAACGAACCGGTCAAAGGATCTAAGAGCTTGTCGGATAAAGTTGGCCTAACTGACGTTAAGAAAGGCCCTATATCCTTATTTGCACGTCATCCAACCGCTGCAAATTTGATCATGTTATTAATGATTGTCGCTGGCGTGTGGGGCATATTAAAAATGAATGCCCAATTTTTGCCGAGCTTTGGCGTTGATATTGTTACCGTTACAATTGATTGGCCGGGTGCAAACCCAGAAGATATAGACTCGAACATCGTCCAGTTGGTTGAGCCGGAAGTACGATTTCTTGATTCTGTAAAAAGGGTCAGATCAACCTCCTATGAAGGCTCTGCAAGCATTGTTATTGAGTTTGAGGCGGGTGCTGATATGCAGTCAGCCTTATCAAGGGTTGAGTCCGCTGTATCCCGTATTACCACCTTACCGATAGATGCACGTAAGCCAAATGTTAGCCGTATCGTGCGGTATGAAACCATCACGCGTCTCCTTCTTTCGGGACAAATGCCAGAGGCGGCGCTTAAGGCACATGCAAAACGTTTACGTGATGGTTTGTTATCGCGTGGCATTGATAAAGTTAACCTTTTTGGCAGCCGGGATGAGGAAATCTGGGTTGAAGCGAAGGAACAAACTTTAAGGCGGCTTGACCTTACACTCGCTGATATTTCTGAACGCATTGCAGTGACATCGGTTGACTTGCCTTCAGGCAATATTGGCCAAGGTTTGCGTCAAGTTCGAAGCCTCGGTTTATTGACTGATGCCAATAGTCTCGGCGGCGTGGAGATAAAGGCACTGGATAATGGTCGCAAAATATATCTTCGAGATATTGCTGAAGTGAGAGAGGCATTCGACGACATCAGTCCGGTCGCGCTGCGGAATAATGAAATCGCAATTGAGTTGCACCTAATGCGGGCGTTGGATTCGGATGCTCTTGTACTTGCCCGGGAGGTCACCAAATATTTAAGCGAAATCGAAGATTCACTACCTACCAACCTAAAGATTGAACGCTATGACTCCGCCACCAATCTATTAGATGAACGTATAAGTCTTTTGGTTAGGAATGGGGTGACGGGTCTAATTTTGGTTTCACTTATTCTGTTTTTGTTTCTCGATGCTTCGGTAGCATTTTGGGTTTTATTGGGTATTCCCATCTGTTTTATGGCAACTTTCGGGGTGATGCTGGCAACTGGCCAGTCGATCAACATGATAAGCCTATTTGGGCTAATCATGGGATTAGGCATTGTTGTTGACGATGCGATAGTGGTTGGTGAACACGCTGAATATCGCCGCCGCACCGGGCTGACGCCTTTTGCCGCCGCTGTTGCAGGAGCGCGTCGTATGGCAGCTCCGGTAGTTAGTGCATCCCTTACCACAATGTGTGCATTCTTACCCTTAATTCTGATCGGGGGTATTATTGGTCAGGTTATTTCCGCTATTCCGTTGGTAATTGTAGCTATTTTAATTGCAAGTTTGATGGAGTGTTTCTATGTCCTTCCCGGGCATCTAACACATGGTATGAATTTTACATTTATCAAATTTGGTTGGTATACCAGGTTTAGGGAAAGCTTTGACCGACGTTTTGGCAATTTTCGTGATGGTCCTTTCCGGCGTTTCGTTATTCTAAGTATTAGATGGCGGTACGCGACGCTTGCTATCGTATTAGCGCTCCTGATGTTTGCTGCCGGACTTTTGGCAGGCGGACGTGTCGGCTTTAATTTTTTCCCTACTCCCGAGTCTGATAAGATTGTTGTAAACGTTAAAATGGTCTCCGGTACTCCGCGCCGTCAAACTATTGCAATGTTAGGCGAAGTGGAACGTGCCGCTTACGCAGCGGCCAATAAACGGTTGGGTTATGACAATGATTTAATTAAAATGAGCACTACAAAGGTTGGTGTGCAGGTGTCAGGCAATTTTAACGCGCCTTCGCCAAGCGCCACAGATGATGCTGCTGGCGGCTTGATTGTGGAACTTCTGACGGCTGACAAACGGAATATTCGTGCTCCAGATTTTATCGAGGCTTGGCGTGATGAAGTTAATCCACTTCCGGGGTTAAATATACTTACAATTCAAGAAGTACGGGGGGGGCCGCCGGGGCGAGATGTAGATATACGGTTGAAGGGTTCAGATATCGCGGCGCTTAAATCTGCAGCGAGTGAAGTGATGAAATTACTCAGGCGATACCCCGGTGTTAGCGATATTGAAGATAACATTGCATATGGAAAACGTGAGACAATATTGGAGGTCACACAACGGGGCCGTTCCCTGGGTTTCACGACTGAAACTGTGGGGCGTCAAGTACGGAATGCGATAGAAGGTAGAGTGGCCAAGCGCTTTCCGAGAGGGGATGAAGAGGTCGCTGTCCGTGTCCGATATCCACGCAGTGAGATCACCTCGGCAGTCTTAGAGTCGCTTTATCTACGGGCGCCTAATGGTCAGGAAATACCCTTAGTTCAGGTCGTATCTAAAGACGAAAAATTTGGTTTTGCTCAAGTAAAGAGGGAAGATGGAAGTCGACAAATAGCGATCACCGCTGAAATCGATGCAAATATCACATCTGTCGGAAAAGTCGTCTCTGCTGTAAAACGAGATGGAATTTCTGATATAGCGAAGCGCTATGGTTTAGAATTTTACTTTGCCGGCAAAGTTGAAGAGCAGGAAGAGACGTTTGCAGATATGCGGCTCGGTTTTTTTATCGGACTATGCGGTATTTATATCGTTCTTGCCTGGGTATTCGCAAGCTACACCCGACCAATAGCCGTAATGGCAGTTATACCAATGGGTTTCATTGGCGCGGCGATCGGTCATTGGCTTCTAGGTTACAACCTAACAATCTTAAGTTTAATTGGGCTAATTGGACTTTCCGGAATTGTTATAAACGGTTCAATTATCTTAGCGACTACGGTCGATGAACGCATGAAAACTGAGCCGCTCACTGATGCTATTGTAGGTGCATCGTGTGATCGATTTCGGCCCATTTTGCTTACTTCCGTAACTACGGTGGGTGGATTACTGCCACTGCTATTCGAAAGAAGTATGCAAGCTCAGTTTCTGATCCCAATGGCAATCACCATAGTATTTGGACTTGGTGTTGCAACTTTGCTGATTTTGTTTGTTGTCCCAGCTTTGATTGCCGCGGTTGAGGATTTGGCGCAAGCTCTAAGGTTTTTATCAGGCTCAAAATCTGCCAGATCTTGACAAAATTTTTGCATTTAGGGACGTAGATTGGTTGTTTCCCAATTACGCTTTAATTCATCAGTGTTGTATATTGAAGGTTACAAATAAACTCCAAAATTGCCACTCTAGTGGCAGGACTTTCCGTGTACCTGTAGGCGCCAATAATTATATGGAAGTGGTGTAAGGAACCCGGCAAGCAACATGATGGGTATGACCCAGATAGTTAGTTTTGCTCCACCCGTTAGAAGAACATCTACGGCATTCATGACAATTTCCATCGATACCATCGAAATGAGAGACATACCACAGGCTGTTTTTAGGGCAGGGGTAAGCTGCATCTGACGCGATAAAATAACTGTTTCTAGGGCGATCGAGGTTAGTATGCCATTTACGACAGCCAACGTCATGATCAATATGGTGGGCCATGGGATGCTTGTCATTTGGAAAAAAAAGATTGTTCCAAAATCACCAATTGAGCACCCTATCAAACACCAAACAGTGTTGTATGACGCACGCTTCCAGTTTGGGAGGCTTTTCCATTGATTAGTTGGTTGTTCAGCCAGGACTACCATCAGATTCCAAATTTCCAATAATACAATTTAATTGAGCCAATCAATTTCCTCACACGCACCTTATCCCAAAATCTGGTGGGTTATAACCCGGTTGTGGACGAGAATAACCAAAATATCATTGCCCTTGGCAAAGGTGTTATGGTTACTATCTACCCTTTAGGTGGCGTATATTTAACGCCCTTAGCAATGCCACGAATGCTCTTATAGTCAACAGCCTCTAAAGTAATGATTTCACCAATAGCTCCTGTAGCTCTGACTTTTAATAACATTGCGGCGATAATTTCAAAAGAATCAGCTTCTACCATAACGCAAAAATCAAATTGACCACGTGTAATATCAGCGCTAACCAATTTGGCACCAACACTATCGCACAACGCCTCCATCGCCTCTACACGATCAGTGTCACCGCTGACAAGACCAGCTGCACCCTCGTCGGAGTAGGTACCAACTATTATATATTTAGACATATCTTATGCTCCGGCTGTGATATTTATTAATTCTATAGGCTATTATTAGGTCTATTTCGAGCTGTAATATCCATTAGAACTAAATTGCAGGGCTTTTTTCTGGTATAAAGTTATTTCAATTATCAACCTTATTTCAGGTCAGTTGATTAAATCACTGATTAATTATAATACGAGTAAATTCTAAAAGTATTATTTTAAAGAAGTTTATTGCTCGTAAATTTGATCCTCCTCTTTGAGGATCTAAACTGCATTAACATTTGTCCGCTAAATTTTTATGTGTATGAAGGGAGTGGAATTATGGAAGATAAAATTACCCGTTGGGAAAATCCTCCTTCATTGCCACCAACCCACTATGTTGATAACCGCATATTTACTGACTCTGAAATATTCTCGGAAGAGCGGGATGGTATATTTGCTGCCACCTGGAAACTTGTTTGCCACGAATCAGAACTTCCGCAACCAGGTAGCTATCGTGCCCTTACCCTGGCGGGGCGACCGCTAATAGTTGTTAGAGGACATGACAACGAAATACGGACATTCTTCAATATTTGTCCTCACCGAGGCGCCCCTCTTGTACGTGACGAACGCGGCACTTTTGGTAAGCGTATACAGTGCTTTTACCATCTTTGGACTTATGACCTCGTTGGAAATTGTACTGGTATAACTCGCCCCGTGGGCTACGAACCGGTTGGCTTTTCCAAAGAGGGTATAGGATTGCGTCCAGTCAGAACGGAGATCATTGGTGGACTGGTATTCGTATCTATCCAAAACGAAGTTGAACCCCTAGAAGACTTTCTGGGCACCATGGTAGATCACATCCGTTTGCATCTTCCAGACGACCAACCTTTGGAAGTATTTCATTATCATCGATCAGAAATTCGCTGTAATTGGAAACTCTGGGTTGATAACAATTCTGAGCAATACCATGAGTTTCTGCATGTTCTGAATCGGAAAACCGGTCTTGCACAACCAGATTATCACGAAAGGCGATGGCACCTTTATCCAAATAGTCACAATGTAATAGACCAGGGTGCAATGAATTACGGTAATGTGGGTTTGGAGGAGCGTAGCGAAGGTTTAATGCCGGGTATGCAGCCGGATGCCTTGCTGGTTATGTTGCTATTTCCCGACATAATGATCAATGTGCGGGCGACAGTAATGAGGATTGATACAATAACTCCTGTGGCTCCCGACCGCACAATAGTTGAGTGGCGTGGCCTCGGTCTAAAATCAGATAGCAGGGAGCAACGGGAAATACGGACCCGTCATCATAACCAGGTTTGGGGTCCAGCGGGTCGCAATTTACCAGAAGATATTTCAGCTGTGGAGGCGCAACAGATTTCTATGTCTAATGACGCATTCCGATATTCCATATATGCCCGAGAAGAAGAATTACGCCCCCACGACGATTCAAATTTGCGTTCCTTTTATCAGGAATGGGGGCGAAGAGTTGGGCGTTGGCCTCACGACGCCGGAGCTCGAAGAAGTGAAAAAACGGAATTAGGGGTCGTCGGTATTGCCAGTGAATAAGGAACAGACAAAACTGGAGGACCGGGAAACTATACGCACTTTGATTAGTAGTTCGGCAAAGTTTCTAGATGAAGGAAATTATGCTCATTTTACTGAACTCTTCTTGGAAAATGGCAGATATTTATTGGTGGCTCGAAGTGACGAAATAGGTCGTGACATGACTTGGCTTGATATGTCACGGGATGAGCTTGTGGTCCTACTAAAAGAATCACACCAGCACGTTCACGACTTAGCGGAACGTATGCACATTGTCTCTGTAGATCAAATTTTGCTTGATGGATTGGATAACAGTGCTCAGGTTCAGTCTTCATTTGCAGTATTTCGGACTGATACTGCTGGTAATACTCAGGTATATGCTGTTGGTCGTTACCGCGACAGCCTGGAGCGGGACGGTAAAGATTGGCGAATTAAAGAGCGGTGTGTCAATGTGCAAACCCGGATGTTCAGGACGCCAACCCCAACTCCACTCTAGGCTTTAACACTATTATAACATTGATTACGAATAACTATTTAAGTCTTATTTTACAAATAATTATTAGATCTTAGCGTTAAATTGTACTAACAAGTATGATGAGTAACCAGGCGGGCACTGCGTTGTATCGGATGATTTAGGTAGAAGCATGGTTGTTAATACAAATGACATAGCTAGCTTAGAACAGCTTTTGATTGAAAGGTTAGCTTCTTACAGGGATATTATCTGCCCGAATAGCCCCGACGTTTATTCGGAAATACTGGATGGTGCCATTAGAACAGCCTTGACGCTTATAGGTAGAACAGACGCACTCTATCATGATGTGGAGCACACCTGCCTGGTGACGCTTTGCGGCCAAGATATGTTTTTGGGGCGTGAACTTCTTCGAGGAGATTTATCTCATAGCGACTGGTTGCATTTCACTATTGCGTGCTTATTTCACGACATAGGCTACGTCAGGGATATTTTGGACCAAGATAATGAAAAGGGCCAATTAATTAGTGCTGATGGACAACAAATTGAACTCCCATCCGAATGCACCGACGCATCTTTAACTCCATACCATGTGTTCCGGGGACAGCATTTTGTTCGTAACAGAAATTGGCATCCTGATGTCGACGTTTCCTACCTGGCTGGCTTGATTAGTCAAACCGAGTTTCCTGTGCCTGCAAGTCGAAACATAGAGGGCGTTAATGACAAAAATTTTAGTGAGTTGGCGCAATTAATCCAATCTGCCGATCTAGTTGGACAACTAGCAGATCCCAATTATATAAAGAAAATCCCTGCCCTCTATTATGAGTTTTTCGAAACCGGGGCAGCCACTAGGTTAGGGTATACTAGTGCCTATGATTTAGCTTCGTCTTATCCATCCTTCTTTTATAATTTTGTTCAGGCTCATGTCAGTGACGCCATTAATTATCTGAATGACACTGATAGCGGAAAAAAGTGGTCATCTCTTTTATTTTCCAATGTTTTTTCTCAGGAACATCGTGCCATCCTATCAACTGAGGGTTTTGACCTGTTGTCGAAAATCCCTACTATTCTGGAAGACAATGAATTAACCGATAGCCTAGAGATAATCCTTGGAGATGTTTGCAAATTCCAAGGTTGGCCGGTTGGACACATTTACGAATTACAAGAAGACGGGAAACGACTATTTCCCACCGACATATGGTATTTCAGTAAACCAAATAAAAAAACCAAGATGTTTGAGGACATTACAATGTCTACATCATTTGGTTTTGGGGAGGGCCTGCCAGGCCGGGTTTGGGAAGATAACAAACCACATTGGATTGAAGATGTCTCGGTTGACCCAAATTTTCCAAGGGCAAAACATGCAAAAAGTATTGGTGTTCGCTGCGGATTAGCATTTCCCGTATATACGTCGGAAAAAATAAAATACATATTTGAAATTTATTCTATGGAACCTGAAAAACCTGACAATCAAGCGCTAGAAATGATGGGCCAGATCGGGTTCGATATATCCCGGGAATTTGTATAAGCATGATTGATTTCCGCAGCCTCCAGATAGAGCATTTTTCCGAACAAGTTTTATACCAGCACCAAAGGATATACGGGTCTGCTGAAACTGAATTATTGCAGAATACTCTAAATATTTCGCGGATGGCCCTGTCAAAAATGGCCATAAGCAATAGCTTGTTTCTAAATGTCAATCACACCAAAAGGGCTGGAATGATGGCGTTGCAGATTCTTGATGGAGTTCTTCATCATCGTGGCGTGGTCGAACCGCCTTTGTTTTTTAATCTCATACTTGCCACGCTTATATCGCACGTCGGCATTGTCGGAGGTATTCTAGAGGAGGATGAGGTAAAACCAAACCAGCCCGCTGAAAAATACTATACCGGAAAAGGGGAGTATAAAAGTTTTGTTGGACCGTCATCCAATTCTGTCCTCTGGCCTCACTATATCGAAAGGAGTTTATTGTTTGTTGATCGGAATTTTCGATCACTCAAAAATCTGAATATTGAAGATGTTAAGTCAGCTATCAAGATTTCTGATATTTCCTCAAAGAGCACAGCAAAAGAACAGACAAATTTTTGTCACTATGTGCGGTCGGCGCACATCCTGGCATACATGACACAGTCGCAATACAATCAGTGGTTGGTTAGGCTTTATCGTTCACTGGAGGAAGCAAATTTATTGGACCATCTCGGATTTGACCATTTAGGTGAGTTTCGTGAAAATTATAGCCAACACTTTTGGGAAACTTTTTATTCCGATTTAACGCATCTCATACCTTTGCTGAGGGAAACAGAGGAAGGCAAAATGTTGCTGGCAACACTTTATTCGAGAATGAGCTGACGCCGCTACAATTCTGAATTATTATGGTTTCCAAATTCTGATTACATCATTCTTAATTGTGTTCTTTCTTCATTTTTATTATTCCAAAGACAAAATTGCGACATAAGTTGATTGTGGCAAAATCGTTATTTAAATACGAGCGTCAAATAAGCTCCAGCTCTTCGTAAACTTTCATTTATCTACTAACCAGTCTCTTTAGCTTGAGATTAGGTCTGTCAATCGAGAAAAAATAGTGCTTTTTAGAATTTGATAGTAGAGATGCTAACCATACCGTTAGCGAAGCCAAAACTGTTTAGTTTGAGGGCAGTAGGGTGTGCCAATTAATGAATTTTGTAAGTGATTTTAAAGAATGGTTTTGCAATTAGAAATCCTTTGTTTAATAGGGTTGTTGTATTTAGTTTTGTAGGTTATGTGTCTCTCCGTGAGCAATAAATAATTTTGCAAATTTGTATAAACCTTGGTTTAAGGGAGACGCTATCTGAAGAATTAAGAATATTGCGAACGGTGCAAGGATTGTAATCGGTTCGGCTATGACCTTAATCACAGACATGCTTCTCAAATTAGAATAGGTAAGAAGAGTAGATAATAAACTACTGAGCAGGGTTAATTTTATAACTTAATTATATTGAATAGGAGTATTTATGGCTGATATGGAAATTACAGGAGACGCATCCGGTTGTACCGGTGACATGGGTGGTTGCGGGGGTGACATGACTGGTTGCTCGGGTGACATGACCGGTTGTTCCGGGGACTTCACTGCAATGACCGGTGACTTTACCGATTGCTCGGGTGATTTTACCGGTTGTTCTGGTGACTTTGGCGGCTGCTCGGGTGACTTTAGCGATTGCTCCGGTGACTTCAGTGATGTCACGGGTGATTTCAATGCAGTGTCTGGTGATGTCTCGGGTATTGTTGGTGATTTAACCTTTGTCACGGGCGAAGTTAGCCCAATTTCGGGTGAT
>JAOMCN010000055.1 GCA_028345065.1 Rhodospirillales bacterium
ACGCGTTATAACCATGCTTCCTAGTGCAACGGAAATTGTCTGCGCGTTAGGCTATCGGGATGCGATTGCTGCAAGATCTCATGAATGTGATTATCCCAATACTATCAAACAGTTACCTTCCTGTACGGAGTCAAAAATTGATACGCAGAAATCCAGCAGAGATATCGATAATCAGGTGAAATTTATAGTTGAGCAGGGGCTATCTGTTTACCGGGTTGACGGAGATCTTCTTAAAAAACTCAATCCAGACGTCATCGTTACCCAAACACAGTGTGAGGTATGTGCTGCGAGCCCTAAGGATCTTGAAGATGCCTTAAGTGACTGGACAGGAGGCCGGCCAAAAATTGTCTCTCTAGAGCCAAATGGTTTGACTGATGTTTGGACGGATATTCAAAATGTTGCAAATGCGATCGGAGAACAGCAGAGGGGCGAGGAACTGGTTAAAGGCCTTTTAAATCGAATGAGTTTGATTGAAGAAAAGGCATCTAAGTTCTTGGAGACAAATATTAATCGACCACGTGTCGTCTGCATTGAGTGGATTGATCCTCTCATGGCTGCAGGCAATTGGATACCGGAACTGGTAGAAATGTTACGGGGCGAAAACGTTTTTGGTGCGCCCGGACAGCACTCGCCTTGGATCGAATGGGATGCACTTTGCAAAGAAGACCCCGATGTCATTGTAGTCATGCCATGTGGGTACGATATTTCAGAATCACGGCGTAACATGCCGGCACTTTCTGATCGGCCAGAATGGTCCAGTCTCAAGGCAGTGAAGAAGGGCACGGTATACATTGTTGACGGTAATCAATACTTCAACCGGCCCGGTCCCCGCCTCGCCGATTCACTTGAGATAATGGCACAATTGGTTAAACCTGAAGTGTTTAAATCTGATTTCGAATTCGAAGGCATCGGATGGGAGAGGTTTTCTTAATTTTCTAAAACTTGGGCGAACTGTGGGTTTGGTTTCTCATGCCGCCCGGATCTAAAACGTTCTTGAATAAAGCAAACGATTTATAGCACCAACCGAAAACTTTACCTTACATCGATCAAAGTGGTGATTAATATCGTCCTTATAGACGGAGAGAATGATGCTTATTCAAAATTATGGTGTTACCTATCACGACAAGAGTAAATCGACGTCAGGTTACACGCTCTATTCGCGGAATTTTTCTGACCAAATTTGGCTAATCAATATGGATGGAGACGTCGTTCATGAGTGGAAAACGACCGGGGGGTCAACTCATTTTCACTACTTGCGTTCGAACGGAAATTTATTTGTTTGCGAGCGATTAGATGAGGGTCCCAAAATCGTTTCTGGCAAGAGTGGGCGAATGCGTGAATATGATTGGGATGGTCACGTTGTTTGGGAGCACGTCGATGACCACCAACATCATGATGCCCGCCGCCTTGAAAACGGCAATACAGTCTATATAGCTTGGCATCTTCTCACGAGTGCGGAAGCAAAAATGGTTAAGGGCGGGCTCCCGGGAACGGAACTCGACGATAACATATACGGCGAGGTTATCCGTGAAGTCGATGGCGGTGGCACCGTTATCTGGGAATATGTCAACAACGGCCCAGAATTTCTCAACAAATATTCCATCAATCCGCTGGCGTCTCGAAATGAATATGGCCACGCAAACACGATATCGCCGCTCGACAACGGTGACTACCTTGTTAGCTATCGAGTATTTGATTTGATGGTAATTATTGATCGGCAGACTGGAAATTTAAAATGGGAATACCAAAATCATCAGTTGGGTGGGCAGCATGATTGTCAGGTTATCGATAATGGAAACATTTTGGTATTCGCCAATGGTGATAAAGTGCCGGGTGGCGGACCAAACTTTAGCCAGGTTTGGGAAATTGATCCTGAAAGCAAGGAAATTGTCTGGCGATACTTTGCTAAGAAAAACCCTTTAACATTTTGGAGCCCTCACATTAGCGGATGCCAACGCCTGGCATCCGGAAACACATTGATCTGTGAAGGAGGACAGGGATGCATTTTTGAAATCACACCTGAAGGGGAGGTCGTCTGGGAGTATATTAATCCTTTCTTTGGTTCTCATCCATCTATGCCCGGTAGTGAGATCAATTGGGTTTTTCGGGCAAAACGCTATTCTGCTGATAGTCCGGAAATTCAGAATCGAATTTAGTTAAAAACGATGTATCCCTTGAGTTATTTGCATTTAACTCGTAATTCCGGGTTCCCGGATGTTGAACGATTGCCATCCACTCAACTTGTTCTAAAATGCTGAAAAACTACGTTGGATTTGAGGAGAATTTAAAACTTGGTTTCTGATAAGAGAGTAGCATTAATCACCGGGTCATCCAGTGGTATAGGAAGGGGAGTTGCCTTGGCATTCTCTCGTGGTGGTTACAATGTGGTTATCAATTATTCTCAAAGTATTGATCAGGCTGAAGAGACGGCAGTCAACTGTCGGGAGTTAGGTGCTGAAGCACTTGTCGTTAAATGTAATGTCGCCGATGACCAGGCCGTTGTTTCTATGATCAAAGACTGTAAGGAGAAGTATGCCCGTCTTGACGTTTTGGTAAACAACGCCGGTACGACGATGGAGACGCCGCCTAAAAAGATGGACGACGTTGATTTGGACGAATGGGATCGTGTATTTGCCATCAATGTTCGGGGCGTATTTCAAGTTTCACGGGCAGCGGCACCGCTCCTCCGACAGTCTGACAATGCATCCATAATTAATACCTGCTCCATCGCCGGGATCCGGCCGGGACCGCAGCCCTTGGCCTACGCTGCCAGTAAAGCTTCGGTTGCCAATCTCACCAAAACATTGGCGGGTGCTCTCGGTCCCGAAATCAGGGTTAATGCCGTGGCGCCAGGGTGGCTGGAAGGGGAATGGTTGGAACGCATGCTCGGCGACAACTACGAAGGCTTGATGGAACGGCGCGCTAAATACACCCCCCTGAAGCGGGTCGCGACAGCCTCCGATGTAGGCGATGTAATGCTTAACCTAGCTGACCATAATACATTTGTATCCGGGGAAATTATAACTATCGATGGTGGCTTCTCCAGCACTACTTAAGTTTTTATGTAGGGGTAATTATGCTTGAAGGTTTCGTGCCATTTCCAGACGAATTCAAAGAAAAATACCGGGGTATGGGATACTGGGTTGATAAGCCCCTCCGTGAGGAATTTGCGGCACGGTTTAGAAATTATTCCGATAAAATTGCGATAATTGACGGTGAAACGGAACTCTCTTATTCCGATCTAGACTATCTTTCAACAAATTTGGCGCTGAACCTTTTGGATTTGGGTTTAAAACCATTGGATCGTGTGGTGCCACAACTGCCCAATATTAAGGAGTTTCCAATCCTATATATTGCGTTACAAAAGATTGGTTGTATTCCGATCGCCTCTCTGGTGACGCATCGATATACCGAGATTAGCCAATTTGTAAGTCTATCAGGTGCAACCACGTGCGTAGTATTGGATAAGGATCGGGAATTTAATTTTTTAGAGATGGTATCTCGGGTTGCCGAGGAAAGTGAGACTTTAGAGCACATTATCGTATGCGGCGATGCACCTGCCGGCACACATTCCTTGTCTGAATTAATTGAAACACCGGCGAGACGCGCTGTTTCAGATTTGGAAAAGATCAAAATTGATCCTCTGGATCCAGCTGTTTTTCAGCTCTCCGGGGGGACCACCGGTATACCCAAACTTATACCGCGAACCCATAACGATTACGCCTACAACTCTAAGCAAGCTGGCGTAGTGACGGAGGTTGAGTCGGATTCGAGCCTACTTCTTGTGCTGCCCATTTCTCATAACCTACCCTTGGCTTGCCCAGGCATGCAGGGTTTTATGTTCCAAGGGGCTAAAGTTGTGCTGTCGAGCAGTGCCGCCGCGAAGGATGTCTTCGCGCTGGTAGAAACACATAAAATTACCCATATCCACGTGGTGCCCGCCTTACTTATAGGCTGGATAAATGATCCAAGCATCAGGGATTATGACCTGTCGAGCCTCAAAATGATTCAATCGGGTGGTCAGCGCCTACAACCTGAGGTGCGACTTAAGACAAGAGAGTTGATACCTTCCGTATTTGTTCAAGAAAACTTTGGGATGTCTGAAGGTGTCATTATGTTTATTCGCCGAGGTGATCCGGAAGATGTGTTGCTTGAGACGTCAGGTAGGCCAGTAAGCCCGGACGATGAAATCAAAATACTCGATGAAGACGACAATGAGGTCAAACCTGGAGATGTTGGAGAGTTTTGTGTGCGGGGACCCTATACCTTACGCGGTTACTTTGGTGTGCCGGAGCACAACGAGCGGGCATTCACCACTGACGGTTTTTACCGCTCGGGAGATTTAATGCGCATGCATCCGTCAGGTAATTACATTGTTGAGGGACGTATAAAAGACCTTATTAACAGGGGAGGGGAAAAGATCAGCGCTGAGGAGGTGGAAAACATTATTCTCCAGCACCCTGCAGTAAAAAATATAGCCTGCGTGCCAATGCCCGACGAACGACTAGGAGAACGTATGTGCGCCTTTGTAGTGACCCAGAAGGGACGCCGTGTAACTTTTGAAGAATTGATCTCGTTTCTCCAGGCTAAAGAGATTGCTAAATTTAAATTACCCGAGAGGCTGGAATTGATCGACGAACTTCCTGTATCGACCTTCGGAAAGGTCTCCAAGAAATTACTCACGGAACTAATTTCGGAAAAAATTATTCAAGAAGCTGGTGGCTGAATATGAGAATTATAGATCTTCATTGCTACCCAAGCACCCAGGAGTGGATTAACTGCCAGGGTCCCTACGTTGACGCACTTGCAAAATACTGGAAGCGGGACTGGGTAGCAAAAACCGAAGCGGAAGTGATCAGCGAATTTACGGCGGCAGGTGTTGAAGCTTGCCTGGTGGCACTTGACCTTGAAGGCACTGTCGGGACACCCCCTTGCGGCAACGAATACGTTCACGGCATGTGGAAACGTAATGAAGGCCGGATTATTCAGTGTTGGGGTACAGTCGATCCATTCAAGGATACCGCAATCGATGAAGCTAAGCATGCTATTGAGAAATTAGGACTGATTGGCTTTCATTTTCACCCGATTATGCAGCATTTCGCCGTAAATGAGGAAAGATTTTACCCATTGTTCGAAACCATTAATGCTTTAAAGGTGCCCATTATGTTAGATGTAGGTACCACCGGAATGGGGGCCGGGATGCCGGGGGGGATGGGAGCGATAATTAGGCACGCGCATCCCTTATCCGTCGACCAACTCGCCGCCGATTTTCCGGATCTAAAAATTATTTGCGCGCACCCCGGGTGGCCCTGGATTGATGAAATGACGGCGGTCGCCCTTCACAAGGGTAATGTTTATTGGGAAATGTCGGGATGGGCACCAAAATATTTGCCAGACGGTATAAAGCGGGACATCAAAGGCAGGCTCAAAGATAAAATTATGTTTGGTTCCGATTACCCTTCAATGCCCTACGAACGGTTATTCAGGGAATGGGAGGAGATTGGTTATCCCGTGGATATTCTGGAGAAATTTTATCACAGAAATGCCGAGGAAATTCTGGGTTTGTAATTTAGTTTTAATTTTTAAAATTGTAAGACTGCGCCATTTGTAAATTGTTCTACCATATTTTTCTCACTTTATAAGCATGTATAATTTGAAACAAATCATTGTCGGCTAACTGCGATGCGCGGCCTTACCGTTTTTTTATGTATTTCTGTACCGTCGAACGAGTGTTTCAGGCAATAGACAGGAAGTTAAGGAGAGCAGCAGGCTGACGTAGCGCTTGTTTTAATATTGGTGTTGCGCACGATTTAATCGTACGATTAAACCCCCGGTATGGGCTTATTGTAGATGAGGAGACCATGGAAAGAAAGCTCAGCACAATCCTGGCAGCAGATGTGGTCGGTTTCAGTAAGATGATGGCGGTCGACGAAGAGAGCACCCTCGAAATTCTGAAGAATAGAAGATTTGTGATTGATACCTCAATTAATGAACAAGGTGGCAAAATATTTGGTAGTGCAGGAGATAGTGTTATCGCTGAGTTTGACAGTCCGGTAAAAGCAACGGAATGCGGAGTTCAGTTCCAGAGTAAAATGCAGGCGTTAAATGATAACATCGCAGAGGATCAACAAATGATCTTTCGCGTCGGCATTCACATTGGTGATGTAATGATCGAAGAAGACAATCTTTTCGGCGACGCCGTAAATATTGCAGCTCGGCTCGAAGCGGAAGCCAGGCCGGGAGGGTTATGCCTTTCCAGAACAGTCGTCGATATCGTCGGTAATAAACTCAAGGTGTCTTTTGAGGATGCCGGCGAATTGGAATTAAAAAACATAGATCATCCCGTTCAAGCTTTTTTTGTGGTTCCGAGTAAAGGTGCTACGCGATGGGTTCACGACAACACTGAAGGTCCTAAGGTCAAAATTCAAAAAGCCGAGCCGGGATCTCTTGCCGTCATGCTCTTCAAAAATCTGAGTAAGGACGAAGAACAAGATTTTTTCTGTGAGGGGTTCTCGGAGGACCTGATTTCTGTTCTTTCGAAGTTTCGTAAACTTGTCGTACTTTCAGGGAATGCAAGTTTTTCTTATCGTGACAGCAATAAGACCCCAAAAGAAATTGGAGAGGATCTGGGTGTTCGCTATTTGCTCGAGGGAAGTGTGCGTAAACTTGGACCCAAGATGCGCATTAGTTCCAATCTTATATTTACCGAGTCTGGAAAGACGGTATGGTCTAATAAATTTGACACGACAATCGAGGACATATTTGACGTTCAGGATGATTTGATAGAGACGATCGTCTCCACTCTAGTTGGTCGTGTGGAGGCCGATACTATTCAGCAGTTAGCAACCGCTAGACCGGATAACCTGGGTGCCTATGAAACTGTACTCCAGGGCCTCGAGTTTCACAAAAGAAGTGGAGTTATGGAAGCAAACGCCGAAAAAGCCTTTGGGTTGTTTGAAAAGGCAATAGAAATTGATCCCAATTATGCACGTGCTCACGCCTGGAGAGCCTGTTCTTTAGCTAACCTGTCAGACTGGCGGGGCAATTTAATGGATGCTCTTCCAGAATGTTTATCTTCTGTTACGAGAGCCTTTGAAATTGACCCGGACGATCCCGAAGCTCACCGTATTATGGGAGCGATCGAACTGATGCAAGAAGATTTTGATCAAGCGGCCTACCACCATGAAAGGGCGCGGGAATTATGTCCGAGCGATCCCTTTATGATCATGCGTTATGCAACTCTCTTAATATATTTAGGTAATCCAGAGGAGGCTCTCGCAGAAATTACAAATGCTAAAAGAATAGACCCATTTTGCCCCGATATGTTATTCGAGGATGAGGGGATGTGTTACTTTTGGTTGGATAGGTTGCCAGAGGCTGTTGACGCTTTTAATAAACTTCAAATTCCAACTCGGAATAGCCTTTTTTATCTTGCAGCTACCCACAACAATATCGGTGATATTGATAAAGCCTCTAGGGTTCTTAAAGAAGCTATTGCTATGTCGAGTTTAAGTGTGGAGGATTTTGTTAAGACACAAAAGTACAGAGATCCCGATAAAAAAGAAAATCTTTTAAATTCTTTGACTGCGATTGCCGCTTAAAACAGTCATTAAACAAGCAGTTATAGAGGATTGTTATAAGACAGTAAAAGTATGGAAAATAATTTTGTTCTGCCATTAAAGGAACTTAGTCCCCACCTTGGTGGTAATATTGAAGACATTGATGTTCGCGAAATTGGAACAGCCATTCCTTTGGAGAGTATCAAGGATGCATTGTTTCGGCACCAATTGCTATGTTTCAGGGATCAAAGACTAGAGCCAGAAGATTTATCTAATTTTACAAAGTTGTTTGGTAAGCCGTTACCACACGTGCTCCAGCAGTTCTCTTTGCCGGGCCGCCCAGAAATTTATGTATTATCAAATATTGTTGAAAACGGCGAGCCGATCGGTAACACCCGCGAAGGATTTGGTTGGCATACTGATCTAGCCTATATGGCTCAACCGGCCGCCTACACCATCCTATACGGAATTGAGGTGCCAGAGGTTGCCGGGGACACGTTATTCGCGAGCTTATATTGCATGTGGGACAGTATGGAAGAAGTAGTGAAATCCCGCTTACGTAAACTACAAGGCCGCTATAGTTATAATTATCTCTATAGCCATCGTTCTAATGTTGATCCGTTAACGGCCGAGCAAAAAGCCCGCACTCCCGACGTTTATCATCCTTTCGCTCGACTTCACCCTGAAACCAGGCGGGAGGGACTTTATATAGGTGGCGATGATTTTATTGCGGTAGAAGGTAGCGATGACCCTAACCAGGACTACACCGAAATTTGGCAACTCTTTGACGAGACGACGAATAGGTTTTTCTACCACCATCATTGGCGGGTTCGGGATCTTCTTATTTGGGATAATCGCGGTTTGATCCATACCGCGACAGACTATGACACGGAAAGTGAACGGCGTCTGGTATGGCGCACTAGTGTAGTTGGTGAGGCTCCTATTTCCTCTAAAGAGTAACCGGAGGATGTAAACATCCAGCCAAAACAATAAATCTAGTCGTTATCCCGATGGTGTGTAAGTATTTAAATAATTGATTTTCAAAAGATTACACAAAAATTAACAACCGTCTACGAGCAGTAAATAATTGACCAGGTGTTGTTAGAAGTTGTAAATTAGTTGGCTACTCAGGGAGCATTTCTGGAAAAAGGAGTATCTTGAGGTCGGGGTTCTCGGAGAACAGCGTTGTAACGCAAGGGAGGTTTTCCAAAATGAATGAAATAAAAAAGAAAAATCCAATAGATTCCACATGGCGTAAACTCGATGATCTGTTTGACATGGATGCGAACGGTGGCGTCCGTAACGCTTGCCGAGAAGAATATATGAAGCTAGGCGGCGGAAATTTAACATCGGAGTTTACGGATAGGTACCCAGAGTATTCGGACTACTTCAAATCCCGTGCTACTGACCCCATCTACCAGTATTGCCTGTTTGTTGGGCAGCACAGATTAGACATGATGTGTAGTGTCGACGAGGAAGAGACACCACAGGCATTGTTTTTTAGAACATCTCCGGCTCATATGGTTTTGTTAAACTTGTTATGCTGTCACGCTCTGAAAACATTTAGTCAACAGAGTGATCATATTGGCGTTGAGGTTAGCATCGTAAAAAAAGCAATGTCGATTTATGTTAGCGACAGAACATCGGCTGCAATACTGGCGGACACTGAGGATAGGGGCTACATTAACCCTCTTTAGCCGCTTTTGCCACCCTGGGATCGGAACAACGGTCAGCAGCGAACGCCGTTCCGTAATTTCCGAAAATGATAACTGCACCAAATAGTACTGAGAACGCCACAGTAATTGCGCACTTAGATATTCTAAACATTGTCATTCCTTCCTGTTTTAAAATTACCCGGCACACCTGTGCCATACTTCAATTAATTACTTTATTTTTATTGGTTCTGTAATGGATCACGATTAATTTATACGCAGCCTCTCGGTTTCAATGATTGCTTCGCAGGTTATCTCAATTTTGCATTTTGGATAACCCAAACCAGATATTTGCAGAAGAGTACTTGCAGGCCTGTTGTTCTTAAAATACTTAAACCTTTCATCTGAACTTTTGTAATATTCTTGCAAATCCAATACGTAGGTCGTCGTTGTAACAACATCATCAAAAGTCGCCCCGACGTGGTTAAGGCCAATACCAATATTCTCACAGGTTTGACGGATTTGGTCGCGCATATCGTCTGACGCGACTTCGCCATTGACGGGAAGACGTGCGGTTTGTCCAGCCAAATAGACATGCGTATGGGTGTCATCACTGATCACACTGATGGGGCTGTAAAGAAGTTCACCTTCAGGACAATCAGGTGTTTTTTCCACACGTGCCCATAAATCGTCGGGGTTTATAAAAACTCTCTTAAGCACTCTCTTCAACTCCTAAAACAAATTAACGCGAATATTAATCTTCACCCCAAAATCGATGTTAGGATACACAACAAAAGACTAACTAAATTATACAATTCTGAATAGGGGAAAGATTTA
>JAOMCN010000056.1 GCA_028345065.1 Rhodospirillales bacterium
CGTAGTACTTTTCCGAGAGTCTCTACCAGCATATCAATGTGCTCATTGTTTGCTATCAAAGCGGGTGCGATAGCCAATATATCGCCTGTGACCCGTGTTAGGCAGCCTTCATCGAAACATTTGCGAAATACATCGAAGCCGCGAACACCTATAACACCGTCCCTAGGTTCTAATTCAATCGCCGCAGCCAAGCCAATATTTCGGATATCAATTACATGAGGATGCCCCTTGAGCTTATGTATTGCTTCCTCAAGGTAACTTGCCAAGATTTGCCCTTTATTGAATAGGTCTTCATCCTTGTAAATTTTTAAGGCGGCCAGCCCTGCGGCACAAGCGACTGGGTGCCCCGAATAGGTATAGCCGTGAAAAAATTCAATTCCTTCTGGCCGACCAGCCATAATCGTTTGATATATTTTTTCCGTCATTACCACGGCGCCCATAGGGACAGTACCGTTTGTCATTCCTTTCGCAAGGCAAATTAGATCAGGTAAAATACCAAATTTTTCTGAACCCGTCGCCGCACCTAGACGACCAAAACCTGTTATAACTTCGTCAAATATAAGAATAAGATCATAATAAACACAAATTTCCTTTAATCGTTCCAGGTAACCTTTTGGTGGAACAATAACGCCACCTGCACCTGCCATCGGCTCAACAATTACAGCAGCAATTCTGTCAGCACCATGCATTGTGACAAAACCCTCCAACTCATCGGCGAGATGTATTCCCCAGTTTGGCTGCCCCTTTGAAAATCCCATCTCTTCGATATTCAGAGTATGCGGTAGATGATCCACTTCTGGCAGAAAGTTACTGAATTGTTTTCGGTTTGATTCTATATTGCCGACTGACATCCCAGCAAATCCAGAGCCATGAAAGCCCCTAACTCGGCCAATTAGTCGTGTACGCTGATCCTCGCCCCGTGCGAAATGATAGGCCATTGCAATTTTGAGTGCAGACTCTACAGCCTCCGATCCGGAATTTGCGAAAAACACGTTACTCATACCTTCAGGAACAAGACCTTCTGGCATGATTTCCAATAGTCTATTTGACATATCAAAAGACTTAGGGTGAGCGATATGATAATTCGGAGCATAATCAATCTCCAAGACCTGATCTCTTATTGCATTGGCTATCTCTTCTCTTCCGTGACCAGCATTCACGCACCAAAGACCAGACATGCCATCCAAAATATCTCGCCCGTCCGACGATTTGAAATACATACCATCGGCTGCCACTACCATTCTCGGATTTGCCTTGAACTCTTTATTAGCAGAGAAAGGCATCAAAAAAGCATTGAGGTCATTGGGAATCATTTATCAATTTTCCTACGGTATACGAGCCTATCTAACGCCCATAAGCATGCTGTCAAAGACAAGAATGCTCCCAATTGATGTGCCGCAGCCAAATGTATTGGTACAACAAGCAACAGTGTCGCCACCCCTAAAGCAAATTGTAATATTACTGTGGTAATCAAAACATGGAATGGCCATAAATCAGGAATCGACGCTATTTCCCTACGGGCCTGCCACCAAAGTGAAGCCACTAAAACAACTGAAACGATAGCCATTAATCTATGTCCAAATTGCACTGTTATTATGTTCTCAAAAAAATTGATGTAAACAGGCGAGTTTTCAAAGAGGCCGTCAGGTATTAATTTACCATCCATTAACGGGAAGGTGTTGTAAGTAAACCCCGCATCAAGTCCGGCAACCAATCCGCCAGCCAACATAGTGAAAAATAACCATAAGAAATTAGCAACTCCAAGTCTTCGAAATTTTAGGCTAATTATTGGTTTTTCCATCGTTTGGTCGTGCAATTGTCCTAGAGCAATCCAGAACAAATAAGCGTATAAGATAATCGCAACCGCCAAGTGTGCTGTAAGGCGATACTGGCTCACATCTGGTCGATCAGAAAGTCCGCTCTGTACCATAAACCATCCCAACACACCCTGTGCCATACCAAGTATAAATATGAATATTAGTTTTGATGCGAGACTACGACTGATCCAGCCTCGGAGAAGGAAATAAAAGAACGGTAACAAAAATGCTATCCCTATAATCCGACCCCAAAGACGGTGAACATACTCCAACCAGAATATGGATTTGAAGTCATTCAGATCCATACCGTAATTTATCTTTTTAAATTCGGGTGTCTCTTTGTAATTAAGAAAAATCTTTTGCCATTCATCTGTTGTTAGAGGCGGCAACCAACTGGTGATTGGTTCCCAAACCACCATTGAAAGCCCCGAATGGGTGAGACGTGTTACCCCTCCTATCATCACCATTAAAAGCACCATGACGCAAATCACAAGAAGCCAGGAACCAACGGCAAAATGATTTGGTTTCCCGACCAAGATAGAGATGGGATTTGCAGTGAAAGTTGTCATACTGGGTTCTCACATAATTTTGTTGTCGGGTAAACGCCAGATGAATACATATTAATTATTTCATTAGATCAATTTTATAAACACTATCCTCAAAATGTTAGTACTTGGGCTCAAATGTTACAGTCATGATACCGGCGCGGCGATCCTATCGGATGAAGGCGACAAGCTTTCTGTCTGTGCTATTTCTGAGGCACGGCTAAACCGGCGCAAGCACTCTTTCTCATACCCGTTAATGTCTATCGACTATTGTCTTAGGGCTTTTGGCCTTCAAAGTTTATCCGAGGTTGACCTCATCTGCATCGACCGTCATATCGAAACCTGGCCAGAAATCGCTTCTCAATACGGGTTCGATAATGCACTCCGAAAGTATCATCCTAGATACGATCATAACTACCACTGGAACTACCTAATTGAACAAACTATAAGCCTCGATCGAGAAAAGGTCCGCTGGGTTAATCATGTCGATGCACATGCCGCAACCGCCTATTTTGCCTCACCGTTTGATGAGGCTGCTGTCCTAGTCACCGAAGGTGGTACCGGCATATACAAAGGTTCTAATACCGAGTTAGTACCCGTAGATCGCATTGGATACCTGGGCGACACCTATCAAGATGGTCTAAAGCTTATGAAACGTAAGGATCATTTTGTTAACTCATCGTTCTTATTTGATAAATTTTCTGCTCAATTGGGTTATGATATCTTTGGTGCTGGCCAGACCATGGCACTCGCTGGATACGGTCATAATTTTCCAAGAAAAGATTACGTTGACATTGACCCCGATAGGTTTGACGATTTTATAATCAACCACGACAAGACAGTCTTGGGTATGACAAACGTCCCAAATTTTGAAGACACCCAAGGACAAGAACTGTTGTTGGAACCCTGGGTAAATTTGGCACGCCAAGCTCAGGAAACGCTAGAAGAAGATATCCTATACCTTGTACTGCAAACCAAGGTAAAGACTGGTAGCAGGTATCTTTGCTTGGCAGGAGGAGCGGCGCTTAACTGCATAATTAACCGAAAAATATATGACAGCGGATATTTCGAAGATCTCTTCATCCAACCCGCTGCGTCGGATGAAGGTATCCCCCTAGGATGCGCACTATGGGGCTACTATTCCAATGGCGGTTCACAACGATGGCATATGGATAACGCTTACTTAGGTGTTAACTATGGTGGTAAGGGTCTTGAGGAAGCCCTTGCCCCATGGAACCTATATTCGCGTAATGTCTCTGCTAAAGATGTTGCGTTAGAACTCGCAAATGAAAAAATCATTGGCCGAATTTCGGGCAAATCCGAATACGGGCCGCGCGCCCTTGGTAACCGTAGTATATTAGCTGATCCCCGTTCCCTAAAATTAAAGGACAGGTTAAACCGGGAAATTAAGCATCGGGAAAAATTCCGGCCGTTTGCGCCGACCTGCCTTGAAGGCCAACTACCTTCCTATTTCAATGCCCCAAAACACTGTCCTTTCATGAACATTGCTGGGTTTGTACTCGAAGAGGGTTTGGCTGAAGTCCCCGCCGTGGTACATGCGGACGGAAGTTGCAGAATACAAACTGTATCCCCAAACCATAACAATGGATACCACAGTCTAATTAATGAGTTTGGTCATATAACCGGCTGCCCAGTCCTTCTCAACACTTCCTTTAATGACCAGAACGAACCTATTATCGAGACTTACCAGGATGCCGTCTCCTGTTTCCTACGCACTGGATTAGACGCACTTTATGTTGAAAATAAACTAGTAAAAAAAACCAAAGAAACTCCGATAATTGATGGCAGAAAATTACTCGACGATACTGCAAAACAAACTCAAAGAACCTACAATGATTTAATTAACACTCACTGTGATCCAGAAAAATTCGTAGACCTCGCAAACAGACTCAAAAAAGGCAAAAATCAAATTGTCTAATTGGAGATATCCAATTATTACTCAATATCAGTCGTGGCTTTTTCAAAAAAACGGATATGCTGATTAACGGCGTCAGTGCTTTCAAATATTGCTGATTTTGCCTCTAGTATTTTTTGTCTCATCTCTGTATTCCATCGTCTATCATTAACTAAGCGCACGGAATGTTCAACATATTCTAGTTCATCTGACGCCACACAATCAGTGACCCTCATTTTCGTGTAGAGCCCCAAACTCACACGGCCCCGCATAAAAGTACTGGGAAGGGTTACGACGGGTGTTCCCACAGAGAGTGCTTCAAAGGTCGTTATTCCTCCGCTGAAATGAATGGGATCCAGGATAACGTCCACTGACGCCAATAGATTCATAAATCCATGGCGATCAGTGCGCGATGCAAAATAAATTCGATCCGCTACTTTTGGGATAGATCGGGTTAATCTTTCCCTTAATTTTTTTGTCCAAGTTGGATGATTTCCTTCAAGCAATATCAAATTGGCCTTAGGACATTGACCTAAAATCACTCCTAGGATTTTATCAAATCCTGGGTGGAATTTGAAAAGGGACTGTGGGCAAAAAATCCGTCGCCTCCCGTCTTCTTGCGATGTTGGAGATAGTACAATCCCATCCGATGGATCACTTATACAGATGGGTAACCCACTGAGTTGAACCAAATGTTCTCGGTAAGCCCGATTGGCGTTTTCAGGTTCTATTAGGCTGCTTGAAATAAAATAATCGAGATTCGGAATACCTGTTGTAACTGGATGCCCCCAGGCAACGCATTGGATAGGCGCCAAGCGCGAAAATGCTAAGAAATATGTCTGCGGCTCCATACCGATGTCGGTGTAATACAAAATATCCAATCGATCTCCAGATATCTGTCGCCGTGCTGTCCCCAAATCATTAGATAATTTAACGAACTTATCTCCTTCGATGGCTATTCCCTCCTCCCGACCACCGACAGAGATGTTAGAAAAAGAATAAATTATAATTTCAAAACGGTCCCGAGGAAGACCGAAAATCAAGCCCTTGTTCAACCGCTGAATAGTGTGATTAAAAAAAAAATTTGAAACAAACCCGATTTTGTATTTTTCTTTCGCCCGTTCTGGTGTCCACTTAGCACAGTGGGGAGCTTCAAATGTTAAGGTAGAACAAGATTTTACATACAAATTAGCGAGCTTCGACTGGATTAGACAATCGTCCATTCCGTGGTAAGCCATTAGAAAATTAGTTGCTCCAATCTGCCGAAGTGGATCTTCAATTATTATCTTTTGATCGGACAATTGATCCAAGCGTTCAGACGTTTTATGTCTGTACTCAAGTATTTGATCCACCGAATCCGGAATGACTGGCAAAAGAATTGCTTCACGGATTTTCGCACCCACGTCGTGGCCGATGCGAATTGCAGAAGAAAAGTGATATCTAGCAGAGGCCACATCTCCGCACGTCTCATAGACATCGGCAAGATTTTTGTGGGCTGGGGCATAGTTCTGATCCGCTGATATAGATTGCTCGTAGAAACTAATTGCGTCATCCAATTTGTTTTTACGTTTGAGTATATTAGCCAGGTTGTTAAGCGCCAAAGAATGATTGGGAGATAATTTGATCGTATTTTGATAGACTTCAGCCGCTTCATCAAATCTCATCTGATCTCCCAACACTAAACCAAAATTATAGTGAAAATGTGGGTTTTGAGGTTGTAAAATTATAGCCTTTTTCAGATTTAATTCAGCACGCACTAAATTACCAACTAAACGGTAAGCAACGCCCAAATCCGCCAAAACATCAGGCCGATTTTTATCGATGGCCGCAGCTCGCTCCAAATAAAACACTGATAGTTTGTTATCCCCGTTTTGCGAGGCAACTTGACCTAGTCCGTGTAATGCGTCGGTGTAATCTGGATCGAATTGCAAAACGGCGAGATAGTTTTTTCTGGCTTGTTCCAACTGGCCGACAAGATAGGCCCGTTTTGCCTTCTCAAGATATTTCTCTATTTTGACCAATTACCCATTTTCCCATCAACAACTAGCGATAAAAGATGAGTCAGGGAGATCACGTTTCCGGTTGAGTCACGAACGCTCATGATGGATTTCTGCGTCGGCCCGAAACTGCATTTGGGTATTGCTATATCTAGCAGTGAATGAAAACACAAAATAAATGAACAAGGCTTTCGCTGATATCAAAAGATAATCGCTGTAGCACGACTGAATTTGATCAAATAACACAACTGCCATGTTACATACCTAATACAGAACAAAGGCTGATTAGCGCTTTAATACCGGTGCAAACAGCTCACGGAACAAACATAACGACGTCTAGTCTGGGTCTGGCTCCACTTCAAGAGCAGCCTTTAAAAGCATATAAACTTTGCCAGCATCAGATGTCATAAAGCCAGCTCCCAATACCCCCACCTGACCCGTGCGTTTGGCATTGGCAATTAATCCATCAAATTGACCAAGATAGCGCGTAACATATTCTCGGAACTGGGCATCTTTACGGTGTAGTTTATATATTCTGACAAGTTTTGAGCGGCTCCGCATTCCTAGTATTTTTCTTATGAATACACTTTTATCCCCTCGACTAAAGCGCGACCAATCCTCATCACTGACACGGGTTTCTAAAACTCTATTGATATCAATAGCCACGGATTCTAAAGATTCAGAAATCAGAGATAGCTTTTTCAAGAAGTCTTCAGTGCCGGTAGTTTTAACATGTTCCTTCAAAGAACCTGAGATCTCTTTCGCTCGTTTAGAAATACCCGTCAACTCATCAGTCTGGTGCTTGACCGAACTAACCATCTCATTGGCTTCCTGGCTCATCTTAAATGAGGCGTTAGAGATTGTCTCTACTCCTTTATCCATAGTTTCCGACCATAAAGACATATTATGAACGGCTAGCTTTGATTCATGAGCCGCGTTAAGAGCCCGTTGTTCTACCGTTTCACCGATAGCATTAATACCTTGCAATGTGTCGTCCAAAGATCCGGTAATCTCTACAAGCTGATCCTTAAGTCGGTTACTAGAACTACCCATTTTATTATCCAACTGATCTGAAGCTTGCGAGACAGCTTGCGTCTGTTTTCGAAGCGCTTCCCCTATTTCTTTAAGCTTCGATAGGTTTGTATCAGCCGATCTGTTTGCATTGTTTGTAGCATCTTGCATCGCTCTGTCAGCATGAGTAACGGCTTCTGTGGCAGTCTTAGAGATTGCCTCAACTTTTTCGGAGCGAACTTTAAATATGTCAGAGGCACCCTCCAACTTAGCCAACGCCCTATCAGTGGACGCCGTCAATTCAGCAAGCTGATCACTAACAGATTGAGTGGCATCAGTAAGCAAATGTGTATTTTTCTCTGTGATATTTTCAAACTTTCCAGCCCCTTCTATAAGCAACTCATTCAACACTTGGGAGCGATCTAATGCTTGATCCGAAACGGTATTAAGCTGCTGCGTGTGATCTTGAAGTCCAGAAGTGACCTCCGACAGTAGCTTTGCAGCATGTTCAACAGCAAGCGTTACTTCACGTGAACATTCCTGAAGAGTACCTCCAGCTTCATCAACCTTTGTAGTTACACCCGTCATCTGTTCGCTACGGGACTGCAGTTCATCCGCTAATGCCTGAACATGGGCATTGGATTCTCCAGCCACCTGGGCGAACTCCTCTGCGCGTTGGCGAAAATTGGCACCCATCCGATGAAGGCGATGCTCAGTATCACTCGAAGTGTTATCGATCCGATCAAAGTTGTTCATTAATTCTTCAGCAATACTACCCAGACGGTTAGCCGCTTTATCCGCCGCCGTCGCAGCATCAGCGGATTGCCTTACCATAACATCGCCAACAGAGTCGACATCAGAGATGGCTTTATTTGATGCTAATGCTAAATCCTTTGACCGTTCGTGTAATGACGCCGCAGCTTCACCCACTTTTCCAATCAAATCTGCTGATACCAAACGCATTTGGTCAGCTCTATCTTCCAATGTTTCCCAGGTCTCATCCATACGCGTTACAGCGTCATCAGTTATATTGGATAATTCCCGCGATCTTTGCTCGAGTTTCTCACCAACCGATTCAATTTGGTCTGCCGCATTATCTGTAGTGCGGTTCAGGTCTTTGGATTGTCTGGTCAACGCATCATTTGCAAGTTCCAGTAACCGTGCCGCTCGATCAGATGCGATAGCAACTTCCTGAGACCTAAACTCCATCGCTTCACTTGCAGCACCAATTTCGTTTACTGCGTTCTCAGCTGTTCCTGTCATTTCATCAGACTTGTTAAGCATAAGATCAGTCACTGATGTTATTTTTTCAACCGCTTGACTGGAAGCATTATTCAATTCTTCGATTCGATTATCCAACTCGCCACCAAGAGCTCCAAGCTTCTCAGCTGCCTGATTGGAAGTATCACTGACAGCACG
>JAOMCN010000057.1 GCA_028345065.1 Rhodospirillales bacterium
GTGGGGATTGAATTATACCAACAAATGTTGGAGGTCGCGGTTGCTGAATCAAAGGTGGCTAGCAGTCAACCAGAGCCTGACCAGAATCAGTGGGTGCCCCAAATTGACGTAGGAATACCAGTCCTTATCCCTACGGATTATACTCCCGACCTTGGCGTCAGGATGATGCTTTATCGCCGAATTGCGACATTGAATAATCGTGCAGAAATGGATACCTTTGCGGCTGAGTTAATTGACCGCTTTGGTATGCTGCCACCGGAAGTTGAAAATCTACTCTCTACAGTAAATATTAAACGCCTCTGTCATGCTGCCGGGATTGAAAAATTAGAAGCTGGTCCAAAGGGTGCTACTATTTCTTTTAGAAATAATAATTTTGCAAATCCTGCTGGACTAATAGACTTCATCACCTCACAATCTGGAACAACAAAACTCCGCCCGGACCATAAATTGGTATTTAGACGAAATTGGGATGAAGAGCCCGATCGATTGACAGGTGTCCAATATCTTGCACGACAGTTAGCTGAGATTGCCCAAACACCAGTCACAGAGAAATAAAAAGGTTGAGGCAGTCGCAAATAGTTCTCGTGGCCGTTCTTGAAAATCCTTTAATAAACAGCTTATTTTCTGCGGTTCTTGTGCACCAGGTATGGAGAACAAACATCAATCGAGAGGAGTTAATTGGCACACTTTTTAGCTTTTGCGGAACGATATGACTAGAGCTTTAGTATTAGAAAAGAATATAAAAAAACCCGCTGATATTTCAGCGAGTATCATTCGTGACCTATTGTCAATTATTTCATTTACTGGCTAAAACGCGTTTATTCAATAACTGAAATTTCTGTCGCTTTTAGGCCTTTGGTCTCTTCAATTGGCTGATAACTGACCTTTTGGCCTTCATTTAGTTCTTGTAGTCCAGATTCCAAGACAGCGGTAATGTGTACAAAGACATCTTTTTCTCCTTCGTCGGGGACAATAAACCCAAATCCCTTTGTCTTGTTGAACCACTTGACTATGCCTGTAGCCATACCCCCCCCTATATTTATTCAACTTAATGCTGTTCCCATGCAATCAAGGCTAAAATCGTCAGCACCTTTATTTAGTAATAGTATCCTCCCTAAATCTAAATTATAATAGCTAACGTCCAGCGGTGAGTCATAACCCGTACGATCTCATGCTATACGCATCTACTTTCAAGTAACAAGCGAAAAAATGCTTTCTGAGATTTAAGCAGATCTAAGCTGCTTCCCGCAACTGCAATTTGATGCTGACTACCTGATACACATTTAGGCCAGTAATTTGTGCAATTTCAAAAAAGGGAAGAGACGTTTCATTCAATAAAACTTGTGCGTGTTTAACTGGGTGGCGTCGCGCCTTTCTAAATGTATGTTGCCGTAATTCTCTCACTGTTTTTTTTTGCTCGGACCCATCGAGGCCCCTATCCTGCGCTTCCTTAACAGCGGATTGCCAACGGGCCTTATCCAATGCTTCGCTATGGGAGTTTTTAAATACATTGGAAACATAGGAAGCCACATAAGGATAGTCATGAAAATTACTGGCACGGGACGATCGGTTAACATTCCCTTTCGATGGCGGAGAACCCGTGGCCTCCTTTAAAGACATCTTGTATTTTGCTGCAATGCGACGTGCAGCTGCAAGAGCATTTGTTCGCTCACCATCGAATTCACTACTACTCGCAAGTTCGAGTAAGTTTGTGAGACGGGCCTTGTCAACACTAGTTAAGCTACCGGAGATAATTTTGCTCCATCAAATTCAAAACCACTAAATAAATAGCATATAGCCTAACATACTTCTTAGGAAAACAGGTTAACGCCCTTAGACTTGCAGGTAATAAAACGCATAATTGTTTAACGTTTATTGATTAAATAAACCTCTAAGCTAATTCCAGATTTCTGATGGCAATCGCAATCGTTATATTGATTAATGTCAGTGCAATTAATAGGACGCCAGCCGTTTCCCAAACACCGGTGGCGGTTACAATTATAGCGATCGCTGGTGGGCCAATGAATTGACCGCATTGAGACCCTTGATAGAGTAGTCCATTTGTTGCTCCCAGTTGAGCCGGTGTTGGCGTATGGAATGTTGTTCCACTAATTAACGCAGCGGGTTGCAAACCACCGAGAAAAGAAAAAACGAGGATCATACCGTATCGAAAATTGTCCGGGATAGAGCCTGAAAAAATCAGTAAAGACGATATTCCCATTGCTGAACTACCAATGGTTATAATTGTCCAACGAGCCATTCCTTTATGAACTAGCCAGCTTCCAAACCAATTTCCAGGAATATTTACAGCTATAGCAGTAGCCGCAAGAATAGCGGCAATTCCAATATTAAGTTCCCGCTCTTCCACGGCGAATGTAGGCAGCCAGACCATAATAGACATCCACTGAAATGTGTATGTCATGAAAGCAATTGCTAAAAGACACGGTCCTAATCTTGTGACGGTTGTTTTGACGTGTCGCCAGGGTGTCACTGTTCTTTTTGGTATTGGTCTAAGTTCTGGCACAATAGTACGTTGAAAAATTGCGAAAATACCAAGCGAAAATAGTGCCGTTCCTATCCAGAGAGCTCTCCATCCAAAGGGTTCCAATAAAATGGGTGCTAAAACGACAGCTAGCGTCATTCCAATTGGAGTTGTACTACTCCATAAGCTAACGGCGGCGGCACGGTCTTTTTCGGACACCATCAGGGCAATTAAGGCAGGTCCTGCAACAAAAATCGAAGCATAGCCTATCCCTTCTAAAACACGAGAACATAACAAAATCTCAACACTATCTGAAAAAGATCCTATAACGCTAGCTAGTGGTAGAATAATAAGCGAAACAGTGATTACTCGTCCTGGTCCTATACGATCGGCCAAAAGTCCAACAGCGACACCGATGACAGTTCCAAGAGCGTTAAAGATTGAAACAACCCAACCAGCCGTTACCAGGTCCATTCCCAATTCTGACCGAATAAATGGCAGTGCCGGTGGTACTTTTCCAATGTAGAAAGCCGTGCTTATACCAATGCAGATTGTAATAATTATATGGTGCCACTGGGTTCGGATGGCAGTGATTTTCTGCATTATAGCTAACTCATTCTTTTAAGACGTAAAAAAATTTTTTTTTATTTACTGACGGAGCTCAATTTTACGGTCAAGGCCACTCAGAACCGGTGTATCCAAGGTGAAAAAAATAGAACGGAGGTATCTAGGATTAATGTATTTACTTCTAATACTAAAATTAGCAGTAAGATAATATTATCTTAAATTGTTTTGATATGAATGGGTTAGACTTGCGTCATTTAAACACAGTAAATTTACACTATTGTAAAAAATGATTTTATATAATTCGATGATTAAAGGGTATCCCCCAAGAGCTTATCAAGAGCTTAGTTCTATTTTAGAGTTTTCTTCAAAACGCCGCTGCCTGTCAGAACCCATAAGATTAAATGCTTCTGAGAAAGCTTCTCTTTCTGATTTGAAACGAGCAGGAATCATACAAAAGTATACGTTATCAAATAGTACCCATTCTTCTGTTGTATTTTGAAAATGCACAGAGTAGCGCACCTTTGCTCTCCCAGAAACTTTTATAATTAGAGAGGGTTACGGTGGATTTGTTACTAATCAATTAAGGAGTTCGGTTATATTGATATTTTTTAAGTGATTTAATGACGGATGAGGGATTCTAAAAGAGCAGATTTTTGATTTAGATGGCCATTCTATAGGTATCGCCGTCACGCTCAATCCGCCCAAATGCTGGTGTTTGAAAATGCGCGGGAAGGAACAAGGTGTTAGTGTTGGCATACTCATTAAGCAGGCTTAACCGAGTGATCCGTGATTGTTCAGCATTTATGCAAAAATTAGTAGACCATTTTGGATGTGCTAATTGTACAGGATGATGAATGACATCACCTGACAGGATTGCTTTTTTGCCATTGGACTCAACATGTATAATAACGTTACCTGGGGTGTGACCGAAAGCGGGTTCTAGGTAAAAGCCAGTCTCAACTATGTGGTTGCCTGTTACGAATTTTGCTTGCCCTGAATCTATGACGGGAAGGATACTATCTTCGTACGAGCCATAAAGAACGTTCTCACCTTGACCTGACTCAACAATTTGTTTCCAATATTGAACTTCCTTTTCAGCAAAAAGATACTGTGCCTTTGGAAAAGTTGGGATCCATCGTCCATTATCCAGTCTGGTGTTCCAACCTACATGGTCCGAGTGAAGGTGAGTACACATCACATAGTCAATATCTTCTGGCTTTACGCCAACTGCTTCTAAATTATCCAAAAATGGCCCGCTTTGCATGTGCCAGGCGGGGCGGGTTGGACGATTTTTGTCATTTCCGCAACATAGATCTACCAGGATAGTATGAGAGTCGGTTCGAACGAGAAAGGAATGGAAACTTAATAAAAGGTCTTGAGAATATTTCCCAAAGTGTTGGGGCGCCAGCAGCAGCCTAGATTTTCTGATCACGTCTGGCGTTGCATCTGGAAAGATAACTTTAGCTGGGAAGGGGATATGTTCTAAATCGACAATGCGATTGATTAATGTAGAACCAACGTCACAGGCATCTCTTTTTGCATCCCACTTGGGGTTTTGCCGGGTTATAGTATCCTCGGACAAGTTTTCTCCTTGTTTATCTCTACAAATTTATTCGCTTAATCTGCACTCCAAATTCCATTTAATTTGTGCTCTGGTTAGTAGTTTACCGATCGGCAGTTTATCCTTTTTCGCACGCTTGCGCACAGCATTTTTCAAAAGCTCATTGAGTTCTTTACTCAGATCTTCATTTGATAACATGATGGATAAAGGAAGGTCTAATGTAGCTTTACGTTCCCTACCTTTCCCAACCTTATTTTTTTTTAAAGAAGTATCGTTAAAAACGGCGTCCCAGCCTGACCTGTATTCATCCGTTGAGACGCTGGAAAAATAGCTTGTTGGACGAACTGGCGCGGAGCTTTTATTTGACTTAGTACTAGTGGAAGAAGAATTATCACCCGAAGTTTCTGTTTTGGTCGGAGATTTTTCGTCAGCTACTTTCTTGCTGTTTTCTGAACCTTTTTTTGTTGCGTCTGAACTCATATCCTTGATTACCTTAGTTAATGTATAAAAAGTTAGATGGTATTGTTGGTAGCGCTTATCAACCCCCGTAATTCACTATGGCGCTTTCTGTTAGTCATGATGCAATTAAATTCCTTGCGTACGTTCTAAACTTGGACCTTTTTAAATAATTCAAGCCAAGTCAAAACTTCACAAAAGCACAATTACAGTGAAGCCTGATTATGTTATAGTAAATTTTATAATGAAATAGGGAGATTTAGAATGATTGATGAAATAATCCCCGAAAATGTGGAATCAGCTCTTAAGTTAAATTTTTTGTCACATGGTACATTGGAGTCTAAGAATTTAGAGCACTCAAGAAAATTCTACGAGGAGTTTCTTGGTTGTGATGTTGTAAGAACTAGCCCGATTTCATTACTAATTAGACTAGGTGGCGACCATACCTATGCGGTTGTAGAACAGAAAAAACGTAAGGATGTAATGGGACTCCTTTACCATAATGGCTTTGATTTAGAAACCCAGGAAGAAGTAGATGAGGCTCATAAAGTTGTTATGGAGCAAGCTGAAAAATGGAGCTTGCACAAAATTACTAAACCTATCCTACAACATGGCACCTACAGCTTTTATTTTTGGGATATGGATGATAACTGTTGGGAAATTCTCACTAATCCGAAGGGCGGTTATAGCTGGTTATTTGAGCAAGGCGATCAAGAAGGTAAGGGGCATTTAGATAAGAAATTTGAGCGACCCGACGTGAAACAGTAGATTTTCAGCCGTTTAATTATTTTGATACCAGGGAAGTGCATGCCATCGTGGCCCCCATTCAACTTTCAATCAGCTTAATATCTTCAAATTTTTATGACTTCGTATTTCTCTCTTGTTATATATTTATGTCTACTATCCAATCCATAGAACATACCTATTGGTTATCAATCAAATACTCTAAATGGTCATTAGAACGGACGGCGGCAAAACGAACAGGGTCTTCTTTTGTAGATGAAAAATTGTAAGGAAAACCCTTAGGAATTTCCATAATATCACCGGTGGATACTTTCTTGGAATCGTTTCCGACGGTAAAATCCATTGAGCCTTCGAGCACATAATAGAATTGCTCGTGGTGACTACTTTGGTGGTCCTCTTTATAGCCATTTGGAAGCTCGTATAAGCCGAATGCGGAGAGAGTGCCCTCAATCCAAGTTATTGATGTTCCAGCCTTAAATGGAGATTCTAATGATTCAAGCAACGGATAATAACAATCGGGGATACCGTCGACAATAGCCTGTGATTTTCCTTCTTCCTTTTTTTGCACACCTGAATCGATGATCTTTTGAGAATCGAGCATAGTAAGAGCTTTGTCAGGCAATGCCTCATCTTCGGCAACACCGACTACCGTCCATGTTTGATCCTTTATGTATAAATATGCTAGGGGGCCGTCCTCCGTTGCCTTCATAGAATGGCGAGCATTTGGAGGTACTAAAACGAAGGTACCCGGTTTTACCACTCTCCTATCTTTTCCGACCACTGCATTTATTTTTCCAAGCACTGGGAAAATCAATAGTTCGTTAGGATGGTAGTGCAGCTCAGATCCAGTTCCCGCCCGTTTTTGATTTAGGCAATAATATAGGTACTTGCCTTCGATGATAGGTGCTTCGGCTGTTGAAAGATGTGGAGTTAGAAGTACGTTCTCGTATTCTTCAAAACGGTGAAATGGCATAAAAATTCCCCTTCTAACATATTTTGATGCGCACTCAATCAATAGCTTACTCAATCTATCCTGTGAACTCCAGCGCAGCACCCTAAGAATGAAACTTAACAGGGGAAAGGTTCAGAACGCAGCTGATGAGTTCCCCAAGTGGCGGATGGCAGGGGGCCGAACACTGGCTGGATTGATTCGGAGAAGGGTGGCTGAATTATAATTATTTTTGGACTAAAAAACTCTGAAGCGGAAATTGATTCATAAACGTATCAGGAACACGTTTCGGTAAAAAGTGACAACCTTTTTTTATATTCAATAGTATCAATATCTTACGAGGGAGGTGCTGGTCCCGGCAGAACTTACAATATTGTTATTTTTTAATGACTTAGGTAAGGGTTGTCAGTTTAAAATATGCCGTTATTAACTTAAAAGTGGCAACCCTTTAAACTAATTTATCTGCGCTTTATCAATCGAACGCATGGCTGATGCAGCCATCTTTCCACGGTTAGCTTTTTCAATATACACACGGGCCATATCAGGTTTAGTCCAGCCCATAACCGACATTAACTGATATTCCGTAGCTCCCATTTCCGCCAAAGCCTAAAGTACCTGAGAAAAAAGTGTGACCTCCCAAAGTGAAGATCAACGTTTTGGAACGTCATTTGTGACTTGATGGATATGCTCCCAAATAAATCCATTGGATATGGTCGGGTTTGCTTTCGCTTCGCTCGATGGGACTTGGAATAAGCGATGGATGCGATCCTTGATAAGTGTCTCGCCTTGATCAGGGGGTTGTTTATGAAATGAGAAAAAATCAAAAAATTTGAGCATCTCCGCTTCAGAGTTTTTCAGGCCAAAAATAAGGATCTTTCAGCTGCCCTGCGTCGAACCAGCCCAGCCAATATTCTTTTATTGGCGAACTTCCATTTTGGGAACTCATCAGAGGCCCCCTGATACTCTCCCCTGTTGAGTTTCATTCTTAGAATGCTGCGTTGAAGTGCGCCAGCGCCTACATTGAAAGTGAACGACACTAGAGCGGAAAATGAATTTTCCGAAAGAGACGTTTTAATAAGCCTACGAACCCATCCTTCGGCACTCTCCAAGTCACGAACGAGAAAAGCTTCCGCTTCAGCTTCCGTAATTGGTTCCATATCCATATTAAAAGGTCGGCCATCCCAGCCACGGGTAGCGCCATGGCCCACAGAAACAACTCCCCCATCGCAAACGTAAAAGCGAAGGGCGAGTCCCTCAAACCTCTTAACAATTTCGATACCACGCTCATTTATATGCATCACTCATTTCTTGTTGAACTGACGCAGCTCGTAAGGAAAGCAACTATGTAAATTAATATGTCGCCCAACACGCTG
>JAOMCN010000058.1 GCA_028345065.1 Rhodospirillales bacterium
TTTAAGCCAAGCCGAAACATAAACAAGCAGAGCAAAACTGGCGGCATGGGATTCCGGAAATCCATAATCGCCAAACCCCTCAATTTGTTTGAAGCAGCGTTCCGCAAAGTCAAGTTCATAACCATTCTGGAGCATCCCACTGATGAACCGTTCTCGGTATAAAGGTAGTTTTCCATCATGACGAAAGGTAGCCATTGCGCGGCGTAAGCCATCTGCCTCGTCGGGGCTAAAGTTCGCTGCTACAATAGCTATTTTCATAGCCTGCTCTTGGAACAACGGAACGCCCATGGTTCTGCTTAAGACTTCCTCTAGCTCCTTTTTAGGATAGTATACTTTTTCGCTGCCATTTCGGCGGCGAAGAAATGGATGCACCATATCTCCCTGAATAGGACCAGGACGAACAATAGCAACCTCGATCACCAGATCGTAATAATTTTGTGGTTTTAGACGCGGTAACATGCTCATTTGTGCACGGCTCTCAACTTGGAAAACGCCAATAGAATCACCCTGGCACAGCATGTCATAGGTTTGCTGATCTCCTTGAGGAATACTGGAAAGGGTTAGCTTGCGACCGTGATGGTGATCAATGAGGTCAAACGCTTTTCGAATACAGGTGAGCATACCAAGCGCTAGCACGTCCACCTTAAGGATTCCCAACGCATCTAAGTCATCCTTATCCCATTCAATAACTGTGCGGTCTTTCATGGCGGCGTTCTCAATGGGAACAACTGTATCTAGTGGTGCTTTAGTGATGACAAAGCCGCCAGTGTGCTGGCTCAGATGACGAGGAAACCCAATAATCTGCCGGGCAAGATCAAGTACCATTTTTAGGATCGGGTCAGTAGGATCGAGGCCTACTTCCCTGATATACTCTTCTTTTAAGTCTCTTTTATTGGATTCTCCCCAATTAACAACGGAAGAGAGAGATTGTATGGTGTCTTCCGTTAGGCCCATAACTTTACCGATTTCTCGGAGGGCACTCTTATAACGGTAGGTGATATGTGTCGCCGTAATGCCTGAATGAGTGCGACCATACTTAGCATAAATATATTGGATTACCTCTTCACGACGTTCATGCTCGAAATCGACATCAATGTCTGGCGGTTCGTTGCGTTCTGCGCTCACAAATCTCTCAAATAAGAGCTCGATTTCTGCAGGATTAACGGAAGTAACCCCGAGCATATAGCAGACCGAGGAATTGGCAGCAGAACCACGTCCTTGACAGAGAATGTTCCGGCTACGGGCAAAACGTACAATGTCATGGATGGTCAGGAAGTAAGCTGCATATCCAAGTTCTTTAATTAGGGTTAATTCGTGGTTGATTTGTGTCTTGATTTTATTAGAAATCCCGTTCGGATAGCGTTCATCTGCACCTTCCCACGTAAGGCGATTTAGCTCTTGTTGTGGAGTCCTTCCGAAAGATACCGGTTCGACCGGATATTCATAACGCAACTCATCTAGACTGAAGCGACACTGATCTGCAATTTTTACAGTGTTGGCAATTGCCTCTGGATAATCGGCAAAAAGACGTAGCATTTCGTCACCTGATTTCAAGTGGTGTTCTGCGTTGGCGTGTAAGAGAAACCCCGCTTCATTGATTTGGCAGTGTTCCCGAATACAGGTCAGGACGTCATGCAAAATTTTTCGTTCAGGTAAGTGAGCTTGTACATCATTAGTGGCAACAAGAGGTAGGGAGAGAGACGAGGTAAGAGCTTTTAGGGCCACAAATCGGGTTTTATCATTTCCAGAATATTTTTTATTAACAGATAGATATATATTATTCTTAATTTTATTTCTTATGTTATGTAGTGTATTCTTAAAAACACTATTAATCTCATCGGGTGGAATAACAACAACGACTTGCCCCTTACCAGTTTGGAAAACATTACCCTCTAGAAGGTCTTTCAAGAACAAATAGCATTGTCCCTTTCCAGCACGTCTTTTGCCAAGGCTGAGGAGTTGCGACAAGCGTCCATAGGCCCTCCGGTCAGTTGGAAAGCACAAGAAGCTGGGACTATCCTCAAGGTCGAGTCTAACTCCAGAAATCATCCGAATATTCTGTTGTTTGCAAGCAACATGCATGCGTACGGCACCTGCGAGTGTATTCCGATCGGAGATAGCTAGGGCTTCATAACCAAGGTTTTTGGCCTGTGTTGCGAACTCATGTGGGTGGGATGCACCCCTCAGGAAGCTATAATTAGTTGTGACCTGAAGCTCGATGTAGGGATGCATATTATTTATGCAAAGAAACCGTGAATATACCAGGTCGGGTGGTTATCAGGGTGGTACAATCCTTTACGGTATAGCCAATAGCGTTTACCATCCTTGTCTTCAATCCGGTAGTAATCTCTGACGTCGTTGTTCAGGGGCTTTGTTTTCCACATATTTCCCCTTATTAGCCACCATTCGGGAGTGATGCGTTCTGGCCCTTCCGCAGCCATCACACGACGCTGATGATTTTGCCAATAAAACAGAAACGGTGGGCCATCGGGAATTTCTGCTATCACATCGATTGGCAAGGGATGAACCAGTAGTTGAAGAGGACGTGACGGATAATGAGTCGGTCCCCTCCAGTCTTGTTTTACTCCACTCGGTATCGATGCAGTAGAAACTTCTCGAGAAGCTAGTTCAGGTAAGTGCCTTTCTACCGGTTCCAGGCGAGTAACGTTATCGGAACCCAATCGGCTGACTAGTCTGTCCAGTAGTTTGATTACATTTTCCGTCTGTTCGGCGATAGAATTAGTATTCAGTCCCGTTTGCCGGACTTTAAGTGGATTGGTTTCGGAGGCTGATAACACTATTGCATCAATTCCAAGGCCAGGATCGATTGTCTCCAGCTTTTCCCTAAACAACATAGATAAATGAGTCGGATCTCGTCTCGGTTGGCTAGTGCTGATTTGTACTTTCCCTGTTGATTTATCTACTCGATACAACGTGAGCACGAGACGTCTTACGCCTTGATTGGCTTGTTCTAAATCAGTGCACAAGCTAACGACAAGCCGATTAAGGGCAGCCTCGATATCTTCTCTCCGGCCGATAGGATCTATAAAAGCTAGGTATTTTGAGAAAGTAGATCGCCCCCGTTGGGGAGATAGTGACTCCTCCAAATCTCCCAGTGCTTGGTCTAAGCGATGTAGCACAGATTTGCCAAATCGTCTGGTGATGGGAGCTCTTGGTATTCTATAAAGATCGCCGATACTCAAGAGGCCCATTCTTTCCAGTCCTTCAATAATATCGCATTCGAGTCGAAGTCCCTTCATAGGAAGTTCCGCTATACAGTTACGAATGTCTTCATTTGTATTGGAAATAAACCAACGTTTGGTCTGGGGATCAGTCTTATAACGAGCTAGGGCCCAAGCGGCACCCGGTGTAGAGGCGAGGCCTGCACGGGCTTGGTAGCCTATATTTTTTAGCAGGTAAAAGAGGTCTTCGAGAAGAGCTTCTTCACTGCCAAACAAGTGCGCGCAACCAGTTATATTCAGCCATAGTCCGGTATTCCATAGACTGACATTACTGGGTGTGTTGTCAAAAGTATCAATAGCTACCCAAGGAGTGTACCGTTCACAGATCTCTCTAAGTATGTTCAGAGCTTTGAGATCGGCTGTTGGGTCAGCTTGATGGACGGTGAGCGATGGATAAAGCGTTCGAGCATCCGCTAGAGATTGTTTTGGCACAATGCCTACCGCTTGGGCCGCAGAGTTGACCGCAGTGATCCGCTGTCCACCATGAGCACAAGTGATTGTAGCCAAAGGTTTATCTATCGTTTTGCCGGAAGGATTAGTTTGCGATTTTCCATAGGCTCTGTGATTGATCCGATCTATTGCAAAGGTCGGTAACCACAGAGAGATCACTCGTCTCATTATACCATTCCACCTGCCAGGACCTAGGTTGCCCAGCGCTTTCTAGTTTTCCCTCACTTGCCGCACTGAGACGACAGCGCTGTAGTTCTAAATGCCATTTGGGTACACCTAATCCCACACCATGTGCTGGCGTTATGCTGGGTACCGAGGTAACACACCAGCGGGTGAGGGCCGAACTGGTTGGCGCTTGTCTAACCATATTGCTGGGTGCCGTGCGGAGTAGAAGGCCTGTAGTTTCATTTTCTTCTGCTGCTAAATGCAACCGCCGGCTGGCGATAGGCGGAATTTTGTGAAGTTTGCCTATGACAGCGGCAAGGCTGGAACTCCTTAACCCTTCCTCCATAGCCCAGATAATTTCCCTGTCGTTTTTGCCATGTACCAAGATTATTTGATTTGGGTCAATTCCGAACTGTGCAAGACCCTGCCCACATAAATCCCTTCCCTGCTGGCACCAAAGCACCTGCGTACTGTGACGAGTCTGAGATAGAATTTCAGTTAGGCGGGTTATCAGGACAACCAAAAATCCGAAAGCGGCAGTATCACCAAAAATTTCGTGGAGTCCGTTAGTAGGAAAACCATTCCAGGGTAGGGCGGCATCTACTTCCGGTACTCCTAGAGGTACTATATTTTTTAGCTCAAATTGTTCGAATTTCCGACAGTTTAGGTTTGCCAGAGAACTCAATGGGGTCTTGTTTTCAATGGCTTGAATCTTTTGCCGAAGCAAAGATATCATTTTTTGGTCTGGTCGGAAGGAATTTCGTATAACAGTGGCTAACATAGTTTTTATCTTCCCTGAGTGGATTTGTTTGTTTTCTTGAGGATTTAAGCGTAACCAAATGTTCTTCTTTTGTTCTAATTTAAAAAGGAATATGCGTCAAGGGGGCACGAGCTCAAAGGCTGTGGTCTAACACTGAGAAGTGGGTTTAAGAGTATCGGTAGTAGCCTTCAAAAACGCTCAATTCCAAAGCTACTTTCATCAATCTCAGGGGAGGTGCCGCTGATAAGGTCACTTATCACTTTTCCAGAGCCGGCACACATTGTCCAGCCGAGGGTACCGTGTCCTGTATTCAGATAGAGATTTTTTATTGAGGTTTTTCCGATGACCGGCATGCCGTCTGGAGTTAAAGGTCTTAGTCCGGTCCAAAAGGTGGCGTTATTGAAATTACCACCATTTGGAAATTGAGCTTGTGCTTTATTAAGAATTGCCCTTGCCCTGTTTTCATTTAATTTCGTGTCGTAACCAGAAAATTCTGCTGTTCCCGCTACCCGCAAACGGTTCCCGAGACGGCTATAAACGATTTTGTTGTCTTCATCTGTGATGCTGATACCCGGTGCGTTGTTTCGCCCGCTCGTGGGAATTGTCACGGAATATCCCTTAGTTGGATAAACGGGGAGTCTAATATTGAGGGGTTTCAAAAGAAGAGGGCTATAGCTACCAAGAGAGACCACAAAAATATCTGCGTAGCATTCTCCTTTGTCTGTTTTCACGCAGTGTATTTGTCCATTCTGTGATTTGAGGTGTTGGATGGTTTCGTCATATCGAAAACTGACACCACTGTTTGAAGCAATACGGGCTATCTCGCAAGTGAAGCCATAGGCATCTCCACTTTCATCATCCGGTGAGTGAACCCCGCCGAGTATTTCCTTATCACTTTCTTTCAATGCCGGTTCTAATACAAAACATGAATTTTGGCTTAAAACTCTATTGTGGCACCCGAGTTGATTGAGCTGTGCAGCATGAGAGACAGCGCCATCCATGGTCTTCGTGTTTCGGTAAATTTGCAGAATACCACGTGTATTAACGTCGTAATTAATTTCGGTTTCGAGCCTTATTTTTCGCAACAATTCCCGGCTATAAAGTGCTAGCTTGAGATTGTTAAGAGTATTTTGTCGCAAGCGGGCAGAAGTGCAGTTAGTTAGGAAGCTTATACTCCATCGCCAAAGTACAGGATCGGCTTTTAAATGATAGAGAAGAGGCGCATCCTCTTTACCCAACCATTTCAGGATGAGAAATGGTACGGTTGGTGTTGCCCAAGGTGCCGATTGGCTTGCGGATATTTGACCGCCATTGGCGAAGCTCGTTTCGAGCCCGGGACCATTTTGGCGATCGATCACCGTTACATCGTGGCCGGCCCGGGACAGGTAATATGCTGCTGTAGTCCCTACGACACCAGCACCTAAAATGCAGACTTTCACAATGTGATTCCTAAGGTATTTTATGCTTGGGTTGTTATAATGGTCAGAATATTTTCTTGCCAGACTAAACAGCAATACAAGTCTCTCTGAAGGGAGAAAACAGTGAACGTAGAAATAGGATCAGAAATACTGACTATAAAAGAAATGGCAAAGGCGGATACGTTAGCTGTTGAAGCAGGAATATCGAGCCTTGATCTAATGGAGAATGCCGGTGCAACAGTGGTCAGGGAAATTCGCAAACGGTGGATCCGCCGGTCAGTTGTTGTTCTTGCCGGACCCGGTAATAACGGGGGAGATGGGTTTGTCGTGGCGCGGCTATTACATCAGATAGGCTGGCCTGTTCGTCTTGGTTTGCTGGGTGATAAAACTTCTCTGTGTGGTGATTCAAAAGTTAACGCTGAACGCTGGGTTGGGAAAACTGAGGAATTTTCAGTTGCCCTTTTAGAAGGCGCAGGATTGGTTGTAGATGCACTTTTCGGGGCGGGGCTTTCTCGACCACTCGAAGGGATAGTACTTGACATTTTAAACGCTATGGAAGCACGGAAATTACCGTGTGTTGCAGTGGATGTGCCGACGGGTATCGATGGTGATACTGGTGAGGTGTTGGGCGGTGTGTCAAATGCTAACCTAACTGTTACCTTTTTTAGAAAAAAGCCAGGGCATTTGATTTTGCCAGGTCGTCAACATTGCGGCGAAGTGAAAGTAACAGATATTGGTATCCCGAGTGGGGTATTAAAGAAGATTTTACCAGTTATAGCTGAAAATTTACCCCAACTCTGGGCAGACAAACTGCCCGTTCCCGCACCAGATTTTCACAAATATTCCAGAGGACACGTCGTCATCGTTGGGGGCAGTGAGATGACAGGTGCCGCGAGACTTGCGGCGCGGGCAGCGCGTAGAGCAGGGGCGGGTATTTTATCCATTGTTTCACCGACCAGTGCCAAGCACATATACGATATTTCTGACGCGGGAAATCTAGTATTAGAACTCCCGGCGAAGATAGGACTTTCCGGTATTCTAGATAACAAACGCAGAAATGCCGTACTGGTTGGACCTGGAAATGGTGTCACAGAGTTGACACGAAAAAATGCCATCACTGCCTTAACAAGCAAAAATGCAGTTGTGCTGGATGCCGACGCTTTAACGGCGTTTGAAGATGACCCTGACACATTGTTTGGCAGCATAAAAGGTCGCTGCATCCTTACACCTCATCAAGGGGAATTCGACCGATTGTTTCAGATTAACGGCGATAAACTATCTAGGTGTAGGGAGGCCGCAAAATTAGCCAATTCTGTTATCATACTAAAGGGATTTGATACAATAATTGCTGAACCCAATGGCCGGATT
>JAOMCN010000060.1 GCA_028345065.1 Rhodospirillales bacterium
GCCCGACGAACTAATGTAACGGTAGCATCCGCCAAATAGTAAGCGGGTATAATAAGCGCCTGTAACATATATCCTTTTTGCGCCAATGTGAGCAGGAGCCACGCTAAAAGGAAACCAATAGGGACACTTCCTACATCACCCATGAAAATTTTTGCGGGTGCCCAGTTCGAAACTAAAAAACCTATACCTACCGCCGAAAGGGTTAGCGCCAAAATAGCAAATGTTCCGCCTATGCCGGTGTACACCGCTACAAGAAATATCCCCAGACCAATTGCCCCTGTTTCAACACCAGCAAGACCATCTATCCCATCCATGAAATTGAATAGATTGATAAACCAAATCCAGAGAAAAATGATGATTACTTGATCCAACCAACTAGGAATCATTCCGTTGAATAAAACCAGTGGTTCAGGTAATAAAATCATCACACCTATAACGGCGCCAAGTTGGGAAGCAAGTCGGATTAGAGGATTTAACCCCTTGAGATCATCTACCCAAGAAACCAGAGCCAAAAAAACTGTGCCACCAGTTACCCATTTAACATTTTGATCGCTCTCCATAATCTGAAACCAATCAAATACATCATAACTGATCACGAGCCATATTGTCACAGTAACAAATACTAACGCTATGCCACCACCGCTGGGAGTAGGCCTCTCGTGGCTGGATCGTTCATTCGGAAGATCAAAAACTTTATAACGACGAAGGATAGGTAGTAGTACCCCAGTTGCAATAAGCGCTGCCAAAGCACTAAATACAAAAATAGCGGCAAAAACGATTACGCTCATACCGCCTGTATATCTGACCAGAATGGCAAATCAAAGACTAACTAATACATGTAGTTACGGTGCTTTGATTGTTTCGGCAAAATTTTGGAATAATTTCAAGGCTCTCCTTTGACATATCCGCACACACGCATTTAGGTATTCTGACTTTGGTGGAGAGTTCAATAGACTATCTATTTTCAAGTATGAAGTTAGGATCGTATAGTCTAAGCTCGCTTCAGAAACAAATATAGTTTCTTTGGAATTTGCAATGCGGCAGTATTTGCGCCAACAACTTTTCGAATGCGCCGTTCACTCTCCCTTTCAAATCGGTGGAGCATAAAGGCTAAAGGCGCTCTTGCCTTATAAATTTCAAAATACGCGGCAACTTCCTTTTTTGACTTCGCCCGTCCATTGTCAGAATATCTAGCTACATATGGTGTAAAATACGGATGAAGGGACGGCAAATCCCAGTCACCGTGTAAAATGGTCTTAGTAAAATTCCCAATCAGAAGATCATCAAACACCTCGTTCTCGATTGCATTAATCAGCGATGCTCGAGGTGTTTCAAAAGTTATGCCACGTTTAAATCCTTTTTTTGATAATTCGATTGTTGTTGTTTTTCCTCCTACAACAAAATTAATAAAGCTGATGTGATCTACGAGTGACTCAATTGCATGAAAATATCTTGAGATCTTTTTATTATCATTAGAATCAAGTTGTTGCGACCAGTCATCACCAAATTCTATAGGATCAAGAGGTGCGCGTTCTAATTGCTGCGGACAAATGTTTTCCAAATCATCGTTGGAACAATTCACACGAGCAAATGGCTTATGTAACTTGTATTTTGTGTCGGTAAAACCATCGTAGAGTTCATCAATTGTCGACCTATATTCATTAGCCCAACAACTGTCTGTGCGTTGATAGGTGTGGAAACTACTAAAGGGAATAGTGTCAGTAGCACCATATAGTTGTGTGTAAAATTGAATTTGTCTGCCGAGTGGCTTTTTCTTAACGGATGGGGGCACTACCCGTTTACCAAACTCATCAAAGAAATTAGCCATGTCACCAACGCCGGTACCAAAGAATTTTAGCAAATAACTCTTGTCATATTTGCGAACTATTTTTTTTAAAGTTCCCCCCCATGCCCTATCAGCAGCATCATTAATATTAATTACCAAACGACCATTAATGTCGATTAGGAGAACAGCGTCTTGAAAATAATCAGATAAACATAAGACCCGAACCCTTTCGCTTAAGCCTACCCATTCACTGTTCTTCAATACCTGTACTCTAAAACCTTGTTCGACCAATTCGTCACGAATCCGATTACCAACATGATCAGGCAATAGAATTTGTTTTCCGTGAAGTTTTTCAAGCACCAACGCATCTATGTGATCTGGGTGACCGTGAGACAACCAAACAAAAGGCGATTCAAAAATTGATTTGCGCTGAGCCTCTGGTATTTCATGGGAATTACCAAAACTACCGAAGAATGCATGTCCCGTAAGCCAAGGATCAGTCACCAATATGGGTTTGTTATCATATGCAATTAATGTTGCATTCCCTATAGTCTCAAATCCAACAAAATTACCATAATCCATAGAAGTAACCTTTTATTTATGGCCTATCTTGAGTGAGGTCCGCGAAGACAAGTGAAACATTATAAACTCTTATTTAGTATCAAGATCGCACAAAATAAACATAGATCTTTTTTGTCAATTTCTTATTGGACCCGGCAAACGTTATAAACAAACTTAAAAATTCAAAGGCAGATAAACCAAGTATCTTTTCAATTAAATCTATTCGCCAGTCGCAAAGTTTCAACAACGATCACAGTGGGTGCCTTTAGGAATACTCTAATTGCGGAAACATATTTTTTTGAATTTACGTGTGCTCGAATAGCCTCATAGTGAACCGCAAACAATCTAAACCAAAAACTGATATATAGGGATCCACTGTGCTGTCGCAATAATGGAGCATGCCTACGCGCTATTTCGATTGTGCAAGACAATCGGCTATCTGCACGCCTAGTAATACTTTCTTCTCGCACGTAATACTTTGCAAGACACTCATCAAACACAAAAAATTTGCTGCCTTGTGGCCCAAGCATCTTAAGCCATAAGTCAAAGTCTTGCCCAGCTCGAAGTGTCGTGTCAAACCCTCCGGCCTGATGGATGGACGATAGAGATGCAACAACAGTACTCGTAGATATAAACCCCCTCTTGTAAAGACCATGAAACAACGAGTTAGAAGACTTTTGGAATCGAAGGGCTATATTATTTGTTTTCTGATGTTCCCCATTTACAATAAATATATTGTGAGCAACTAAAATAAATTTATTTTGCTCCATGTGAAAAATGCTTCGTGCTAATTTTTCTGGCAACCATTCATCATCTGAGTCTAGGAATGCTGCATATTTACCGGTGGCAGATTGAAGCGCTAAGTTTCTTGCTGCACCAGCACCTTTGTTTGATTGGTGTAACATCTTAAGGTCAATTGGAATGTCCGTCCCCAAATATGTTTCCAATATCTCTGAAGTTTCATCGTCAGATCCGTCATCTACGATTATTAGTTCCTTCGGGTGAACTGTTTGCCGAAAAACACTTTGTATAGCGCGATCAATATAGTCCGCGGCACGGTAAGCTGGAATAATCACTGAAACATCACAGTGGGATTTATCAGACATTTATAGCTAAAATATTCTGTCCAAGGATACCGTAAGAGACAAAGATGCCGGCAAAGTCACCCAATCAGAATATATGATAGTCATAGCATCTTCGCTTTTCCCATAGCTCTTCCAGTATTTGGTTGGTTCTAAATTTGGTGTACCTGAGCCTAAAACTTTGAAAGGTCCAAAGACAACACCTCCATTACAATTCCGAGCCGAATGGTTGGTATGAAAATATCGCAAGATTTTGTGGCGGCCCTTACCCTCAATGGTGTCAGAAATAGTAACCTCTTTATCGGAAAATTTCCAATTGCGCTGCCACACACCAATCCCTTTAATTCGCGAAAAACAACGTGTTTCAACATTAATATTGTCAAAGTTTCCTCTCCAAATTGGACCAGAACCCGTCACAATTTTCCGAAACTCTTCAGAATAATAAGGTTTGTTTTCTGGATAGGGCGGAATTCCGTCAATGGTCAGTATATTATGAGATTGAGGATGTTTGTCCTTTTCTCCTGTGACACCATATGAGCGGCGTCCTAAATCGATAAACACGGTTTTTTTATTATAATGTAACTCAAAACCACTGAAGTCCTGGTGTCCATGCCCTGGTAACGGTTGCCAACCATCAATAGTCGAATGCCAAATCGCCGCCCATGAGCCTACGTCTGTCCGCCGCCAATTGTTTAGCCGATGCGCATTAACATTGGTTGTTTCAACATTTGTTTTCAAGTTTTTTAGTGTTTTCTGCTGATCGGGAGCAAGCTCCGCTAACCACCCTGATTTGGTGCCATCTAAAAGGCAAAGCAGATATGACGGGGGACAATCTGGCGAAATATCACCAATCAATGGTAGGCCTGCTGGCATATTAAATATTGGTAAAACAGAAAGTACCGAAGAGGCTATCCTCTCAAAACACGTTTCTTCCTTCCGACCATATTTTTTTGCCGCCAACCAACATTCTACGTACCAGCGGCTGGCGAGGAGATGGTAGTGAACCGACCCCTCTCTCAGCTCTCCTGATTCAGAAAATATGCGTCTACTTTCCTCCAGAAGAATCTTGCAACCAATATCTACCCAACTGGTAATACCAAGCATTAATCCTCCGAGATAGAGTCCTCTACCGTTATTTGCCAAGTGATTTCCAGTATGGATTTCCCCAAAATACTCTAAATTTTGATATATATTTCGACCATGCTGTAAAAGCAGCTTTATGGTTTCGTCCTTTGGTTCTGGAATACCAAAACGGCCAGAGAATTGTAGGATATTGATTAGCCTCTCTGACACTGTATAAGGGTGCCACGCCTTACTAGAAAATGCCTTTGAATATTTTTCTACCCACAGCACCCAAAGAGCAACAACCCAATCCGGATCTAACTTTTTTCCAGCCTCTGTTACCCATGAAAATCTGTGAAACGCAAGTTTGCTCTCAATATCAACAAACAACGTTTCATCAATCTGTTTATACAAATCTGGATCAAGTTTATGGGTCTCCCCAGCAAATTCAAAGTTTTGAGCATTAACAGGCTTCTCATACAAATGTTCTTCAAATAAGTCAGCATTACCTGGCAGATCTTCATAAAGATGGGTATCAACCAAATAGTCAGGTGACAATTTGTATATCGGTGAAAACTTCCATTTACCAAGCAACCACCCATAAAACCACTGCCGTAAGACTGGATCTTCATATAACCGTCTGAATTTGCGGATCAGAGACATGTTTTGCTATGAGGTAGAAAAAAAATACCGCAACTGCGGGATATCCCAATTTGCCAAAAGATGATCCCGCTTCAACGCAAAGGAACTATCACCTTTTTTATTTGCTCCACGGCTCCCCGTCGCAAATGATCGGTATCCAGTTTCCCGAACTAATTGACCATCTCTTTTCAAATAAAAGTCTTCTCCTGGCAAACCATAAGGAGCACAAAAATGCTCGCAAACTATCCCCATATGGGTTTCTATTTCTAACTTTGAGGCAGTCAATTCGGTACGAACCTCCCTTAAAGTCAACTCCGACAACCTTCTGTGAGATTTTGTGTGAGATCCGATGGTTACGCCGGCTTGAGCAGAAGCTCTACACTGATCCCAGGTTAGAAACTCTATCGAAGTATTTGTTCCCCTAAATCCGAAAACTTTTCGGGAAACCAAACTATCGGGTTCAAATGATTTTCCAACCATATTGGTAACGACATAAAATGCAGCGGGAATTTGAAGGTCTCTAATGATAGGGAGTGCGTATTTGTAACAACAACTTAACCCGTCATCAAAAGTTAAACAAAAGTATCTTCCATTTATCTCTTTCCCAGTATTGAGAAAATTTGTAGCATCATTAAGTCCAATAAATTCGCCAAAATTCTTCAAATAGCGAATTTGACGTTCGAAGCCTCTCATTTCATCAGAAAAAACGTGGTGATAATAAGGAAAACGAATCCAATTGGCCGTGTTTCCAATATCCTTACCAACTGAAAGCGCACCAATCGCGAGGCCTCTAAACATGCCACGAATTTTTTGATTGGTTGACTTGGATCCAAGCCACTCTTTGTAGGAGTCAGTCGGCTTGAACTTATTTTTGTCTTCAAAAGGTGTCAACGTCCCCACCGTATATCTGCCAATTTGGATGATAATGGATATTTGCGCCAATATTAATATTGCTTAGTGACCTGACAATTAACGGCATTCTCCGATGAGCATAAAACCCTGCCCATCTCAGAATATTTGCAACGCCGGGCAAGTTCGTGGCAGTTTCTAATAAAACAGCTCTTCTAAACCTAGCTCGTTCAATGACCGTCTTTAAGACTGCTTGAAGAGCACCCGGGTTACCCCCTAACAACTCTGTCAAACGGGCCCGCCCATCGTAAATCGTACCCCATTTCTGATTGCGGAGACCCCAAATTGCGAGAGCCTGCAAATCGTTATTTTCATAAGCACATACCCATTCATAATCAGATAGGGTATTGCTCGAATACCTCCAGTTGAACCAAGCTTCATTACGTTCTACCCGACACAGCCTTTGCTTTTGTCGCCAGATTTTTATTAATGATTCAAGGTCATTCGCGCCAAGCTTTTGAATTCGAATATCAAAATTCCTTATACGACCCTTTGGTAGTAAATGCGTGGCATAATCCGCTATAGGACCCAATATCGACGGGACTTTGCTATAGCCAGACGGACGTATAGGTCTAACCCAATGGGTGATATCTCCTGTGTGATCCCAATTTAGTCGACGAACAAATCCGGGCAACGATAGCGGGTTAGGAAATCCATAAAAAACCTTAAATCCATTTGCGGTGGCGGATTCAACACAATGTTTTCCAGCTTCGATAAAAACAGGTCGTCCCACATAGTCCGGGTGAGACATGACATCCATTGCATAGGCACCTTTAACAATTGAATTCCCAATACGCATTTCAACTGGCCCAAGCATAAACGCGCCAACAACACTATTTTGCTTAACAGCTAGAGAAATTTGGCTGGGACCAAGTGGTGAAGAAAAGTACCGCCAGCGATCATATTTCTCCGGGCGTTGATGACCCCAAACTAAATGATACAACTTTCTAATTTCTGTGAAATCGTCCTCTGTCGCTTCTCTAATTATCCAATCTGTTTTGTGTAAAGAAACCAACAAGAATACCTTTGTTATTAAACTTTCAAGTAATAGAGCGGAGAATTTTTTTTAATGTGTTTTGTTCTTATCTTTGAGTGC
>JAOMCN010000006.1 GCA_028345065.1 Rhodospirillales bacterium
TATCATCGTGTTATCACTCATATTTATATTCATCATTTTTGGTGCAATGTTGGAAGCGACTGGAGCGGGCAGCACCCTATTAAAGATAGCCATAAGTCTTACCGGGCCATTGAGGGGCGGTCCGGCACATGCGGCAATTGCCGCAAGTGGTTTTTTTGGCACAATCTCAGGTGCGGTTACCGCCAATGTCGTTGGGACCGGCGTTTTTACTATACCGATGATTAAGGCACGAGGATTTAGAAGTTCTTTTGCCGGTGGAGTTGAAGCTGCCGCTTCCTCAGGAGGACAGTTTATGCCCCCGGTTATGGGTGCTGTTGCCTTCGTCATGGCTGACTTTACCGGTATACCCTATATAATTATTATTGCCGCCGCTTTAATGCCGGCTCTATTTTATTATGGGAGTTTGTTTATTGCGGTTTGGGTTGAGGCAGCGCGACTGGGAATTACTTCGATACCAAAAAATGAGCGAGAGGTTTTGACACGGGAAGACTGGATCAAATCTCTCATGTTTTTTGTTCCCGTAATCGTTATTATTGGTGTTCTGGTGACGGGTCGTTCGCCTGCTTCGGCCGGTTTATGGGCAACCGTGGCAGGTGTCGTCATGGGATTTATTAATCCCGTTGTTCGCAAAAAACCGCAAGTATTTATCGGTGCGTTAAGCAAGGGTGGTGAGCAATGCGCACGCATCATGGTAGCTGTCGCGGCCATTGGTATTATTGTTGGCGTTATGAATCTGACGGGCCTCGGTATACGCTTTTCTAATATGGTACTTGCTTTTGCAGGTACAAATTTATTCTTTGCGCTTTTATTGATGGCGCTTGCAAGCTTGGTGCTGGGTATGGGGCTTCCGACTATTCCGGCCTATGTTATTATTATCATAATTATGGGAGGTGCTATCGAGAAACTAGGCGTTCCCAAAATTCTTGTACATCTGTTTGTGGTCTATTTTGGTGTATTGTCGGCGATTACGCCGCCCGTTGCTATTGCCGCGTACGCGGCTGCGCCGATCGCTAATTCTAATCCGATGAATACCGCTATTCAGGCCATCAGGCTATCTTTCGTTGGATTTATAATTCCATTTGTTCTTATTTATAATCCGTCTCTATCGCTTGTTTATAATTTCGAGATTGTCGCTTTTGTATCGGTTGTAATCAGGCTTGCTTTGGCGATCTGGTTAATGACCACAGCCTTGGGTGGTGTGGACCGTGCTCCACTGCCTCTATATTCACGGATTTTGCGCATAGCCCTTGGTATTATAATCCTGCTGAATTTTGTCGAAGTGCAGATAGCTGGCGTTATTACCTCGCTTATCCTGCTGTATGTGGAATACAAGCGAGCAAAGGTAAAATTACCTGAGGCGTCAACTTAATTTGTTTTATTATTCATTACTGTTTATGTTTAATTAACAGAATATCAAACAGACAAGGAGGACACCGTGTTTTCATCTCGAACAAGGACAAAATTTGTCGCTGTTGCTGCAGCTGCGATTATGTGTGTTAGCGGTGCGCAGGCAAAAGACTTTTATAAAATGTCGACGATCAGTCTGCCGACACCTTTTGCGATCAATACTACCTTTGCCAAAATTGTCCAGAAATATAACAAGGATATTGAGATTCAGGTTAACGCCACAGGGGCTGCGCCACGTCATGCCCTGGATGCGGCGAATGGTAAGACAGACTTGTTCTTTGGAGCTCCATCGTTGATGTGGTTAATGAACAAGGGCGTCGCTATGTTTAAAAAGGTGAAGAATGCGCCCGAACTCGCAAAAAACCTTCGATTAATTTTTAATTATCGAATTGGAACTTATAACTTCGGTGTTTACGGTGATTCGGGCATAAAAACGCTGTTTGATATTAAGGGTAAACGCGTGTTCATTGGCCCGCCAACCGGAGTGCAAAAAGTTGTATCCGCTCAGTTTATTGAGGCTGTGACGGGCTATAAAATGAATAAAGATTATACCCCTGTTAAACTTGGTTTTAGCCCGGCAATGCAGGCATTCCAGGATAGGCAAATTGCTATGATAGTGGCAACTTCGAATCACCCGGCTTCTTTATTCTCGCAAGTTGCTTTAACCAGTAAAATTCGCTTCTTGGGTATCGAAGATCCAAAAGCCTGGGATGCGCCGTCAATGAAAAAGATGTTTAGGGTTCCCGGTAAAGCCCGGGCGGTATTCGCGCCGGACATTTACGGCAAAAATCAGGTCAATGAGAAGCCCATACACACGGTTGCTGCGTATACTGGACTATACACCCGCAAAGGAATTCCAGAGGATGTTATCTATAAGATGACCAAATCATTTTGGGAGCATATTGATGAAATGTGGTCTGTGACTAGTTGGGCTAAGGGTGCTCTTAATAAGAAAAATATATTTGCACAGAATAGCACGAAATTGCATCCCGGTGCTCTCAAGTATTATAAGGAAATCGGAGTGAAAATTCCTGCTAATGCGATGTAGTTCTGTAAATTCTTCAGAGAAACCCGCTCAATCTTGGGCGGGTTTTTTTATATTGAGTAAGCGCTTTGACCTAAGTTTAAAGGTAACATCAAAATTTCTCTAAAAATAAAATAAATAACTCTAATTCAAGCCATGGAGCGCCAGGTCAACATCCCAACAAAAATAAACGTTGAAATCTCGATTTAATTTTTTGCCTGGGAATTGACGTCAATAGCCTCCTGTCGGGCGCCTCCGAACTTATATGACCTGTTTTTTAACTTCATGCCGAAGACCTCATAGACGTCCAGTCCCGTCATTTTAGCGATCTCGTGAGATGGAAGAGAGGTTTCTTTTAATAAAACTTCAGCATGATCTATCGGATTACGTGTCTGCATTGTTCGGTTTCCTTTAGTAAATTTGTTATGATCTTTAGATCTCTAGTTTACATAGTCCTGTTTGCAACTTTGGAGTAGCGCTCATTGGTTAATCCTGCCATGCGCTTTCCTGGATGTGTATTCACCATGGCAGGTATGCAGTTCTGCATGGGTAACAATTCGTGAAATCCAATTAAAATGCTGCTTGCTATTAATTTTGGCAGGACAAAGGTGAAAGCATAACCGGTGAAAGCATAACCAATTTTCTGATTGCAACAAGCACTCTAAGCACCAAACGTTCAAGTCAAGTCGTCAGTCGTCATCCAAACCTGGCGCGTCGCTTGTAACCTTAACAACCATCTTCCTAGGTTCTAGCCTGTAAATAGTCGCGGTGGGTCTAATCGCCTCAGGTTCTTGCTCGTTAATAGTGTCGGTCGTTTTAATCTTCCCAGGTTTTTGCCCGTTAATAGTCACCTTTGTTCTCATTTCATCCGGATCCACGCCGGTTTGAACCCACCTAACGTGTCGTTGGCCTAGCTCTGCAAGGGCCAAGATCTTGGTCGGCAGCGGCCTTCTGACGCCAAGTTCCCAATCGCCTACCGCTTTTTCGGTGACGATACCGCATCCCCCCTTGGAGAGTTCCTTCGCAAACTCTTCCAAAGAAAGGCCCAGGGACTTCCGTATTTCCTTAATTCGGTCTTTTATATCAGCCATCGGCCATCCTATCCTAACCGCTATCGGGCTAAATCCAAACATCATTTTTAGCAGTTAAATTTCCACCAACGTCTCCCGTGTTCACAACGCCGCGCGGTTCAACAACCAAAACCTTACATTCTTCGGATGCAAATGGTTTATGCTGTACCCCCTTCTCGATAACGATCATTTCGCCGTCATTTAATTTCACCGTCCTATCTTTAAATTCAATTCCCATAGAACCTTCAATGACGATGAATACTTCATCCGTATCCTTATGTTTATGCCATGTGAAACGCCCTTTGACTTTTACAAGTTTAAATTGATAGTTATTCATTTCGGCAATAACTTTTGGGGACCAAAGTTCAGAAAACAATTCAAATTTTGATTGGATATTAATAGGTGTGTTCATGTATAGATTTCCTGACCTAAAAACGAGAAGGTTAACCCTTATTACTTTCCATTAATTGTTTACCATTCATATGGATTAAGACGTGGATCGTCATAAATCAGTCCACGCTCCAATACCGCTATAAACCCACGCAGTCCCACATTAAAATTGATACCGACGGGAAAGAATTTGCCGATTTTGTACCATGACTGACTCAAAGAACGGTAGCCGGATCATAGACTAACGCAAAACCGTATGTATAACGATAGCTTTCAATATTTCCTTTCGGGGCTCCCGGCGTATAGCAAAACGACGGTAAAATAGAATCTTAAAAGGTCTCTTTGAACGCTGTGGCACAGCCAGTTAATTGACCCAACGCTGGTAAAATTGTTCATAGAAGCTTCCCAAATGTGGAAACTAAAATCGTAGGAGGTAGTTAGGGATACGCATTTGTTGTTCATGCACATAAACGATATTTTGTAATCCCAAATGTTGTTAGAAGGCGCTTGAAGTTAGGCACCAAACTGGAATAGGTTTGGCCCTTCCAGCAAGTTGTACAGGTATTAAAAACAATTTTGCTGGAAAATAATTTTTAGTTGTATCGATTTTTATCCGACGATCACAGGTTTTAATCTTGTCGGGATCACCCGATTTTTAGATCTCGCCAATATAGCAGAGGTACAAAATGTACAAAGCTTCGGCGGACACTCAATTGCCAACCTCAATTATTGGCTCTCTGCCCAGACCTTCCTGGTTTACTAAAAATTTAGGAGCCAGATCATTTCTTGAGGCGATGGTGGATACCACCTATCGGGAGCAGTATGAAGATACTATATCAGCTTACCTGCAGGCGCAGAATGACGCTGGTCTAGATATATGTACAGATGGTGACGCCCATTACGACACACAAGTGGCAGGCCTAAGTTGGCAAACATACGCACCTAATCGCATGGAAGGGTTTAGCGAAACCAAGCCGCAACCGAGCCGATACGCGGTTGGTGCTGCCGGCTATCCGCGCGGCCACATTCTCCATGACTTTCTCGAATGTAAGGTTATGCCGCGAATTGTAGGTCCAGTAGGTCCGGGAGATCTGCAGTATTCGGCGATGTGGCGTGCCGCCCAGCGTATGTCAGATAAACCGATTAAATTTGGCACAATTACCCCAGAACTTTTAGCAGCGTCGGTCGAGGACGACTATTATGGTGACCCTGTTGAACGTACCATGGCGCTGAGCGAGGCGCTCAACCAGGAATTAAACGTTTTAGCAGATGCTGGTTGCCAGTGCATCCAAATGGAGGAACCGCAAATTCATATGACCCCAGCACGGGGAAAATTATTTGGCAAGCTCGGTACAGATGAACTCGTAAAAGTATTCAACAACACCGTTAAGGGTCTGACTAAGAAAACCGAAGTTTGGTGTCATACGTGTTGGGGAAACCCGTCACAGCAGCGTATTTTTGAAGAAATACAATCCTACCAACCTACCTTAGATGCCCTCAACAAAGTTGATGCCGATGTTTTGACCTTTGAGACCTGCAGTTCCGGACCAGGCGATCTAAAAGCAATTGGTGAAGTTATCACTGAAAAAAAAATAGCAATAGGGGTTATTGACCACCATACCCTCCAGGTCGAACGCCCCGATCAAGTAGCAAAGTTAATCCGTGAAGCTCTAAAACACATCCCAGCGGAACGGCTTATTATCTCATCCGATTGCGGTATGGGGCGAGAAGGCATGACCCGTCGACATGCAAATTACAAAATGATCGCCATGGTCCAGGGAACCAACATTGTGCGTGCGGAACTTGGCCTCCCTCTCGCAAAATGTCGTGCCCAAGATCAACAATACTCTTTAGCCGCTGAGACCGCCTTATAAGACTAATCAATCTGGAAAATACCTATCTCGCGACCATCAATCGGATTTCTAATCCGACGGTCTCGGGCACCAATGCTACCAAGACAGCTAATTCCCTTCTAGTCATGAACTCATAGTGTAAATATTTTTTATATTTTTATGAAATGTCGGATTGCGGGGAGCCTCCAACAGTCCTAGGTTATACATGGGCAAACGCTGCTGGGTTCGTGAAGCATAGAATTTCCGGGGCTAAATACTCCAAGGGAGCTGTCCCTGTCGGACTCTTGGGTTCGGTATATGGCGCCCACCTAGACCAACCAGGCCTAGGAAAACTGGTGCTTAACGGCCTACGCGGCGTCCCCACCCTTCGGGATTTGCTGCAAAGATCAACTTCGTTCAGTAGAAAGAAAAAATAAGAAAAACATCCTATGGTTGCAGCATTTTACAAAAACAAGGAGTGGGCTCTATGGGCCTGGGGCGGCGGCGGACTACTTGTAATTTCTCTATGGGTACAGGTTCAAATAACCGTCGCTATTAACACGTGGTACGGTGGTTTCTATAACTTATTGCAAAAAGCAGGAGACTATAAAGATAAGTCAGCGGAAGGTGTGACATTATTTTATAACAAGTTAATCAGCATCTCTTATGTGACAAACGGCTTCGAGGGCGAACCTTCATTTGCTGTTTTAGCATTCCCTTATGTATTATTAGCAGTTGCTACCGGATGGTTTACACGTATGTATGGACTACGATGGCGTCAGGCGATTACGTTTAATTATATTCCTCGTTGGCGCAACGTTAAGCATGAAATTGAAGGTGCTAGTCAACGTATTCAAGAAGACTGCAACCGATTTGCTCGCATTGTCGAATCACTAGGTCTTCAAGTTGTAAGAGCAGTAATGACACTGGTTGCGTTTATTCCTGTATTATGGGGTTTAAGTGAATCGGTCACTATTCCTTTCTTTAGCGATATTCAGGGTTCGTTAGTATGGACAGCACTAGTTGTCTCGCTCGGAGGCATTGCAATTTCATGGTTTGTCGGGTGGAAACTTCCAGGGCTTGAATATAACAATCAACGCGTAGAAGCCGCCTTCAGAAAAGATTTAGTTCTCGGGGAAGATGATAAAGAAAACTATGCACAGCCCGAAAATCTTTGGAGCCTTTTTACTGGAATACGATTTAACTATCATCGATTGTACTTACATTACGGATATTTTGATACATGGATGATAATGTACGATCAATTTATGGTCATAGTTCCATACCTAATAGTAGGTCCAAGTCTATTTACCGGGGCGGTTTTATTAGGAGTAGTAGTGCAGGTTTCTAATGCATTCCAAAAGGTTCATGGAGGCTTTGCTTTGTTCCTACATAATTGGACCACGATTACTGAACTTCGCAGTATATGGAAACGTTTGCACGAATTTGAAAGCAATCTGGATAAGTATTCGTTTGCTTAATTGTGGTAGAACCGGCAATCACAGACTAAATATATACCGTCAATATTTCATCCAATGGCTTCTTAATCTTTGCCGCAGCTGGAACGGTAGCATTTTCTGCCGGATGTCCAACGGTAAGTATCATCAACGGTTTATTTGAGGGGGGCCTTCCAAGCAGCTTATTCAAGAACTTCATTGGATTAGGCGTATGAGTTAGAGAAACGAGGCCCGCAGAATGGAGGGCCATAATCAGAAATCCTGCTGCTATACCGACGCTCTCGGAAACATAATAATTTTTATAACGTTCACCGTCATCAAACTCACCGTAGCGTTCGGCAAAAATTACAATTAACCATGGGGCATCCTCAAGATGAGTTTTGGATGGACCGGTGCCAATGGGTTCAAGTGCTTTGATCCACTCATCTCCACCACCCCCAGCGTAAAATTTCCGCTCTTCATCCTCCGCTTCCTCTCTAATTCGGCGTTTAATATTTTCATCAGAGATTGCTACGAAGTGCCATGGTTGATGATTAGCTCCGCTAGGTGCTAAACCTGCAGCCTTAATGCACGTTTGGATTACTGACAGTTCAACCGATTGGGTCGAGTAGTCCCGAACAGTATGTCTCTGTTTGATTTCGGTAAAAAATGCTTCAGCGCCCGACTTCATTTCTGCATTGGACTTGCCTGCCCGGTAGGGAAGAGGAATGGGTTGATAATTCATTTTGTGTTTTTGAAACATATTGTTTTCTCCAAGGTGCTGGCATCTGGAAAGTAATGTGAGTGCGAAAAGTTCCCGCTCTCGATATACTCGAAAACCATTATAGGTTAACCTAAAATCAAGGGAAGTGTATGGTCCAACCAAGTATTTTTATACCACATGGCGGCGGCCCCTGCTTCTTCATGGATTGGGATCCGCCAAATACCTGGAATAGTATGGCCAATTTTCTGCGAGGGCTTATTAACAACCTACCGCAAAGACCTGATAGGATGGTCGTGGTTTCAGCTCATTGGGAATGCCGAGAAGTGACGCTAACTGCCTCTGAATTTCCCCGTCTGATATTTGATTATTATGGTTTTCCTGAACACACCTATCAGCTCTCGTGGCCAGCACCAGGAAGTCTTGATCTGGCACAACGTGTTTCCAAATTACTGGCCAACGCTAATATAACCTGCCAGCTGGACCATGACCGTGGCTTTGATCACGGGGTGTTTATCCCGCTGATGCTCGCTGTCCCAGAAGGAAACATCCCAACCGTTCAGTTATCTTTACACGATCTTCTGGATCCTGGATTTCACATACGCATAGGGGAGGCTCTCTCCCCCCTTAGAGAAGAGAACGTGTTGATTATTGGCTCAGGAATGAGTTTTCATGATATTTCAGCTTTAATGGGGCGAAGTCAAAATGATGCCTCTAAGCTATTTGACGATTGGTTACTGAGCGTAGTTAGACAGCCTCGCAGCGCACGCACCTCAAGCCTGATGGAATGGCAGCAAGCTCCGGGGGGTAAATTGTCGCACCCGACTGCAGAACACCTCGCACCTCTTTTTGTGGCCGCTGGCGCCGGACTGGACGACTTAGGCCGTCAGACCTATGCCGACCAGGTGATGGGGGCAAACCTCTCTGCTTTTCAATTTGGATGAAAATTGACATTTGATATAGTCTTTAGATCAAGAACCAAACTTGGAATTCAGCTGACAAGTCAAGAAACCCTTTAGAAAAGTATGTCCGTGTTTGCGTCAACACCCGTCATTGTGAATTGTAGAACCTACAAAGGTAACCGTTCCGTCACTTTTGCGGATGCGATATAGTAAAAAACACCTAATTAAAGAAGATATGAAATGCCCCCAGAAGACATGAAAAATAAAGTCTGCATCATAACCGGCGGCGGCGGCAGCATAGGTCTGGCAAGTGCTCGTCGCATGTATGACGCCGGCGCTCGCATTATGCTTGTTGACATTAACGAAGATAATCTCGCGATAGCAAAGGCTAGCTTTGATGATACAAACCGAGTATCCGCATGCACCGCAGACGTCTCCGTTAGCGCCGAAAGCAAAAACTATGTAGCTAAAACTGTAAATAATTGGGGTAAGATTGATGTGTTATTTGCCAATGCGGGATTTAGTGGCACTAGTGCACCGACCACCGACTACCCTGAAGATCTTTTTGATAAAGTCATGGCCGTTAATGTCAGAGGTTCCTTCCTCGCCTGCAAATACGCTCTACCTGAAATGAACGACGGTGGGAGTATAATTATCACATCAAGTATTATGGGAGTAACCGCTAGGCCAGGCTCAATTGCCTACATCACTTCCAAGCATGCCGTCATTGGTTTAATGCGGGGTGTCGCCAAGGAAGCTGCACCACGTAATATTCGTGTCAATGTCCTCGCGCCTGGCCCTGTCGACAACGCCTTCCAATTGGAAATCGAAGAACGTGCATCCAAGGCCTCCGGGATAGATGTAACTAAAATGCTAAATCAATGGATTTCGTTGGGAAGGCACGCCAGTCCAGAAGAAATAGCCAACACCGCCTATTTTTTAGCATCAAACCAGAGCAGCTTTTCTACAGGCAGCGTCTTTATGGCAGATGGCGGCATGCATATTTAAATTTTCAGTGAAAAGTTCCTTCAATTCCAGCTAATGCTTAGTCAGCCAATGCAGACGCTTGCGCAATCGAGGCCCTGATTAAGATGATGTATCTTTAGGGATCTGCTTTTCAAAGTCCTCTTGAAAATGACGAAGCTCTTCGATTGCCGCGCGGATGTCAGAACTATCGATTACATTTATCTCAACATGTTGGCCAACTCGTGACAACTCCGGGCGTCCCCCACGATGGGCCTCAGAAATAAAATCGCCCACTTGGTAAACTTGTACGGAGCGGGAAAATCCTTTGGGCGTGATCTTATCAATAGGTTTGCAACTTACGTGGCTATGAACCAGGCCGTGGGTATTTTCGTCTATTAGGATTGCGCCCGGATCTGCTATACCCTGCAACCTTGCTGCAAGGTTAACCGGGCGACCCAGAGCTGTATAGTCGAGACGTTGCTCCGAACCAAAGTTGCCAACAGTGCAGTAGCCTGTAGCAATCCCCATACGGACATTTACTTCTTGCGTGACACCGTGACTTTGCCAGTACTTCTGAAGTTCTGCAACACGGATGCGCATACGGACCGCCATTTCTACACACTTGAGAGAATCTTCTACCTCCCCATTACTTTCTGGATCCCCAAAGAATACCAGAATGGCATCTCCAATGAACTTGTCGATTGTCCCGCCGCAGTCGATTGCTATTGAGGACATTTCAGATAAATAGGAATTAATGACCGTCGCAAGACGTTCAGGCTCTAAAATATCAGTAAGGTCAGTGAACTTGACAATATCCGAAAAAAAAATGGTAAGGTTTTTTCGCGCATAGGCAGCGCGTGTCTCTTCAATATCCGAGAAGATACTCTGGTAGATCTGCGGCGAAAGGTATTTTGCCAAGCGGTGTGCTAAATTCTCGAGCCGACGGCTATTTTCCTCAATGATTTCTTGATCGCGTATTTTTTGCTCAAGAAGTTCTTCTCTCTCATTCCGGAGGCTCCACTCGGCAGTTCGGTCGATAAACTGACCTTGAATGCAATTGAGATAAGTAAAAGAATCGTCATTCGTGCGCGTTGATAAAAGGGAGTAAACACGCTCTTCGTTGTCAACTTGAATATGGATGGATGGTATTTGAACGAACCCTTTACTCTCAATGTCAGAGATGAATTGCGTAATTTGTTCACCTGATACACCAAGTTGCGCGAGCACGTCCGGAAAATATGCGTTAGTTACGTTACCAAGGACTGGAAAGAACTTACGAAAGTTTTCATTTACCCTTAAAATTTGCAAATCATTGTTAGCTAAATATGCTGCCGTGATAGCGTTACGGAAATTGAAAAAGCTAAGATCTATTATGTTGTTCTTATTAAAAAACTCCTCCAAATTCATTATTCCCTGCGCTCCTCTAATTAAGAGTGCGGATGTGCACTCCGGCGCCACTGCGCAAGTTTACCCGTTACCGCGCCCCAAGTAGTTACACAATAGGGAACGCAATATGTAAGAATTATCTTCCACGATGCCGGCATTGATCCGTCCAAAATAATATCTCCGTGATTAATAGAAATTAAAATACTTCCCACAACCAATGCAGTCAGGATCGCCTTTTTCGGAGTGCCATCACCAAAAATCATCTGTAAAATTGGGGGCGGTGATGAGGCATGTTCCATAATAGACATCTATAGATCCTTCTAATTAAATTTAAATCGTTACGGGAGAAATAATGACCCCTAAGAAAAACCTTAAGTTGGCAATTTCAAATTTTTATAGGTAAATACTTAAATATTAATTTCCCATTTAAATCCGTATCTTACAGCGAAGTGACCACCATTTATGAGTTAAAGACTCAGTAGCCCCTGTGATACGCAATCTCTCTTACGTTAAAAATTACACCCTTTCAACAACCTTATAAAAAGTCCTCGATCGGGAGGATCAGAATTCTCTGATGAACTGGATTTAAGGTTAATTCAGGATAAAAATTTGAGTTGCTTGCGGTTATGACAAGACACTACTAGTTTTCTTCTACAACTATTACTGGAGAATTTTTAATGGATTGGTCGGAACGTCGATCCCGTTTCAGAGAGCTGTTGGAAGGCGACGAATGTTTGCAACCGGCGTCAGTCTATGACCCCATTTCCGCTCGTATCGCCGAGAATTTAGGATTCAAAATTGGCATGTTCGCCGGCTCCGTCGCCTCTTTTACAGTGTTAGGGGCACCAGACTTGATTCTTCTAACCTTGAGGGAATTTTCAGATCAAGCCTACCGTATATGCAGAGCCGGAAACCTTGCTCTCTTGGTTGATGCAGACAATGGCTACGGTAACGCATTAAACGTCCGCCGGACAGTGGAGGAACTAGAAACTGCTGGGGTCTGTGGGATGACCATTGAAGATACAGATCTGCCGCATCGCTTTGGTTCGGAAGGCTCGCCAAGCCTTATTTCCATCGACGAAGGCATTGGTAAGATGAAGGCTGCGTTAGATGCACGTCAAGATCCGAAGCTGGTCATTGCGGGACGCACCAGCGCACCCGCTACAACAGGTATCGATGACGCTATTATTCGTGCTAAAGCCTATGAAGCCATTGGCGTGGATGCTATTTTTTTTACAGGTGTTAAGACCCGTGAGCAGCTAGAGGCACTCTCTACAAGCGTCCACATTCCTATATTTCTTGGCAGCACGCCGGAGGAACTTGCAGACTTTGATTATTTGTCGGCAAGCAAGGTACGTGTTGCCCTTCAAGGGCACTTACCCTTCATGGCGGCAGTTAAATCAGTTTATGATACTTTAAAATCACTAAAAGATGGTGCCCCTCCGGCAGAATTGTCTGGCACTTTTTCACAAGATCTAATGAAAAAGGTTACCCGCAATGAAGAATATCAACAATGGATAAATGAGTACCTTACTAAATAGTAACTTTATGCCGGCTCAGAGTAATTCCTAACGATCATAGTCCGGGACAAAACGAAAATATTCGAGATTTTGCCAATTGTGAGCCCTAGTTATGTCCTCTTAGTATTGTCATCATCCGGAGCGCGCTTTAATATTGCTTGGAATTCGCGCAACGATTATAACCATCTCTCGGCGCAGCCTTGACCCGATCAAATTACAAGGCTGGGACGGAACCAGACTTGTAGTCAGGGAGACCTATCTATGCAGCCCGTACCGAAATGTCTAGCCGGACCCTTCAATTTGGTGGGATGGTACAGCCGGGATTACGTCCGCTCTTGTGGTGGCAAAAGCAACCAAGACATTGGTCCTTTCGTTGATAATAACCGGCTAACAATGGGGTAAGTTGATGTTCACTATCAATCCTTTTGCGGAGCTTTCGTCATTCATACCGCCCATTATCATGCAAACGTATATCGTCGTCATGATATTCATGGTCGCGGGTGGCACGCTATTTGATATCATTCATAAGAAGAGTGCCCTGTACTTCTTCCGCAATTGGCGGAATTCAAATGGTAGGGCGACGCGGCAAATCGGCAGCAGCAAGATGACGTCCTTGGCTATCCAGACCGCCGTGGTGGAGGTCCTGGCGTCCGGTGAATTCTGCAACATGAGGCGTAGAATTGCCCATATCTTGACGTTCTACGGCTTTCTAGTTTACATCGTCACCACCGTCATCCTGGTATTCTCGTACCCAACTCCCGCCACGCCGGCTCCTGTTATCCTGCCGATACTGTGGTACATTGGGGGCCTGATAACCCTCGTTGGTGGTTACTGGTTCTGGTTCTTTATCAGGGTCGACGTCGCCGCTGAGGGCAATTCGCCATTCCGCTTGGTGCGGGCGGACCTGTTCGTCGTTTCGCTTCTAGTGAGCGTGACGGTGGGTTTGGTGTGGGCGTATGTACAGGCGACGGGGAGCCCCACATGGGCAAACGTGTTCCTTTCTCTATACATCCTCTCTACGACGGTGTTCTTCGGATCGGTTCCCTGGTCCAAGTTCTCTCACATGTTCTACAAGCCTGCAGCGGCCTTCCAGAAAAGGGTCGAGCAAGCGAGTGGTTCGAGCAATCTGCCTGATCCCGCCGACAGTCCCGAAATTTATGGCAGCTCGGGCCAACAGCCTCGAAATTTCTAGTCAACCAATAATTGCTCTTCAATACAGGAGATAATGCAATATTATGCCTACTTTTGTTTATATGACGCGTTGCGACGGCTGCGGACACTGCGTGGATATCTGCCCGTCTGATATTATGCATATCGATACCACGTCCCGCCGGGCTTTTAACATTGAGCCTAATTTTTGCTGGGAGTGTTACTCGTGTGTGAAAGCGTGTCCGCAAAATGCTATAGACGTCCGCGGCTACGCTGACTTCGCTCCCCTGGGCCACAGTGTACGGGTGCGCAGGGAAGAAGAGAAGGGAACTATTTCTTGGAAGCTGAAGTTCCGGGACGGCCGCCAGAAGGACTTCGTTTCACCGATCAGGACCACGCCATGGGGGTCGATTAAATCACCATCCGATTACGAGGCACCCGGCCCGGATGCCCTTAACGGCCAGGAACTTGCACACGAACCCGAGGCACTCAATATTGATGCTCTGCCTGCGCTAAGCCCGGGCCAACTCAAGCAAGGTTTGCCATAATGGGCCTGTTTACACGCAGAAAAACGATCTTCGTGGATTCAGATATCCTCGTCATCGGTGGCGGCTTTAGCGGATGTGGGGCGGCGTACGAATCCAGGTACTGGGGGCGCGACAAAAAGGTTGTCGTCGTCGAAAAGGCGAACATCGAGCGCAGCGGCGCCGTCGCTCAAGGGCTGTATGCCATCAACTGCTACATGGGCATGCAATGGGACGAGAACCAGCCTGAGGATCATGTCCGCTACGCCCGGAACGACCTCATGGGTCTGGTGCGAGAGGATCTAGGCTACGATATTGCCCGCCATGTCGACTCCACAGTGCATAAGTTCGAGGAGTGGGGTCTGCCAATCATGAAGGACGAGGAAACCGGCAGGTACCAGCGTGAGGGTAAGTGGCAAATCATGATCCATGGCGAGAGCTACAAGCCAATCATCGCGGAGGCTGCCCGTAAAGCCGCCACCGAGGTCTACAACCGGATCATGGTTACCCACCTGCTGATGGATAAGACGCGGCCTAACAGAATTGCCGGAGCCGTCGGCTTCAACGTTCGTGATGGGAATTTCTACGTATTCCGATCCAAGGCAGTCGTCATAGCTGCTGGTGGCGCGTCGCACATCTTCAAGCCCCATTCGGTCGGCGAGGGCATGGGGCGGACCTGGTACGCACCGTGGAGCAGCGGCTCCGCTTACGCGCTGCCGATCCAAGTCGGCGCCAAGATGACGCAAATGGAAAACCGCATCGTCCTCACCCGTTTCAAGGACGGCTATGGTCCGGTCGGTGCCTACTTCCTGCATCTCAAAACCACTACCGAAAACGCATATGGTAAAAACTACGAGCCCACCTGGTACGACTCAATCAAAGAATTGGTTGGAGATTACGTAGATCATCACCCGGTACCGACCTGCCTCAGGAACCACGCCTTCCTGCAAGAGGTCAAGGCCGGCAGAGGCCCTATCCGGATGGTTACAAAAGAGGCCTTCAAGGATCCACACAAGGAGCAAGTTGGCTGGGAAAACTTCCTTGGCATGACGATCGGGCAGGCCGTCGTCTGGGCATCGCAGAATATCGACCCCAAGGAAACCAATCCCGAGTTGGTCATGTCCGAACCCTACGTCATGGGCTCACACGCTACCTGTTCAGGTGCCTGGGCGAGCGGTCCGGAGGACTACGCTCCCTCTGAATATCAGTGGGGATACAACCGGATGATGACTGTTGACGGCCTCTTCGGTGCCGGCGACGCCATCGGCGGTACCGCCCACAAGTTCTCTTCAGGATCCTTCACCGAAGGTCGGATCGCCGGTAAAGCTGCGGTCAAGTATGTTAACGATCTGGGTAACGACCAACCTGAGATCAGTGAAACGGAGTACGAAAATCTCAAGGCGGTGGTCTACCAACCCATGGAGAACTACGAGGTCGGTCGTAATGAAATCACCGCTGGAACAGTTTCGCCGAGCTATATCCTACCCATTCATGGCCTTCAGCGCCTCGAGAAGATCATGGACGAGTATGTCGGTGGCACCAGCACCAACTACGTCACCAATGAACCGATGCTCACCCGCGGGATGGAGTTGCTAAGCATGTTGAAGGAAGACCTCAACCACATCGGGGCCGAAGACCTTCACCAGCTTCAGCGGGCGTGGGAGCTGCAACATCGGGTGTTGACCTCAGAGTGTGTAGCTCAACACACTATGTACAGGACGGAAACACGATGGCCGGGGTATTATTATCGGGCCGATCATCCGAAGCTGGATGATGATGATTGGCATTGCTTTACTCTTTCCCGTTACGATCCCGCATCTGGCGAGCGGAAAATGGAAAAGGCCCCGGTGTATCACATTATTGACTAGAACTAGGGCTTAATGACCATGATCATCGCCCAGATTACAGACACTCATCTCTCTGACGTCGACGCGGCGGATCCTAAATTCAGCGCGCGGGCGGAGAATTTGCGCGCATGCATCGCCGACATTAACGACCTTGACCCCTTGCCCGACGCCGTCATCCACACCGGGGATATAACCCAGCATGGACGGGCGGCGGAATTTGATCACGCCCGGGCGCTTCTTCAGTCTTTGGAAGCGCCGCTCTATGTTACACCCGGTAATCGCGACGGCCGGGAGGGTGTAATACGGGCTTTTACCGTCGACGGATATTTCATGCCTGATTACGCATTCGTCCATTATGCCATCGATGAGCATCCAGTAAGACTGGTCGCCGTAGACTCCCTTGGCAACGGGATCGGGCCCAAGGGTGATTTTTGCCACGATCGCCTAGCGGCGCTGGATGCTACCCTGGCGGAGGCTCCGGCTCGGCCGACTGTTTTATTCATGCATCACCCGCCGTTTGACGTGCCGACTGCTCCCGATCCATTTGCCTACCAGCGCCGTCAGGCGGTTGTTGACCTGGCGACGGTAGTTTCTCGACACAAGCAAGTGATCCACATTTTTGCCGGCCACATGCACCGACCCTGGACAGCAATGCTAGGAGGCGTCAAAGCCAGCACGGTGCCCAGCGTCGCGTCAGACCTCCGCTATGGCAGCTATCTGCCGACGATGGCTACACAGCCGGTCTACCAAATTCACCAGTTTGACGGCGATGAAGGTTTTGTCAACGAGCCCCGCCTGCCTGGTTCGGGCGTAGGCTATCCAAATACGTAACCCGGATGGTTTAAACGTATTTAATTGCCACCCATGTTTTCAGTTAAATTGTTGGTGAAATAAAGCTCGGCTGACGTATCCATTGATGAAATTCCTGACGACTTAACATTCCTATCCGCCTGCGGTGATGCTGAGAATCCGGAATTTTATGTGCGCCCCCAATCCCCCACGGTCTGGTAGAATTTGTCCATTTCCACGAATGCTGAAATAGCTTCTTCCGGGATGGTTTTTCCGGCATATTCGAAAGCGTCAAAACCGCAACGGAGCATGAACTGAAGTTGATCGCGAAGCACCTCGCCTACCGCACGCAATTCGCCCTTATAATGATACCTTTCCCGCAGCATTCTCGCGGTTGAATAAGAGCGCCCGTCTTTAAAAATGGGAAATTCCAATGCTATAAGATCAAAGTGCGCTAAATCATCGGATATCATTTCGGCCCCTTCCGCACTTTTCAATCGAATGCCAAGCGGTTCTTGGCGCTCCATCAATAGTTTACGTTCTGACTGCCAACGTTTAAGCGAGACAATTACCTTGCCCTCCGCAGATAGCGGTGTATCGTCATCTAAATGGTTCCAACTGTCCCGAATAATAATGTTATTTTTAATTAGTGACATAGAGATTTTCCTTAAAAGGTTGCTTGCCAACACGCCGGTAGGCATCAATAAAACTCTCATTTTTCGCGCGTAAATCGACATAGGTTTCGACAACTCTCTCAATGGCATCAACTACTTCATCATAGGGGATTGCCGGTCCAATAATCTCTCCAATACTTGCATTTTCGTCGGCGCTGCCGCCAATGGTGACCTGGTAGTATTCTTCACCCTTACGATCGACGCCCAACAAACCAATATGGCCTACGTGGTGGTGGCCGCACGCGTTTATACAGCCGGAAATGTTCACACTTAATTCGCCAATATCATTTTGGCGCCTAAGGTTAGAAAAACGATTGCTAATATCCTGAGCTAAAGGAATTGAACGGGCAGTCGCTAGACTGCAATAATCCATCCCGGGGCAAGCGATGATATCGCTTATCAATCCAAGATTTGGCGTTGCCAGATTATGCTCCTTGAGGGTATTCCAAATACTATAAAGATCAGTCTGTTTCACATGTGGTAAGACCAAATTCTGTTCATGTGCCACACGTATCTCCCCAAAACTAAATTTCTCAGCAAGGTCAGCTACCACCTCCATTTGTTTCGCGCTAGCGTCACCTGGGATGCCACCAATAGGTTTCAGTGAGATGTTAGCAATTGAATAACCAGATTGCCTGTGCGGCAAAGTATTGCCCCGTACCCAATGGGAAAAATCTTGATTTTCGAACTTGAGATGAGAGAAACCCGCGTCATTTTTAGGCAAACTTTGGTAAGGCAGGGGAGCAAAAAATGCCCTTATGCGTTCATATTCACCCACAGGTAAATCGATTGCAGTGTCTCGTATTGTTTTCCACTCCTTCTCGACCCGGCGAGTGAATTCCTTCGCACCTAATTCATGTATCACTATTTTAATACGGGCTTTGTAGATATTATCTCGTCGCCCAATCTGGTTATAAATACGAAGGATTGATTCCAGATAAGATAATAAACACTGTTGCGGCAGAAATTCACGAATGGTTACCCCGACTATCGGTGTGCGACCCAATCCGCCACCAACAATCACCTCGTAGCCCATTTCGCCGGCCTCGTTAATTTTTATTATCAGGCCGATATCGTGTACGCGTACCGCGGCACGGTCTCGTTTCGAACCGGTAACGGCAATCTTAAATTTTCGGGGAAGGAATGAAAACTCGGGGTGTAAAGTCGACCACTGGCGCACCACTTCCGCTGTAATACGGGGATCAGCTATTTCTTCAACTGCAACACCGGCATACTGGTCTGCTGTGACATTGCGAATACAGTTCCCACTTGTCTGAAACGCATGCATTTGAACATCAGCTAAATCGGCCAAAATATCAGGCGTCTCCTTCAACTTTGGCCAATTAAATTGCAGGTTTTGGCGAGTTGTAAAATGTCCGTATCCTTTGTCATAGCGGACTGCAATATGAGCTAGCGCTCGCATCTGCTTTGATGACAACGTCCCGTAGGGAATAGCTACCCGCAACATGTAGGCATGCAACTGAAGATACAATCCGTTCATTAGCCTCAGCGGCTTGAACTCTTCCTCATTAAGTTCCCCTGACAGGCGTCGACGAACCTGATCACGGAATTGTTGCACACGTTGATTAACGAGACTTTGATCTACAAGATTATACACATACATCCGAATTTACCTCTCAAGTTTAAGCATCAAGACCTCGCCTGCCTGGCGAGATCCGGCCTCACTGTCGGGCCTATTACGCGGATAAATTCGCGGTATTTGGTTGGATTGTAGTACACCCCTTTTTGTTCAATTTCGACAAGATACGAACCTACGACAATACAGGCCTCCTCTGCAGTGTACGCTTTGCTCAGTGCTTCATCACATGCTGCTTCATCGTTAAAAACCTCAGCATCTGATATACACTCGGACCAGTTATTATCTTTTGTAATATAAACAACGATTCCGTCCTCCAGGCGGTTGGCTGAGATCACCTTGGTTTCCATTTTATTCCCCTAAAATGCATGCGCATATCTTTCTATATGCGCATCGGCTTTGCGAGATTCCTCCCAAGATAACGCCGCAACATCACCTATAATTAAAAGGACGGGACCTCCGATGCACTGCTCAGTCACCATTACACCCAAAGTTTTGAGGGTGCCGTGCGTAATAATTTGGTCAGGTAGGGTCCCATTCTCTATTACGGCAACCGGCGTCTCAGGCCGCATACCGTGTTCCACGAGCCGCTTACCTATAACGCCAGCCTTTGCAACACCCATGTAGATTACGAGCGTGTGCCGGAGCATTGCAAGAGATGCCCAATCGGGTTCCGTCCCCCCATCACACGTGCTGCCTGTCACAAAGCTAACCCCTTCAGCGTAATCTCGATGGGTCAACGGAATGCCGGCAGTCGCTGCACATCCGATCGCCGCAGTAACACCAGGAATAACTTCGACCTTTATTGAAGCGTCCTTTAGGACAGCCATCTCTTCGCCACCACGACCGAATACGAAAGGATCGCCACCCTTAAGGCGCACTACATTCTGACCGGTATGGGCTCGCTCCAGTATTAATGCATTTATCGCTTGTTGGTTCATAGACTGGTCTGCAGGAGCTTTTCCGACATAAATTCGCTCTGCGTCCCGACGGACATAATCCAGAATTTTGTCGCCAATTAAACGATCATACAGAACAACATCAGCGTCCTGCATAACTCTTAAAGCCCGCAGTGTAAGAAGATCTGGATCACCGGGACCCACACCGATGAGAGCTACCGATCCTTCGGGTGTTGACCTGCCCACCCCGTTAATTATGCGCAGCATAGCTTTGGTAGCTTGGTGCTCTTGGCCTTTCAAAACGAGACGTGCAACAGGGCCGTCAAAAAATCCTTCCCAGAACCTCCGGCGAGAAATGATATTCGTTTCTGCATTTGCAACTGCGTTTCTAAAACGCATTGCAAACTGTGCTAGACGACCAAGTCGGGAGGGTAAAAGTCCTTCTATCTTTTCACGGAGGCGGCGCACTAAAACTGGAGCTGCCCCTGAACTTCCGATCGCTATTAAAACAGGATCTCGATCAACAATACCAGGAAACACGACTGTCGAAATATCCGGTCGGTCAACCACGTTGATTGGAAAACCACCTTTGTGCGCCCATGAAGCCCACGCTTCTGCATCTAAAGGATTGGCCTCTGCCACAACAATCAAAGCAACATCTGACGAGCAAAATTTTGAAATAGCTTGAGATCCGTATACAGATGGCTCGACACGCAAGCGGCCAACCGCCTCAAGGTCACGGATCTCTTTGTTAACCTTGGTGGCTATCACAGTCAGGCGAGCACCCGCACCTAACACCAAACGTATTTTCTGTGCAGCTACCTCCTCGCCACCTATAATAAGGCAATTCCGCTCATTAAGATCAGCAAATAGGGGTAAATATTTCATCTTACCTTCTTCAGAGTGGATTAAAAATATTCGTGCACATACCGGCCCTCGATAATCTCTCCAATACTTGCATTTTGTGTCGGCGCCGCCGCCTAGAACGACACCAAATATATGGAGCTCCGAGTTTAAGCGTGGACGAAAAATTCTGCTTTGACGAAGATCGACTGACAACAACAAAAATATTTTGGGATCGAAAATCGAAAATTGGCATGAGCTTAATTTGGATGGCTGTTATAGTGCTCTAATATTATCGGTTAAGAATTAGCTAGGGCCTGATCCAAATCAGCAATGATATCATCGACATGCTCAATCCCGATGGACAAGCGGACATAGCCATCTGTGACCCCAGTTTGTTCCTGTTCCTCCGGAGATAACTGTGAATGGGTCGTCGAAGCAGGATGAATAGCGAGGCTCCTAGCGTCACCAATGTTTGCGACGTGGTAAAGTAATTTTAGTGAGTCTATAAACTTCCGGCCGGCATCCTTTCCTTCTTTTAGTTCAAATCCAAGAAGTGAACCGTATCCACCAGAGAGATAAGTGTCTGCACGGCGTCGGAACTCCCCTTTCTGTAGGGTAGGATAAATTACATTAGAAATTTTTCCGTGGGAAGAAAGATACTCGGTGATTTTCTCAGCATTCTCACAGTGCCTCTCCATTCGTAGAGGCAGCGTTTCCATCCCTTGAATTGCCTGAAAAGCATTGAAGGGGCTCATGCAGGCACCCACATCACGCAAAAGAACCACGCGGGCTCTAATAATGTATGCAATGGGTCCCAGAGGCTTAACGGCTTCTGTCCAGACCGCGCCATGGTACGACGGATCCGGTTCATTTAATGTTGGAAACCTCTCTTTATGACCTTCCCAGTCAAAATTTCCACCGTCTACTAATAATCCACCAATGGAGGTTCCGTTACCGGTTAAATATTTTGTAGTGGAATACATGACGATTGCTGCTCCGTGGTCAAGCGGACGACAAATAATCGGAGAAGCGGTATTGTCCATAATCAAAGGTACGCCAATCTCACGTCCGATATCGGCAACTTCCTTGATTGGAAAAACGTTAAGCTTTGGATTAGGTAAAGTTTCCGCGTAATAGCAGCGAGTACGATCATCTGTAGCGTCACGGAAGCTTGATGGTTCAGTGGGATTAACAAATCTGGCTTCGACGCCAAAGTCTTTCAAGGTATTGGCGAACAAATTCCAGGTTCCACCATAAAGATCTGTTGAACTTACAAAATTGTCACCTGAACGACAGAGATTCATGATCGAGTACATCGATGCAGCTTGACCTGAGGCTAATGCCAATGATGCAGCACCTCCCTCTAAAGCAGTTACCCGCTGCTCGAGCACATCCGTCGTTGGGTTCATTATGCGAGTATAAATATTGCCCATTTCTTTAAGTGCGAAAAGGTTCTCGGCATGTTGTGTGTCATTAAATTGATAAGAGGTGGTTTGGTACAATGGGACAGCAACCGCTCCTGTCTTCTCGTCACTCCGGAACCCGGCATGCAGAACTATGGTTTCTGGTTTGTTATAGGTTTCAGTCACAATTTTTTCTCCAGTTTGTTTGTCGATTACTTGGGTTGAGGCACAAATCGAAGGTATGGCAACGGAGCATCCCAACCATCTGGATATTTTTCTTTAGCGGCCTCATCTGAAATCGAAGGCAGGATGACCACTGGCTCACCTTGTTTCCAATTTACAGGTGTCGCTACTTGCTGTTTGGCCGTAAGTTGGCAAGAATCAAGTAACCGAAGAATTTCGTCGAAATTCCGACCCGTACTCATAGGATAGGTCAAAGAAGCCTTAATTTTTTTATCCGGTCCAATAACAAATACTGAACGAGCTGTTGCATTATCTGCTGCCGTTCGCCCCTCTGACGTGTTTCCTGCTTCAGCCGGGAGCATATCATAGAGTTGCACAACTTTAAGTTCCGGGTCAGCAACCAGAGGATAATTTACGGCATGCCCTTGGGAATTTTCTATATCTTTTGACCACGCCTCATGATCCCTAACACCATCCACACTAATACCAATAACCTTGCAGTTACGCTTCTCAAATTCCGGCTGCAGCCCCGCCATATAACCAAGTTCTGTGGTACAAATTGGGGTAAAATCCTTGGGATGTGAAAACAAGATTGCCCAACTATTTCCGATCCAATCGTGAAAATTAATGGTACCTTGAGTTGTCTCAGCTGTGAAATCTGGCGCCTCATCGTTAATTCTCAAAGACATTAGAATACTCCTTCAGTTTAAAAACGCGTTTTAGACGGACGATTTCAATTTATCTTATGATTATTGTAAAAAATAAATAAGCTAACGATACATTTAGAAAAATATTTCTTCATTGACAATATTATGTCAAAAAATAGAATGATTTGTTCTATTTATTTACTTATTTAAGTAATTTTTTTCTAATATAGGGAATCAATTGGATGGATCAAACGGACCTGCGAATACTAAGGATCCTGCAGGAGGATAGCAGTCTACCAGTGTCAGACGTGGCAAAGAAAGTCGGTTTATCGGCTTCCCCCTGCTGGAAACGTATCAAGAGAATGCATGATGAAGGGATAATAAAATATCAAATTTCAGTCCTCGACGCCGAACGGTTAGGGTTTGGATTAACCGTATTTATAAACATTAAAACCGGCGAACACTCTACGAGCTGGCTCAAAGAATTCTCTGCTACCGTAACTGCCATGCCGGAAGTAATGGAGCTACATCGAATAGCCGGAGATATTGATTATATGCTAAAAGTCATTGTGCCCGACATGGCTGCTTTTGACGCTTTCTACAAAGGTTTAATTGGAACGGCGGCACTTACTGAAGTATCGTCATATTTTGCGATGGAGACGATGAAAGAAACAACAGCATTACCAATTTAGAACCCATATTAGTTATGCGTGAGCTAAAACATCGGCTAATTCATTAAAGTCTTTCACAATTAAGTCGGGCTGATGCGGGCTTTTCCCAAATGGTCGCCTCCTACGATCTATAAAAACCGTTCTAAAACCCCAGGCTTTTGCGCCAATACAATCAAAAGCGTGATTGGCAACAAACAGAATATTAGTCCGTTCAATACCCTTAAAATTACTACTGATTATCTCTTCTGCTTTGGAATAAGTTCTTTTATCAGGCTTGAATGCCCCAGCTTCCTGGACCGATATAGTTAGATCAAAATTGAACCCAATGTAACCTTTCGCCGCTTCCAACATGTCCCTATCGCCATTAGACAGAATGGATAATTTATAATTCTGATGTAAGCGCTTAAGGTTTGTTAGAATATCCGGAAATGGCTTTAAATTTTCAATTCCTGAAACAAGCCACTCTACCTCTGATTGAGTATATTCTATATTTGCTCTCGAGAGAACCTGACTGACGGCCCTGTGTCCAATTTGTCTATATGTAGTGTGACCTCGATCAATAAGAGAATCGATCATAGAATCTTCAAAATGTGTTCGTCTCCACCAAGTTACAAATTGGTGGGGATTGCCGCCCCATCTCTTCCCTTGAAGAAAGGGTGTGACCATCTCGGTGAGCCCCTTTTGCATATCAACAATTGTACCGTATTGGTCAAACGTTAGAATTTTGATTTCACTTTTTAAGGTTTCAGAAATTGGTGCGGTCATCTAAATATTCTTTCCAATTTGTGACTATCTTTCTCTGGTTATTACATTGGACATGACGCCTCTCATCTTCCACATCGATCATCAATTTAAATAATGGTCGGACAAAGTTTTTTATCACGAGATAAAACTCAATTCTTATTGCCTCTGCGTTTACTTCTGCGCCATACCCAGGGAAATTTAAAGGTCCCTTTCCAAAGGCCTGTTTTTCGACCCTTAGCAATCAATTCTTCATCCACATAATCTCTAGAATACTTCCGATAGGCCAGCGCCCACCCTTCCCGCACCATTAGAGCATTGAGGTTAACACCTCCTACCGTACAAACAGCAATAATACGCCCATACCTGTCTTTATCCTTTTTCTCGCAACTCACTTTTTGTTCACCAATCATATTTACAAGCGCTTTGCGAGCTTCAATACCGCAGTTCCACGTTTTATCTTTGAAGACACATGTTTGTTTAATTTCGGGTGCATCAATCCCGAATAACCGAACCCTAGTCTTACCAAACCTTATGGTGTCGCCATCGGTAACACGGGCTTTACCGGATAATATGATGTGTTCTAAATGATTGCCAGTCACGTTAATATTTTGAGACTCTTCTGTGTTTTTTTCCAAATCAATGACTTCCTGTTTGGATTTGAAATCTCTTCCTGAATTCTCACCTTGATGGCAAGGATACGTGCCTTCTTTAATGTCGCGATTACAATCAACGGTATCCAACATGCCGCCATGTGCAGTGGAAGACTGGTGACCTGATACAAACCAGACCAGAAAAAATATTATAAGTTTTATCACGTTCAGCATCTTGAATTTTTAACATTTCGAATGGAAGTTAAAATCTTTCAAAACCGAAATAAAAAATTCCGAAATCATGAAATATAGTAAAAAAAACGATGAATATCGGGGATAATAATGAAGCCACCATGCAATTTGGATAAGTGACAAATCAAATTTATATAGTTAGGCTTTTATTGTAACAAAGATTAAGAGTTACCCAAGTTAACAGACACGGAATATCATCCGATGCAGACTAAAATACCTTGTGTGATGATGCGTGGCGGCACATCCAAAGGTACTTATTTCATAGCTTCAGATCTACCAAAAGATGAAAAACTTCTAGAAGAAATTTTGTTATCGGTCATGGGTTCGCCAGACGTTCGACAGATCGATGGTTTGGGTGGTGCTGACCCCTTAACCAGCAAGGTAGCTATAATTCAAGCATCTGAACGCGAGGGAGTGGACCTGGATTATCTATTTGTCCAGGTTTTCGTAGATGAGGCGCGTACGAGCACATCACAAAACTGCGGTAATATTCTGGCCGGCGTTGGACCATTCGCTATCGAAAGCGGTCTCGTTAAGCCAAATGACCCAGAGACGACCCTGACAATTTATTTGGAAAATAGTGACAGTATTGCCGATGTTACATTCTTAACACCAGGGAGCGTCGTAAAATATGATGGCGAAGCAAGAATAGACGGCGTACCTGGGACGGCGTCGCCCGTCATGATTAGTTTTCGGGATACCGAGGGTTCAACATGTGGATCCCTACTGCCGACGGGTAATTTCGTGGATACGATCGACGGTGTTGACGTCACTTGTATTGATAACGGAATGCCCGTGGTACTTTTTGAAGCAACGGCAATGAATAGGACCGGTTATGAAAGTCGAGACGACCTAAATGCAGATGTGGAACTTAAAAATTGGATAGAGGAAATTCGCTTAAATATAGGCCGAAAAATGAACTTAGGAGACGTTAAAAATAAAACCGTGCCCAAGATGACTATGGTCTCCCCTCCTCAGATGGGGGGGGCTATTTGCACCCGTTCCTTCATTCCGCATGACTGCCACGCAGCTATTGGTGTTTTTGCCGCGGTCTCTGTAGGTACGGCCATAGCGCTTCCGGGAACCGTTGCCCATCGCGTGGGTGTAATACCGTCTGGCACTACAAAACTCGTTTCAGTTGAACACCCAACAGGGGAGATCTCTGTCAAATTGAACATTGATGAAACCGAAGGTAAAACCAAAGTTAAGAAGGCTGATATTTTAAGGACCACACGACGCCTATTTGAAGGACAGGTATTGGTTCCATATGGTGTCTGGAATGGAAAAACAAAGCCACGTGCCGCCGTATAGTAAGATGGATACTTGCCAGGCCCCTGACCCGCACACTAGGAAGCCCAATATCACTTTACCCCCGAAAGCATGTGATGCCCACTGCCATGTCTTCGGACCGAGCGCCGTCTTTCCCTTTCATCGTGACCGCAGCTATACGCCACCAGATGCAGGAAAGGAGCTTCTAAAAAGTCTTCATAAAAAACTGGGATTTGAACGTGCCGTCATTGTGCAGGCGACCTGCCATGGGGATGATAATTCGGCAATGTTAGATGCAATTGCGTCATCCGGTGGATCTTACAAGGGTATAGCAATGGTAAATGAAACAATTACGGAAAAAGAATTAGAGGGACTTCACGCCGGAGGAGTACGCGGTACGCGGTTCAGTTTTGCAAGACACTTATCTGGACAACCCGATTTTGAAAAAGTCCGCCGCGTAACCCAAAAATATGCACCTCTTGGCTGGCATGCAGTATTATACTTAGAGGCTAAAGATATTATCGAATACACAAAAGAAATCACTACTCTCCCCGTACCAGTGGTTATCGATCATATGGCCCGTTTCAAAGTTTTAGATGGATTAAAACAAAATGCCTTTCAACGGATACTAGAGTTTGTCCGGAATGATGACTTTTGGGTAAAAATATCCGGAGCTGAACGCCTGTCTAACACTGATTACCCCTTTGATGACATTGTACCATTTGCCAAAACTCTAATAGAAGCGGCGCCCAACCGTATCATCTGGGGAACTGACTGGCCTCACCCCAATATCCTTGGCCAGATGCCCAACGACGGTGATTTGGTGGATATGCTTGAAAAGTACGCACCAGATAAGGAAATCCGTGACCGCATCACCGTCCATAACCCGGCTCAACTCTACGGATTTGATGCGTGATATGGAACATTCCGTTGAGAAAAGTTCTCCGAAGGTGAGTGATATTTCAATGACTGCGGCTCCCGAACCACCTAAAGCAGACTGTCGACCCGTGACTATCACTTATCATGGTAGAGACCGTATTGATAACTACGCCTGGCTTAAGGACGCAAACTGGCAAGAGGTGATGCGCGATCCCTCCAAACTCAAAAAAGAAATCCGCACGCACCTGGAAGCCGAAAACTCTCACACCGAGTTGGCTATGTCAGGAACAAAACAACTCCAGGCGACACTAACAAAAGAAATGCGAGGGAGGCTCGAAGAGGATGAAGCCAGCGTGCCTGCAAAGGATGGTGCATACGAGTATTCAACCCGATTTGAAACTGGCGGCCAGCATCCCATATTCTGCCGTCGCCGGGATCAACGTAGTTCTGAAGAAGTTCTCCTCCATGGTGACGAGGAAGCTGAGGGGCAGTCATATTTTAAGATCAGCGGCTGCGCACATTCCACGGACCACTCACGACTAGCCTATGCCGTCGATCTCAAAGGCTCGGAACGCTTTCAGGTACGGGTCCGTGATTTAATCACTGGAAAAGATATTGGTACCAAGATTGAAGATGCCAAAGGTGATATCGCCTGGGCGAACGACGGCAAAACACTCTTTTACACAATGCTGGACGACAACCATCGCCCCTTTCGTGTGATGCGCCATACGGTTAACATGGAACAAAAAAGCGATGATTTAATTTATGAGGAAGCTGACCCCGGTTTCTTCGTCAGTCTCGAAAAATGCCAGAGCGGTCAATTCATCATTATCAGCGCTCACGACCATACAACTTCTGAAATACATTTGATTGATGCTAACGACCCCCACTCTCCTCCTGAAATTGTCACGCCGAGAAAAATGAACATAGAATATAGCGTAGCCCCGGTAGGGGAGAAACTATTAATTCTAACAAACGCCGATGACGCCGAAGATTTTAAAATCGTAGAAGCCCCATTACGTAACCCCAACCGAGAGAATTGGAAGGATGTAGTGCCCCACGAACCCGGGCGATTAATCCGTACAATTCTTGAATTTGCTAATCATCTTGTCCGATTGGAACGGGTTGACGGCCTTCCCAGGATAATTATCAGAGAGATTATCACCGGAGCGGAACACACTATTGAATTCGATGAAGAAGTTTATGAACTGGGTGTATTACCGGGTTATGAATTTGATACGAACACTCTCCGGTTCACTTATTCCTCAATGACAACCCCTCTGAGAACCTACGATTACAACATGGTTAAGCAATCCAGAGAGCTTCGCAAGGAACAAAAAGTTCCGAGCGGCCATAGGTCTGAAGACTATGTCACAAGAAGGCTGATGGCCCCTTCCCATGATGGAGCATTGGTTCCGGTTTCAATTCTTTATCATAAGAATACACCGCTTGATGGAACTGCACCTGTCTTGCTTTACGGTTACGGCTCTTACGGCTTAGCGATGCCGGCTTCTTTTTCCACTAACATCTTTTCGATGGTTGAACGGGGATTTATTTACGCAATTGCTCATATCCGCGGGGGCACAGAGAAGGGCTATGGATGGTATCTAGAGGGTAAATTGAATAAGAAAGAAAATACCTTTCTGGATTTTATTGCCTCCGCTGAGCATTTAATCTCAAAACATTTTACCAGTGCCGAGCGAATTGCCATTCATGGTGGTAGCGCCGGGGGGTTGCTGATTGGTACATGCGCAAATTTACGGCCTGACCTTTGGGGCGCCGTGGTAGGTGAAGTACCTTTTGTCGATGTACTAACTACAATGTGCGACGCAGAATTACCCCTTACCCCTCCAGAATGGCCGGAATGGGGAAATCCAATTGAGGATGCAGATGCCTACGATTATATTCATTCATATTCACCAATAGAGAATGTTAAGGAACAAGCCTATCCCCCAATCCTCGCAACCGCTGGATTAACAGACCCCCGCGTAACCTATTGGGAACCTGCGAAGTGGATAGCAAAACTCAGAGCTACCAAGACTGATAAAAAACCTCTCTATCTCCGAACAAATATGGAAGCCGGACATGCGGGTGCGGCTGGTCGCTTTGACAGATTGGAGGAAAAAGCGCTGATTTACGCATTTCTGTTGGAGGTCATGGGATTTAATCCAAGACCAAATGTTTGAATAATTGGAAATCTACCAGAATTTTCCCTAAAATTCTGGTGAAAATGGTCCGTATGATAAATAGGTGACCAAAACAGGAGGGAATAATGCGCGCACAAGAGATAAACCCCGCAAAACTCGCGATGCTGTTCCGAAAGGAATTCCAGATGTGCAATGTTAAAGAGGGCGAAACCATAGCAATTCTAAGCGACATTGCCACCCGGCGCGATTTTGTCATGGCATCTTTTGCGGCTGCTGAAGATTTGGGCGCCAACATTTACGAAGTTTGCGTAAATGAGGTCCCTTCCTGGGTTAGGGTCGGAATTGAAACGGTCGGTGCATGTAGCGGTACAGTCCAGGCTTTCGAGGCTGCCGACATGCTGCTTTGTTTGCACGTCCCCCTATTTACGAAATGGATGAAACAAGTACGAAACAGTGGCACACGGGTACTAATGATAATTGATCACCCCGATGATCTTGAAAAACTTTTAGCACCTCCTGGCCTTAAAGAGGCAGTGATATATTCCGGTAAACGCCTGGAAGAAACCAAACATATACGTGTCGTCAGTGAAGCAGGAACAGACCTGTCTTACGAGTGCGGTGAATATCCCACAATGATCCAATACGGCTTCGCCGATGAGCCTGGTCGGTTTGACCATTGGGGGGCCGGCCATGTCCACACCTTCCCCAATGAAGGAAGCGCCAACGGTGCAGTTGTGATTCAACCGGGTGACTTATGTGTCTTACCGTACAACCGGTATATCCAGGATGAAATCCAGATTGAAGTCCGCGATGGTATTATTCGCAAGATAGATGGAGGTCTAGATGCGAAACTCATGAATTACTTCTTGGATGATAATAAACGCCATGAAGACGATTTGGATGGTCATGCACTCTCACATCTGGGATGGGGTTTAAACCCACAATCCCGATGGGATGCTTTAGCTCTCTATGGAGATGACCCCGACCGCACCTATGCTTCAGCCCGCACTTTTGCAGGAAACTACCTATTCTCTACTGGCCCAAACAATGAAGGTGGAGGTACTCGCGATACCAAGGGTCACTACGACGTTCCTATGCGCGACTGCACAATTATGTTGGATAATGATGTCATCATTGAAAAGGGTGTCATCAAGGACAAGAATATGGCGGTTGAACGAATTCCACGTTAGTGCCCGTAATGCCATAATATTGGATGTTTTAATGTAATCGGGTCCTCTATTATTAGCTAATTTTCGCCAAAACGGATCGCATCTGAGTGCTTAGTGGGGTTGGTTTATTGCCTGAACGGGTTACATAAACGTGGACGAAATAACCCTCCGCGGCTGGGTTATCTTCGTCATTTTTAAATAGTCCTATTTCGTAGCGAACACTCGACGTACCGATGTGCGCAACCCTTATACCTGCAACAACGACATCCGGAAAAGCAATAGGCGCAAAATATTGGCATTTGGTTTCCACCACTAAACCTACAACTTTGCCTTTACTGTAATCGAGTTGACCCTGTTCGATAAGAAACTTGTTCACCACGGTATCAAAAAACGAGTAATAGACCACATTATTCACATGGCCATAGACGTCATTATCCATCCAACGTGTCGGGATAGTTAAAAAATGCCGGTAATGAACGCGGCCTATATTAGATGAGTTGGGCATATCGCTATTCCCTTTTGCGCCACAAAAGAAAACAAGTTACGTTACGATCTAATGATTTAATATAAAAAATAACAGAGTTCTTGGAGTGGGGGCGTAATTTAGGTCTGACTACCGCCCGTTCAAAGCTGGGGGCCAAATCAGCATTCAAGATCTTAATGGTACTAAAAAACATGTTAATCATAGGTCTTAATTAGTTACAGCGCTGGAGAGACTTTGTGTCTGGCATTATAAAAAACTATTTTAACGACATTTCTGTCGAAATGGGCGCAACATACGAAAAACAAATTACCCACGATGACGTTCAAGCTTTCGCAAATATATCGGGGGACCATAATCCCATACACCTGGATGACGAATTTGCAAAAGATAGTATCTTCGGAGAGCGGGTAGCCCACGGCATGCTGACGGCCAGTCATATTTCTGCAGCCTTAGTAAATTTTGCTGGCCCCGGATGGTTATACGTTAACCAATCTCTTTACTTTCGGGCACCCGTAAGAATTGGTGACACCGTGACAACACAAGTTAAAGTTGAAAAATGTTTAATGCTAAAACATCTTGTGGAATTATCCACAGAAAGCAGAGTAGCAGACAAAATAGTTCTGACAGGAACAGCTACAATAAAATCTCCCGACTAACGAAGTAATTATTCTGTTTGATCAGAAAGGATTCAATATGAGCGAAGATACAGATATCGTTATAGCCTCTGGCTCGCGAACACCTATTGGTGCTTTCAACGGGGGATTTTCTGATTTGCCTTCCCATTTGCTTGGCAGCACCGTAATTACCGAAACCCTAAACCGGGCTGGTGTTAATTCAAACGACGTGTCGGAGGTGATCCTTGGACAGGTTCTAACGGCTGGCGGGGGGATGAACCCCGCTCGACAAGCGTCTATGGCTGCAGGCATCCCAAAGGAAAGAACAGCTTACATTGTTAACCAGGTCTGTGGATCAGGCCTCCGAGCTGTAGCACTTGGCGTTCAAGCTATAAAAGCCGGTGATTCTTCAATTGTAGTCGCTGGAGGTCAGGAAAACATGACCCAGGCTCCCCACGTGTCACAACTACGGGCGGGGATCAAAATGGGAACCGCAGAACTAGTCGACAGCATGATAACTGATGGATTATGGGATGTTTTTAACGGCTACCACATGGGTATCACAGCTGAGAATGTTGCCGAAAAATGGCAGATCTCTCGAGATCAACAGGATATGTTTGCCGCAACATCTCAGATACGGGCTGAAGCTGCACAAAAGGCAAATGCATTCAAGGATGAGATAGTACCTGTGACCGTACCATCCCGAAAAGGTGATATCGTTATTGCAGACGACGAACACCCCCGCCACGGCACTACCATCGAATCACTCTCAAAGTTACGTCCGGCTTTTGATAAAGAGGGTTCGGTTACGGCGGGCAATGCTTCCGGCATCAACGACGGTGCTGCAGCGGTGCTGCTCATGACAGCTAAAGAGGCCAAAAAGCGCAAGATAGAGCCTCTGGGACGAATTAAGTCTTGGGCAACGGAAGGTGTGGACCCAGCAATTATGGGAGCGGGTCCTATCCCGGCAAGCAAAAAGGCTCTCGAAAAAGCTGCCTGGACTAGCGATGAGCTAGACCTGATTGAAGCCAATGAAGCTTTTGCTGCCCAGGCTTGCGCAGTTACCAAAGAAATGGGCTGGGATCCTGAAATAGTCAATGTAAATGGGGGAGCAATTGCACTTGGTCACCCGATTGGTGCGTCTGGCGCACGCGTTCTCGTGACACTACTTTACGAAATGAAAAAACGTGAAGCAAAAAAAGGCCTCGCCACCCTTTGTATAGGGGGAGGCATGGGTATTGCGATGTGTGTAGAACGTTAATCCAGAATTTTAATTTAACGACCGGTATCTTTATCCGTTAAATCGTTACTCATTATACAATAGAAATGGGTTGCGCCCCTTAGTCGTTTGTTCTGCGAGTTTTCTATAACCCTGGTAGAGTTTGAGATCGTCCGAGAAAACCTCCAAGTAATCAATAAATGCTCTACTTACTTTGTCTTTTTCGTAAGCTATCGCCATCCCAGATGGGGTCTTAGTTAGAAGGCGCCCGTCCAGATGACTTTCTTTAAGGATGCGGCTAAAACCGTCGACCATATTAAAATTTAAAACGTCGTGAAACAAATACACACAATCCGATGATGCCTTTCTTTTTGTCGCCCAAAAATCGGCGACCAAAGCCTCATTCGTGTGATCGGCATCAACAAGGACGAAGTCCAGTGGTCCATCCAGATACTCATCGCAAATTCCAGCCACGTCTTTGGGCGACTCTCCCATTACAGCAGTACCATCAAGATCAAGTTTTTTGAAAATCCGGTTGGTCAGATCCAAGCCTTCATTAACCGGGAAGTTATCCATACCCGCCGTTTTTGCTCCCCGGAACGTGAGCGCTGTGGCGACTGTACTCCAGCCAAAGGCATTGCCAATTATCAAGCAGTTTTTAGGAGACAATAGCGTACCTAGATTTTCAAGAAACATAACTTCTTGAAGTGCTAAACCCCCTTGGTCAGTTGCCCTGATTTCTTCGTTGCCTTGCAGAAATACCGTGAATGGAGCGTCACGCCAATTGTGAAGATGCCAAGGGTTATAACCTGTGAGCGGCACCAAACCGGCATCTACGTAAGCATAGTAAAGAGTCTGAAAAACCGGCACAGCACGAACTCTCAAAAAAAATTTAAATCGCTACACAACCTGACCTGGACGGCCCCCAAATCTATATCTTTCTATTGTGACCCGATCATATAAGTTGTTTGAATAGTAAGGCTCAATAGCGAGAAAGTCATTCACTGCCTGACGGCTTGGTAAACTGATCAAGTTGGCACTGCCCCGCCACTCTTTCCCGTCATCACTGAATATGGGTCCTCGAGCAATAAAGTTTTCCGTATCATAGGGTTTGAAATAGGTGCGATGAGCCGACAAAAGTTCTTGACGTTTTTCGTGCATTCCTGCTTTTCCATGCCCTCGTATGTACCAGTTTAATTGATCTTCCTTACGAGGAAAATCAACCTGACGTCTTTTTAATGCAAACCCCCATTGCTTTATGTGCACCTCACGATAAACACCATTTTTGTTATGCGGTTCGTTGTCCACGAATGTCCGCACTTGTTCCCAATCATCAAACTCAACAAATAAAACGCTAGAGAGCACGTCTTTATCATCGTCGGTTACTGTCGCCCCTCGCGCGATAAAACACTCCCTATGATCGTCAAAATACTGCCAATGGTCCAAACGGCTCTTCTCTCTTTGTTTAGGATTTTCAGGGTTGTCAATTAATTGAACATGAAAGTACATTATATTACGCCTCAAACTCTAGACAGCAGAGACCGTGACGCGTTCTCCGGTATCGAGTGACCGGCGCATCGCATCCACAACAGCAATATTGTGGATCATCTGATCTGTTGAAATTATAAACCCCGACTTTCCTTCAATAGCATCTGCAAATGATGAAAAGTTCTGTGCTACTGAATCTATGATATCGAAGGAATGTTTTGTATGCGCCTCTTTTGAACTAACGGTTAAGTTAATCAAGGAACATTCCCTATACGCCTCAAAAGTCTCCGGACCTGCTGCCTCAGCCCATTTTTCTGAACCAAATATTTGTAACCGTGAATTGAGAGGGGTAGCCAAGGAATTGCCAAGGTAACCTGTGGCCCCGCATTTAAACCCAACTGTCACAGAAATTGTATCCAGAAAGGATGGATTTACGGCCTGGCAAGATCCGGCAGCAAATACCCAATCAATTTCTCCCAGGAGATGGATGAAAGTATCCACGCGATGGAGGCCAAATTGGGAAATAGGACCAGTGGGCGCCTCTTCCTCTCTCAATCGCCATCCCCGTTCAGTCGGGACATCAGCATTGTCATAATAGTCTTTATACAGTTGATGTATTGAGTCATGACTGAGGTTTGTTTCCAGGTGAAGAATATTTCCAAAAGTTCCATTACCGATCATATTTTTTAGTTCTGCTATCACCGGATAATGCCGCTGATCGTGACCAAGCGCTAACTGTATACCGGCGCTTTCAGCAGCTACGACGGCGCGTTTGGCATCCTGCAAGTTCAATGCAAATGGTTTCTCCGCATAGATGTGCTTTCCAGCCTCTGCCGCTTTTTCAATTTGCATCGTGTGGAGTGTATGAGGCGTCGCCAACGACACTGCTTCAATTGACGGATCTGAGAGTGCCTCCTCAATGGATTCCGCAAAATTTAGTCCCAATTTTTTCGCAATGGGGGTTGTTCTTTCTGTTTCGGGATCAACCGCCATTTTCACGTTAAAACGCCCACTAGATTGCGCCGAACGTACGTGACGTTGACCCCAAACACCAAGGCCGATGACCGCGAGATTTATCATGTAGATATTCTAACCCTCCAAGTGTATTTAGGCATGCAAAAAGTAAATTGACGTGAGATGCTGGGGCCCTCATGCTAGATGTAGGTGAAGGAATTTTAAGATGGCAACACAAGATATTCGGACTATCCGTAACGTTCAATCTCTAGAGGGAAACGTCTCGACAGACGAATGGAATGCTCGGGTTGACCTGGCGGCATGTTATCGGCTGGTTAGATCTAACGGCTGGAATATGAATATTTTTAATCACGTGTCCGCACGTGTGCCAGGAGAACCAAATTATTTTCTAATTAAGGCCCACGCCCTATTATGGGATGAAGTCACAGCATCTAACCTCGTGAAGGTTAATATGAACGAAGAGTTAGATGAAACATCTCTAGTTAACCGGCCAGGGTTTGTCCTTCACTCTGCTATTCTGAGATCGCGACTAGACGTGAACGCCGTGCTGCACATCCACGAAGATGCCTGCATTGCTATCTCCTCTACAAAAGAAGGTTTGCTGCCGCTTACCCAAGATGCCGTTTTTCTATACGGCCAAGTAGCATATCATGATTATGCTGGCATAACAGAGAACGCTGAAGAGCGCGCGGCCATAACAAATAATCTAGGTCATAAGACAGCTATGCTCATGAGAAACCACGGGTCTGTTACAGTGGGCGAGACTACCCAGGAGGCATACTCTTGGACCCAGCGCCTGGTAAAAGCATGTCAAATTCAACTGCAATTGATGGCTTCTGGCGCAGAGTTGGTGGTCCCATCTGAGGAAATTTGTCAACACGTAGTAAACCAGTTTATGGAACATAACAAAGGTCGAGGACTGGACGATTGGCCGGCGGCATTACGGCAACTCGACCGCATTGATAACACATATCGGCATTAGGTACTTTTCTCTATGACGACATTCACCTTATTAGTAAATGGGAATAATCACTCGGTCGAGACGGATCCGGCAACACCCTTGATCTTTATACTAAGGAATCAACTCAACTATACCGGCCCGAAGCTGGGCTGTGGGCTCGAGACTTGTGGTGCATGCGCTGTACTTGTAGACGGCGAAGCTGAGCTCAGTTGCACCCGTGCCGCATCCGAATTTGAAGGCAAACAAATCACTACCATCGAAGGCTTAAGCTTAAACGGGAATCTCAGTGCAGTACAGCAAGCCTTTATGGATGAAGGGGCGGCACAGTGCGGATACTGCACACCCGGTATCATTATCGCAGTAACAGGTCTTATTTCCAAGACATCCAAACCGAGTAACAGTGAAATCAACGAAGCGCTCGAAAAACATCTATGCCGATGTGGATCGCACGCAAACGTTATTAAGGCGGTTAAACGTCTGACTGCAGGAGGGGGCAAAATTGACTAGTGCATCTCTGGAAAAGAGCCCCAATGTCGACGACTGGCTTACCATCTCATCGGATGATGTAATCACCATTCGCACTGGAAAGGTGGACATTGGACAGCGTATTTCAACGTCCTTAGCCATTGTCGCCGCCGAAGAATTAGATGTCGACTATGACCGCATCCATGTCGAACGCACGCGGACTGGGGAAGCGCCCGATGAAGGTGTGACGGCGGGTAGCAATTCTATGGAACAGTCAGCCACCGCCATTCGTGCTGCCAGCGCTACCGCACGCCATCACATGCTCCTGCTTGCAGCAAAGGCGTTGGAAGTAGACGTGAATACTCTGGAAGTCTCTGATGGGCTAATCACATCCCGCGACATTAATCGCTCGATTACCTATAGCGACTTAATGGAAGGGAAAGATTTTGGCATTGCTGTGGACACTAATGCCAAACTCAAGGTTCCCAGCGAACAGAATGTAGTGGGTACCAAAGTGGTGCCGAAAGGCTTAAACGAAATTGTAACCGGGAAATTTCAATACGTTCACGATATGACGATGGATGGCATGATGCATGCACGGGTGGTGCGTCCGCCGCACTATCATGCCCGCTTAAAGAACCTGGATAAAAACCAACTCAAAAAATTGCAGTTGGAAGGTGTAAAAACTATTATCGATGGTAGTTTTATTGCCGTTGCTCATGAAGATGAATATCGAGCAATTAAGGCTCGTGATCGGATGGCAGCAGCCGTCACCTGGGACCTAGCTGATGGCCTTCTGGTTAATGATCTTTATGAAGCCTTATTATCAAACCCGCGTGTTAGCCACCGGCTTGTCGATGGCGTACCAGATGATGAACCCATACCTAAACTGGGAAATCCGCCTGACGAAGCCACGAAAACAATAAGTGCACGATATGAAAAACCCTATATCATGCATGCTTCAGTGGCACCTTCAGCGGCATTCGCACTCGCGGAAGCCACAAAAATCAAAATTTGGTGTCATAGCCAAGGGGTTTATATCTTAAGGGATAGTGCTGCCGAAGCGCTTGGAATGAACTCCGAAGATCTTGTCATTACACACGTACCGGGACCAGGTTGTTACGGACATAACGGCGCGGATGACGTCGCCTTTGATGCCGCCCTGGTCGCACGTGCATTACCAGAAATACCCGTACTTCTGAAATGGACACGCGAAGACGAACACGCCTGGGAGCCTTATGGCTCAGCCATGGTTATGGAACTTCGGGGCAGTTTGAACAAACAAGGTGACGTCATCGAGTGGTCGCATGATACTTACAGTGACACCCACAGCATGCGACCCTTTCCCGGACCAAACGGCCTCGGTCCTGGTCGACTAATTGGTAGCCGCTATATGGATCCATCAATTCCACCGACGCCTTCGCAACCGACGGGCGGCTCACACAATGGTAAGTTTCGTAATCAAGATCCACTCTACACTTTTCCGAACCGAAGGATCGTTAAGCACCTCGTAAAAGACCTACCACTCCGCTGTTCATCACTACGCGCGCTCGGAGGCTACGCAAATATCTTCGCTCTTGAGTCTTTTATGGACGAACTTTCGTTAGAAGCGAGCATGGATGCCGTTGATTACCGCCTGATGCACCTCTCAGATGTAAGGGCTAAAAATGTAATTGAAGCTGCTGCAGAGGCTTTTGGATGGCCTGGAAAAAATTCCGAGGGCGTCGGATGTGGCCTCGCATTTGGACAATACAAGAACATCAAGACTTATGCCGCCGTCGCCATTGAAGTAGAGGTTACCGATAACGCCGAAATTAAACTCCGGCGCGCCGTCATCGCCGCGGACGCGGGCCACGTGATTGATCCTGCGGGGCTCATCGTACAACTTGAGGGTGGTGTTATTCAGGCAGCAAGTTGGACACTCTACGAGCAGGTCTTATACGACCGTGGGGGCATCACCAGCCGTGATTGGGATAGCTACCCAATTCTACGTTTTGGAAACGTACCATCGATTAACACAATCCTTATGGAACGTCCCGGCGAACCTTTTTTGGGGGCTGGAGAAGCAACCACAGGACCAACTGCCGCAGCAATAGCCAACGCCGTTTACCGTGCTACTGGGCTCAGACTTAGGCGACTTCCTCTAACGCCTGAAGCTGTAAAGTTAGCGGCATTAAACTAAACCAACATGATGACGAACATTAAACTCGCTGGATATCAGCCACATAGTTCACTCCTTAGCCAGACTTTGAAACTGTTCTCTGACTTTATCCAAAAACAGTTGCCTGACAACGTAAGCATCAAAATTACAAATAACATTATGGACCTTGGGTATGCTCCTGGAGCGATGCCCGATGCCATCGCATCTGGCAATTTTGATATAGGATATATAGCTACAAGCTATTTTGCCAAACCTATTCCTCAACTTTATATCTTTGACCTTCCGTTTTTATTTAGAAATAGGATCGAGGCTTATCGATTGGTAGATGGACCATTTACCAGCATGGTCGCCTCGCAGTTTGAAAAAAAAACCGATCTGAAACTATTGAACATCTGGGAATATGGCTACCGGCATTTTACGAATGACAGTCATCCCATCCGTAGACCGACAGATTGCCATAACTTACCTATCAGAACTCTATTGAATGAGCTTCATCCTATAATGTTTAAATCTCTGGGGTTCAAACCCGTAACCCTGCAGGTAAATGAGTTCCTAAAGCAACTCAAAGCCGGCAGAAAGATTGCCCAAGAGAATGCCCTAACCAATTATTACAACTTTGGCATTCATCAATTCCATCATCATATAACTTTATCCGGCCACCTCCTCGGAATGGCAATATTGATATGTAAGAGGGAACTATTTGAAAATTGGCCTAGGGAGGTCCAGGAGGTAGTAACTGCGGCCGCGTTCCACGCAACACTAAAACAACGAGAGATAGCTGTAATTGAGGAAGAGGTTGTTCTTAAGAAATTTTCACCAGACAACTATAAAATTCATAAATTGACGGATGAGGAAAAATCTTTATTCGAGGACGCCTTAATTACCCCGACAAAACCCTTTCGTGAAAAAATTGGAAAATCTACACTAGCAATGTTGGGAGCGTAAAAGAGTACGATAGTCATCTCCAAACATCACATTCTTCCCATAGCTCTAGCGAACGCTTTGTATATTGTAGCTGGGTAAGCAATGCTAACATCGGTTCAAGTTTAACTTTGTTACAACTGGATAAATTCGATTTTCTTCCCGCCGGGATCTTTCACATCTTCCATCCACGCCAGCGCAATGCCAGAGGATATCAACTAGATCAACTACCGGAACTCTTTCAATTGTCCTTGCCGGAACGACTGGCTATCATGTTTACGGCTCTTATGCTCATCACAACCACTTCGTCTTGATTTATAATCTCACAAAACGTTTTAACCACACCCCGGTCCGGTTTTGATTTAGAGCGCTTCACCTCATTGATTGTCACCTGACCTTTGAGGATATCGCCGGGTCGCACTGGCGCATTCCATTTTAGATCGTCAAATCCTGGAGAAGCCATACTAGATGCGTTGGATAGATAGTGCGTGGCGAAAAGCCGCATAAAAATACTGCCGGTAAACCAACCGCTTGCAATAAGTCCCTTAAATGGTCCCGCCTTCGCCTTGGCCTCATTTACGTGCATGTCCTGAGGATCAAACCTTTTCGCAAATTCAACCATCTCCTTGCCGTCTACTTCAATTTCACCCAGCACGTAAACTGCGCCTTCTGTATAATCTTCCAAGTAGCGTTCCCGCTCGAGTGATGTGAATGGCAAGTCTTTGTTTTCAATTATCATTAATAGGTTTCCCGATTGCAATTAAAGTATGAAGCCGTCCCGAAAATCACTCAAGCGGCTTAAGTGTAAGTCCGAGTGGTCTGCCAACGCGTAGCGCTACATCGTCAGGAGGCAAGCTTTCATCCCAATTTGACGCGTCATAGCGCATACCCGTTGTGTTCCCAGAATCGTCCGAAACAAGCCAGCAAATTGGAGCGACCATTTTATACGGCTCAACCATACCGCCAACAGCTTCAGACGCAATGGCACGGTCTTCGGAAATTTCAAAACCCTCTGTATTCGCTGCGCCTCCAGGGTTTAGTATGTTTACTGTAACCCCCGTATCCTCTAAATCTTTGACCCAAACCTCAGAAGCATTTTCAAGGGCGGCTTTTGATGGACCGTAAGGGGAGGCACCAGGCATAGTCATTGTTTCGATCCTGGTAGTTACATTCACAAGGCGCCCATCCCCTTGCCTAATTAAGTGCGGTGTTACCAGCCTAGCCATACGGTCGGCCGCAACAAAGTTAGTATCCATAACATTTTGGACAACATCATCTGACAACTCAAAAAACTTTTCTGAATACCCGCGACGATAACGATGGGGCGCAATATAGGTGAAAGTTAAACCGGCATTGTTTACCAATCCAAAGAGACTACTGAATGTTGAAATTGTCGTATCTACAATTTCACGGCACGCATCAGGGAAACGTATATCCGCCAGTAACGCTATAAACCTTCCCTCATAGTTCAACTCCTTAACTTCTTGTTCTACAGATAGGATATCATCCTGAATATTGGCAGCTATGCATACGTTTGCACCTTCACGAGCCAAGCCAAAAGCCATTGTACGACCAAGCCCACGGCCGCCGCCGGTCACAATAACGGTTTTACCTGTTAGACTTAAATTTACCATAGCCATTTGCCTTCAAAGTTACCGTAAAAAATAGTTGGATCAAATGTTAAAAAAATATTTGATGTTACAACCCAAAAATAGGTCGTGTGGGAATACTTTTTACCTTTCTTCGTTCCACACACGCCTGAAAGAAATGCAAAATGCACTAATTGTATTTTTCGGGCATATCGCTACGATATCAACGTTTCCTAAATTCGTGGCCGGATTAATCAATTGTAATTGTTAAAGTATCTTTTTTAATACGTGCCGTAGATATAATATTTGTGTACCGGAGATAAAGTATGAACAACCCAATATCTGCGGTCGATCCTGACGGGCTTCTGGAGTATTCCGTAGTCTTCACCGACCGATCTCTTAATCATATGTCTCAACCCTTCCAAGAAGTGATGCGGGAAATTTCGGCAACGCTGAAAAATGTCTATAACTCTAGATCCGTCGTTATTATTCCGGGGGGTGGTACCTATGCAATGGAAGCCGTAAGCCGTCAGTTCGCAACCGGAAAAAAATGTTTGGTGATTCGAAATGGATGGTTCAGCTATCGCTGGTCTCAAATATTTGAGGCTGGGAATATCCCCTCTGAGGAAGTCGTCTTCAAAGCGCAACTTATAGAAAAAGGTAATCAGGCAGCCTTTGCGCCAGCCCCGATCGAGGAGGTCGTATCAAAGATTAAGTCGGAAAAATGTGATGTTGTATTCGCGCCGCACGTGGAAACATCGTCCGGGATAATTCTGCCGGATGATTACATGAAAAATATTGCAGAAGCCGTGCATTCCGTTGGTGGTCTATTTGTTCTGGATTGTATCGCTTCAGGAGCAATTTGGGTTGATATGGAAGCTATAGGCGTGGATGTGCTGATCAGCGCTCCCCAAAAGGGCTGGAGTGCATCACCCTGTAGTGGATTAGTGACATTGAGTCCCCTGGCCCGTAGCAAAATAGATGAAACATCCAGTACCAGTTTTTCCTGTGATTTACGGAAATGGCTACAAATCATGGAAGCCTATGAGAATGGCGGCCATGCCTATCATGCGACGATGCCGACCGATGCCTTGGTCAAATTTCGGGATGCAATGAAGGAAACCGAGGAATATGGATTTGAGAAAGTTCGATCTGAACAGTGGGCATTAGGAAAAAAAGTCCGTGAACTTTTAGTGAGTAAAGGATTTAGAAGCGTTGCTGCAGAAGGTTTTCAAGCTCCTGGCGTGGTGGTCAGCTATACCGATAATGCTGACATGCAAAACGGGAAACTATTTGCTGAATTGGGTATGCAGATTGCTGCTGGCGTTCCCTTAAAATGCAATGAACCAGAAGATTTCCAGACCTTTCGGCTTGGTTTATTCGGTTTAGATAAACTTCACAATATTGATCGCACTGTGAACAGTCTGGAAAAGGTCCTCAACCAAATTCAGTGAAAAGATTAGAGCACGATATGGTGGCTGAGCGTTTGGAACTCACCTCCTGAGATCATACATAGACACCAAAGTTACTGTTTTTCTAATAACCGATAGAACTTTCTTTAAAGAAAAGGCTGTAACACCTACGAAACCAAGTTGGAAAATAAAATGTTAGCGCGTGTTCATAAACTATTTTCTACTACCATTATTTCAGGGTTACTGGTTTGGGTGAACTCAGCACCAGTAGCTGCAGAATCTGTTGCTGAGTTCTATAAAGGTGGGTCAATCGTAATTCATATGGGATTTCCGGGGGGCGGATTCTTGGAATCAGCCAAGCTCGTTGGTAAACATATGCAAAAGCATATTCCAGGAAATCCTAAAATTATTTTTCAAGGTCGGCCAGGAAGACTCGGCACGGCAGTACTTGACTTCCTGGCATCACCTTGGGCACTTAAAGATGGTACGCATTTAGCAATGCCTGGTTCTCTTGGTCCTTGGATGCCACTCCAGACAAGTGTTCCAGTCAAGTACGATCCACTCCAAATGAACTACATAGGTAACGTTAATTCAGCTGGAGACACATTTCTGTTCGTCCGCCAAGATGTTAATATTAGAACCCTTTCAGACCTAGTTTCTAAACCACTTAAGGTTAGCAACTCTCGAGGTGCGTACAGGAATTTTGTTGCTGCGCTCAATAACATCCTTGGAACCAAGATCACCTATGTTGGAGATTATCCGTCGCATCGTGATGCTTTTGCGGCAATGTTACGGGGAGAAACAGAAGGTGTAGCTGGAGCGGGCGTAACAGCTGGAGCAGAACACAGGCGCTATTTCCCATCTCTTCTCAAAGACCTAGAAGTTATACCGGTACTCCGATATACAGCCACCACAAAAAGTGTAGAATATCCGGGCGCCATTCTTGCCGGCATGGCGGGAACCACAGAGACTCAGAAACAGGCACTGGAGATTACCTTTGCCAGCCAGGTTTTGGATCGGCCTTTGATGGGGCCCCCAGGTATTCCCACACCTCGTTTAAAGGCGTTGCAGATCGCTTTCATGAAGGCGATGCAAGATCCAGAACTAATTGTTGAAGCCCAAGAAAAAAAGTTGGGAATAAAAGACCCTATGAGCGGACCCAACATGAAAAAATATGTGAAAACAATTTATGCCCTCCCTGAAACGGCAAAGGCCATGACCAGAAAGGCACTAGCAGATAAGAGCTTTCTCCAACCTGTTCGCTATACGACTTTCAACGCCGAACTGTTTAAAGTCACGAAGGACGGTCGTAGCCTGAATGCCAATTTGACGTTTAAAGACACAAAGAAAACCATCATCGTTCGGTTGGATGCGAGAACAACAAGCGTTTCAGCCTACGGTAACCAAATCAAACCGCCGCCCCTCAAAGCCGGCTCTTTAGAACCAGGTATGAAGTGTAATGTCTCCTGGACTGGCCCCAAGACAACTGCCAGTGCCTTGGTATGCAAAAAATAAAAGGAAAATTGACTTTAATAGCCCTTAAGGGAATTTTTGAATACAGCCATCCGTCGAGAGCACCAGAAGTGTTCCCTTAGATGTCAACTTGACGTCCATTAGCGAAACTCCGCTTTGCCAATACCAGGCAACATCTCCGTTTCGATCCAATGCGATCAAGGCTAAATCTTAGAAGAACGAGAGATAGCTCGAATGCTTTTTCCCAAGCTCACTACTATGTAACCAGGTTCACGACGACCAGCATCGCAATGACGTATTACGATCGGAGGAAAACCGGAAGGAAGTTCAAGATTTGGCATGGTAATCCAAAAACTCAGCCACTCCAATTATGCCCTCACTAACGACCGTTAAGGGATTATAGTTGGCAAACGTTAGCGAATATTCTCTTTCTTATGGGCAAAGACCGGCATCAATTGACACCACGTCGGTGACCTCATCAAACCGGCGGCTTCCAGTTTTTCAAGCCAATACTATCTGCTACTCTTTGACGCCATTGGTTAATAGGCTCTGCTGTCGGATATTGATGAACTATCTCCCTTGTCCGCTCAATGATTTCTTCATCTGTAAGATTGAAATCAAGCTCATCACGGAACGGCTGACCAACATACCAATCAGTATCAACATATAGCTCGACACGGTTGCCTTCTGGATCTTTAAAATAAACACTCCATGCATTGCCATGGGTTAGAGAATACATCTCACTAATATCGGGCTCAATTTTGAGAACATCCCAAAAAGTTCGAAGGTCAGCCAATGATTCTACGAGGAACGAGATCTGGTTAATCACGTTGAATGGAATACCATCGGGTTTTCCACCAATCAGGACCAATTGATGATGGACCATCGGATCACGGGTTAGAAAAATCAGTTCAGCCTTCAGATCGTGGCCATCAATTCGTCCTTCATCTGAGCGATGCATTTTAAAAAGTCGCTGGTAAAAATCCCCCATTCTTTCCAAATCTTTGACCCAAAATCCAAAATGAGTGAAACGAACGGTAGGAATAGAATTTGAATTGTCTGTCAAATGTACGCTCCTGTCTTTTGTGAAATGCTAATTCTATCATTTGGAGGATTACAATGTAATTTTAGATTAATTATGCTTGTCTTCACAAATTCAAAATGTAGGGTTCACTTGCAAATTTTTTTATTCAAACTTTGCCGAAGCGGGATCCATCCCCTCCTTATTGACTCACCTCCACCAAGTAACAAATCCATCTATCAAGTCGAGATAATCAATTGAACCCTAATCAAATCTACGAAACCCACACGCTGATAGCCAAAACGGCTCAACAACTCAGCTGATAGAACCCACATAAAAATGTTTGGATCTTTGGAAAATTTCACCCAAGGACTGGCTACTCGCGTTGGTGTCAAACCAGGTAATTTTGTCGGGGTGTGCTTGGCATTGTTATCAAGTTTATCTCTCATGCTAAATGGTGCTATCGGCAAACTTTTGGCCCCCGAGTTACACCCATTCCTTATCATCTTCTTTCGATCAGCAATAATTACATTAATCTTGTTTCCTTGGTTTACTCGGAATGGCTATGATCGCATTCGTCCAACCCGACACTGGGAACAATTCTTGAATGGTTTGGTCTTCACATTAGCCATAGTTGGCTGGTTTTGGGCCTTACCTCGCACACCGCTCGACATGGTCGCAGCCATAGGTTTTACCAGCCAGCTTTATGCTATAATTGGTGCCATGCTTTTCCTCGGTGAAAAGCCTAGGCTTTGGAGGTGGATTGCACTCTTTGTAGGCCTTTTCGGCGCAGTGATTATAGTAAGACCGGGGTTCATCGAACTTACACCTGGTATCATGGTACTTTTGGCAACCGCAATCTTGTTCTCGACGAATAGACTGGTCATTAAAGTCATAGCCACAAAAGATAACCCGGAAACATCAGTCGTGTGGATGGCATTTTGGGCAACGGTTCTTACCACCCCTTTAGCGGTTCTCTATTGGAAAATACCTGATTTTATGCAAATTTTTCTCCTCGTCTCCATCGCTTTATTGACAATTGTGACCCATTATAGTTTGGCGTGGGCTCTGAAACTTGGTGATATCGGAGCCATTGAACCGACCATCTTTATGCGATTGGTTTGGGGAGTTATTTTAGGATATTTCCTATTCCAAGATATTCCTGATTTTTTCACTATATTTGGCGGATTGATCGTATTTGGCTCAATCATCTATATTGCCCGACGTGAGCGTCAAGAAGACAATTAGAGGACAGGAATGGAGGAAATTCCAGAGTGAGACAATCGAGACTTCCAACCGGCGGATTGAACGTCCTACAGACAATTAGGCAAAAGCGGGTGGCACTAGAATCACTAGGTCGTAAGCTGCTTGACCTCTCCATCGGGGAACCAAAGGGTCCAGCTCTATTTAGTGCCAGACATGCTGCCAGTAGTGCCGTGATGAGCGATGATGAAGTTATGCACGCCTATCAATATAATGGAAGTCCAGCGGTACCAAAATTTTCAGAGAAATTTATCGCGGCCCATGTAAAACGGCCTCTGCCGGAGGAAGATGTTGATTACCTTCCGATTTCGGGGATCAAACCGATCCTCGGCCTACTTCCACTATCATGTGGTTGTTCTACCCAAAAGTTGACAGTCGCGACGACCACAAATCCTGGTTATCCAATTCCCGCAGATTGGTGTGCAATGCATCCCCTAGTTAACCACTACGCGCTTCCATTAACGATTCAAAATAAATTCCGTTTTTCAAAGGAGAATATAGAACCGTCTACCGATCTCATTCTATTGAATTATCCCCACAATCCTTCCGGACAAGTTGCAACAAAGCCATGGCTGAGAGAGCTTTGTGAGTATAGTGAAGCACATGATATTCGCCTCTTTAACGATGCAGCATATTTTGCACTGAGCCACACCGAAGAAAGCACTGCGTTAGCAGACGTGGCAAATGACTACCCTGCTCTCTCCTGGTCAGAAGCCTTCACCGCTGCCAAATTAATCGGTAATGGGACCGGTTGGCATGTAGGCGCCATGGTAGGTTCACCCGATTTTATAGCAGATATCAAAGAAATTAAGGGCAAAACCGATACCGGTTTCGTCCCCCCCATGGCAGTGGGAGCTCTCGAAGCTTTACAAAGAGATGCCCTAGGTATCTCTCAAGTTAAAGACAAATACCAAGAGCGTCTCAACCTTTTGGTCAATCTACTAAGTCGTTGCGGAATGCGATCCGCATTGAAGCCGGCTGCTGGTTTTTTTTCTCTTTGGGAAGCACCCACAGAAGCCTTTGGTGAAAGAATAGAGAGCGCCGAAGAATTCAATTTCAAAATGATTGACGAGGTTGGTGTTGCCGGGGTTCATTTCCCTGGCTTTCTTCGTTACGCAGTTTGTGCCGACATTACTGCTATGATGCCAGATCTAGAAACGGCCTTCCGGCAAGCAGACGTAAAATACAGATAAAAGTCGGTAAAGGTGGTACCAGTCAACTTTCTAAAATTTATTACGATACAGTCACAGGAAGAAGAGCTAATCCCCTAAACCGGGCTCTTCCATGAAAACGTTTTTTGCCATTTGGGCGCAAATTTGGAAACCGTTTAACAAATTTTCCTATTGCGGTATGGCCTTCTATTCGGCCAAGCGTGTTCCCCATACAAATATGCCTACCCATACCAAAAGCTATTTGAGGATTTGGCTTGCGACCGATATTCACGGTTTCAGGATCTTCGAAAATCTCGGGATCGCGATTTGCCGCACCAACACACGTGTGTATGAATGAACCGGCGGGGATTGTTTTCCGATTATCTTCTGGCCCAAATACTACGTCCGCCGTTGCCTTTCTGTTTCCAATCTGAAGAGGGCTTTGAAAGCGGAGAAACTCCTCAACCGCCGTCTTGATAAGGTCAGGGTTCTCCCGCAAGCGTTGAAGTTGATCCGGAAATTCAAGTAAAGTACCAATACCGTTACTAACGAGGCTTGCAGTCGTTTCATGCCCGGCGTTTAATAGGAATATACAATTTTGCACCAACTCAACCGGACTAAGTTTGCGACCATCTACTTCCCCAAAAATTAGAGAGACTAAAACCTCACCCATTTCTGCACCATGGGGAGTTTCTCGACGTTTAGCGATCAATTCTTCCAATAACTCCCCAAATTCAATTACAGCCTCATGCCCAGCCTTAAGCTTTTCGGGAGAAACAATTGGATCAAGTGCACCAAGAATTAAAGTCGAATAGTGATGCATCTTGCTCCGATACTGCTCCGGAACGCCAAGCATGTCTGCAATGATTTCGGTGGGCAGAGCCAAACCATAGTCATGAACTACATCAAATTCCTTTAACTCTTTAAGACGATCAAGTAATCGCTCAACAATACCCTCTATAACCGGGTCGAGCTCATCCATTTTTCTTGGTGTAAACGCTTCCGACATAAGCTTACGAACGCGAGCGTGGTACGGGTCGTCATTAAACACCAAGCTAGTCGTGTGATGCAGATATAAAGGCCCATTGCCGAATTTTGGCTTGAAGTCTACCCGCTTATCCGAGCTCATTGCCGGATCTCTAAATGCCTTAACGACATCCTCATACCGTGTCAGAAAATAGGTGCCGTCAGGATTTAGATGCACGGGATCATGTTCCCTCAATAATTTATACGTCGGAAACGGATCGTCGAGAAATTCCTGGTCAATACTCTGAATATCAAACGCCAGGGCCTGTTCGTGATCCGATGGAGGTACACTCATTTTCATAACCGATAATGGATATTGAAATACTTACTTTAAAACCTTAACCAAACGATATCTTTAATTACTTCGCGGGTTCTAATTCTCTCATTCTTTCCCCTTTATTGTTCTTTGCATTTTCTGAATTCTTTACCAATTCAGCTTCACCAGTCCACAATTCCACCTGAACAAGCGCAGCACTACTACCCATGGAGTGAGCTTGTTTGATCTGGCTGCGCTTCGGCGTTAGCTGGTTGAGACAGCCCCCCCGGTCAACTGAATTTCCGGGCTCACCGATAGGCTCATAGGTTGCACATGATTCATAGCCATGCACCAAGCCACGACACAATCTTTCGGTTGGAAATGCCGCACAAATAACGGCACCGCGGCCATTATAAACTTTAACCAAATCTCTCATTTTTATATTACGATCAACCGCATCTTCGGCATTTATTCTAAGTGTCCAGTAATAGTGACCATCAACCATCATTCGATGATCAACGATGTCATTAATAAATGCATCTTTACCGTCACCCTGACTATGGTAGCTAAACCGCGCGTGCGGTGTAATCATTTGCAGTGGGTATTTTTTTGTAAGCTCAGTCGCCCCGGGACCTTCCCATGAGGGGGTATATTTAACTATAGGGGGACGTTCTGGGTCATTGGCGTCAAATCGTTTTAAGCTATTACATTCGAATTCAATCTTTCCAGACTGCGTCTGCAGACCTTTAAGAAATTCTTCGGTATAATCTGCAGGTAAGGGGTGAGGTTCAGGCACATCTTTTTTGCGGCCTTCGGCAAACCACCTAAAAGATACAGGCTGTCTAAGCTCCTCTCTTAAAGGAGGAACAACAAAGTAACCTTTACGGATAAACTTATTCCAAGAAATATGTTTTGGTAAATCAGAAGCATTAAATTGTCGTTTTACCCAATCTAACTCGCTCATACCTTCAGAAAACAATAGACCCAAACCTAACCTTTGAGCTAATTCTAAAAATATCTGATAGTCCGATTTCGACTCCCCTAAGGGTTCAATGCATTTGTGCTGAAAGACGATAACTCGGTGATTTAGCTGGTTTTGACCGTGATGAGTATACCCCCCTATGCCGGCCCACTCACTTATGTCCGGACGCTCCAGATTAGTACACGCTGGCAATATTATATCCGCAAATTTTGCATCACCTTCGAACCAGATTGATTGATTGACGACAAATTCTAAATTGTCCGTTCGATACATTTTTACGTAACGATTTGTGTCACTCATAGTACCAAACATCGAGCCACCGTATTTATAGAGCATCTTTACTGGTGCATGACCCCGTTTTGGATATACAATTTTGTTAAACTGCCCTTCGATGGTTTTCCCGTCCCAGGCATATCCTTCAGCCTTACCCTCAAGAATTGCCTCAGGGAGTTGAAGACGCGGAATTTTCTGCGAACTGGTGTTCACGGTAGGTAATTGTGGCATGCGTTGATAAAGAGCCACCGACAATGCCGTCCCTTGAAGATCCCCAGACATCCCGCCGTCCGCATATCCCGGAAAATAGAAGTTGAGATCTATCGGTGTGGCCCGCTGTAGATTACCGAGGTTTATTCCCGGCTTACCAATACCTTGCATAGCCATCAAACAGATCATCGTCCGAGCCCATTGGATGCCAGTAGAATTACGACACGCACCCCCATACCCATTTCCAGCTCCACCGGCCGATAAATATACTTTTTTTCTTCCCCATTCACGTGCTAATGCTCTAACATCTTTAGCTGGCACACCAGTCTCTACTTCTTGCCAATCAGGGGTTTTAGGGATCCCATCCTCTACTCCCAGAATATAGTCTTTCCAGACCTCGAAGCCGACCGTTCGATCAGAGACATAATCCTTGTCATAGAGGTTCTCAGTGATCCAAACATAAGCGATAGACAGTGCTAAAGCCGGGTCAGTTGTGGGTTTCGGAGCCAACCACTTTCCACCCAACATTTGCGCAGTATCGTTATAATGTGGATCAATATGGACAAACTTAATATCAAGTTGTTTAAGCCATTGGCGACGGATTGATCCCTCTTGTGACGCATAATTACCGCTTGTTGATTCCGGGTTAGAAGACCAAAAAACTACCATTTCACAGTGTTTTAGAAGATCCTCGACTGTTCCGTAATTCTCTGACATACCAACCCTCATGGAATGCCCCCAATGGTGTAATCCACCCCAATACCAACCCTCCCAACTGTCGGGATTATGGTGTACTTCGGTGTGGCCAATCAAATTCATAAAACGGAAGTTTGCCGAGAGGTAATAACCGATATTACCCCAAGTATGATGGGAACCATGGCTTGAAGCGATAGCCCCTGTCCCATAGTCACGCTTTGTGCGCTGTATTTCTCCAGAGACAATATCGAGTGCCTCATCCCAACTAATTCGTTCATAATCAGAAATGCCGCGATTGTTGCAATTGCGTTTTCCATTGGGGTCAAAATCAACTCGCTTCATCGGATATAAAATACGATCAGGTGAATAGATTGCTGATTTCCAGTTCTGACCATGCGGCGATAGTGTTGTTTTTCTGGGTGGCGTAAATTTTTTCCCGCGGGCTTTGACAGTCCAAGTACCTGGATCGTCGTCATCAAATTCTATGGTTGTAGTACGAACGATTTTTCCATTTTTTACGTAAACGAAAATTGGCCCCCCATTGGTCATGCTCGTATAACGCTTCGAGCCGTCCGGTGCCAAAACGCCATATTTCCAATGAAGGTTTTGTGTCAGCATTATTGTTTGAGCAAACCAGTAGGTAAGTTCATCAGGGCCTGTCATTGTCAGATTAAATTCTTTTTGAGCATCAATTTGATTTTGATAGTCAACCGGCGGCATCAGTAGTTGAGCTGCAATTTCAGCAGATTTGAATGACATACAAATTTCTGGTGACTGATGAATAACTGCTTGGGAAGAAACTTTACCGTCATGAAATGAAAAAAAACGGCCGGAGGAATCGTCAGCAATTTTGATCTGAGCAACAAAATTTTTCTCTTTGAGGCGCGCTCTAAAAACAGGATTTCGCCAAGCCGTATACCTCAACAGCCAACTCAACCCCAAGAGAATTAACGAAAATTTCATATGACGCCTAATTTCTTATGCCGCCGGGACAATAACGGATCGGCATTCACCGAAGCCGATACGAGCCTTACCATCACCATCGCACCACGCCCGCATGACAACCTCATCACCATCCTCAAGGAAGGTCCTCTCTTCATCACCCGGAAATAAGATGGTTTCCTTACCTCCTTTACAGGCTTCAAGAATACTGCCGTATGTATCTGGTGTTGTCCCTGAGATGGTGCCGCTTCCATAAAGGTCACCCGGATTGAGATCACATCCATTGCTGGAATGGTGTGCCAACATTTGAAAGACACTCCAATACATGCCCTTAAAGTTTGGAGCGCCAATGACATGAGGCAAATCACCATTTTTCCTCATTTTGTCAGTAAGAACCGCAACTTGAATGTTTATATCGAGCCCGCCGGAACCTTCGTGGGACTTGGTGTGGAGATATGGTAATGGTGCCGGATCACCTTTTGGGCGTTTAAATATTGCTGATCTGTAGGGCGCCAAGGCTTCCAAAGTTACAATCCATGGAGAAATGGTTGAAGAAAAATTTTTAGCCATAAATGGACCCAGAGGTTGGTATTCCCAAGTCTGGATATCTCTCGCTGACCAATCATTCAGTATACAAAGACCGAAAACGTGATCTTCCGCTTCTTCCAACGGAATAGCGGAACCAAGCATGTTCCCCGGACCTACAAATACCCCCAATTCTGTCTCATAATCCAGTCTTCGACAGGCATCAAAATTTGGTGTTTCAGCATCAGGGCCTTTTAACTGGCCTGCTGGCCGTTTAGTCGGCGTACCACTGACACGGATAGAGGATGAACGTCCGTGATAGGCAATAGGTACATACTTGTAATTCGGCAACAATGGATTATCAGGTCTAAACATCCGCCCTACGTTCGTTGCATGGTTTATGGAAGAATAAAAATCTGTAAAATCCCCAATTCGGGCCGGTACTGTCATTTCGGCGTCGGCCATAGGTACTAAACATGTACGACCCTCTTTTTCATTACCTCCTGACCTCAACAGTTTGGAAAGTTGATCGCGCAAACTGACCCAATGCTCGCGACCCAATCCCATTAATGTATTTAGAGTTGATTCCTTACATGCCGCCGCCGCGTCACCCTTTAAATATCCGGCATCAAATGCCTTACCAACGTCCAGTATTTGGTTCCCGATCGCGACCCCGCCACGGTACTCTCCACTTGAACCTGCGTTACGAAAAACCCCCATGGGTAAATTTTGGATAGGAAAGTCACTGCCAATTTCGTTTGCCGAAGGTACCCAACTAGTGAGTTTAGGATCATGCGTATCATTAAGTGAGGTCATTTATAAATTTCCATTGAAGTGTTTTTTAAGTCCTTGCCAGCACTCAGAATAATCACTTTGAAGTGCCGGAGTTTCTAAAGCAAATTTTGTCGGCCTGTAGAGATATCTTGTCTCAAACATGAAAGCCATCGAACCGTCGAGATATATTGGTTCCTGCTCAGCTTGACTAGCCGCTTCAAAAACGTCGGCGTCATTGCCATGAGGCGACATACAATTGTGGAGACTGCTACCACCAGGAACAAAGCCTTCCTTACGACCGTCATACTGACCCTTTATAAGCCCCATATACTCGCTCATGATATTCCGATGATACCATGGTGGCCGGTAAGTATCTTTAGCCACGACCCATCGAGGTGGAAATATTACAAAGTCTACATTGGCAACCCCCTCGGTATCACTTGGTGAAGTCAACACTGTGTAAATACTTGGGTCAATATGATCAAAGCTCACGGTACTAATTACGTTGAAATTGGCTAAGTCATATTTATAGGGCGTATAATTGCCATGCCATGCGACAACGTCCAACGGCGAATGTCCAATATCAGCGTCCCACAGGTTCCCGCCAAACTTTGTAGTCAGTTTGAATTGCCCTTCTCGTTCCTCGAAGCTCGCGACAGGCGCAAGAAAATCTCTAGGATTAGCTAAACCATTAGAACCAATAGTCCCCAAATTGGGTAGACGCATAGGGACACCATAATTTTCCAGTACATATCCTCGCGAAGACCCGTCCGGTAATTCGGCACGATATTTGACGCCACGTGGTATTACAGCAATTTCATTAGGTCCAATTTCAACTATACCCATCTCTGTCAGCAATTTTATTCGACCTTGCTGCGGTACAAAAAGCATCTCCCCATCTGCATTGTAAAAATAGCGGTTATCCATAGATGAATTGGCAGTATAAATGTGGACGGCCAAGCCACTTATACCAACCTCACCAGCCCCCATAAGCGTCACCAGGCCTTCAATGAGGTCTGTAGGTTTTGTCGGAATAGGCAGTGGATCCCATCGCATTTGATTAGGGGTCGCCGGCATCTCGTCGAATGGTGCACTCCTCAGCAGACCATTAGAAACCTGCTGGAATGGTAGATGTTTGACAGATGGACGCATTCGGTAGAACCAAGTTCTCAGATTTTGATCCCGGGGTGCCGTAAACGCGGTACCACTCAAGTGCTCCGCATAGAGGCCATAAGCAACCTTTTGCGGCGAGTTTTGTCCTTTAGGAAGGGCGCCAGGTAGAGCCTCGCTCGCAAATTCGTTTCCAAATCCGCTTTGGTAATCAGCCGTGACCAACAGGGTCGCATCCATGATTTCACCCTCCCATACTGAGCTAAAAAAATAATAGTTTCATTTGTAACTATTTACAATTATTATTTTCCCATGACCAAAATTTCGTCACCCGAAGAGAATACTTTACTGCTGCACGATTTTCTCCCATATCGTCTCGCCGTGCTCGCCAAAGTCGTAGGTATATCCCTATCAAAAATTTACAGGAAAAAATTTGGCATCACCAATCAGCAGTGGCGTGTAATATTTGCTCTCGCTCGCCAAGCCAATTGTTCAGCATCTCACATTGTTCATCACGCCGCCCTCGACAAGGTACAAGTCAGCAGAGCAGTAGCTGGCCTGATTGAGAAGAAATTGCTTGAACGCAGTGCAGACAATATCGACCGAAGAAACTCAATACTCAATTTGACAATCGAGGGATGGAAAGTCTACGACCAGATTGCGCCTGAAGCTGTGGCTTTCGAAGCCAGCCTTAAAGGTTCCTTAGATGAACGGGAAGTTGCAGAACTTGATACGCTCTTATCAAAGCTAATGGACAAGGCTACAAATCTTTAGCCATGCTTAGACTATCAATAAGACCATAATACCGCCAACAATGAGGACAGTACCTAAAATTTCATACGAGGTTATTTTTTCTCTAAAGATCAACGTCGAAGTCAAAAAGGTAAAAATCAACTCAACCTGTCCCACGGCCCTGACGTAAGCAGCATTTTGTAATGTCATGGCTGTGAACCAGCCCACTGAACCTAACATGCTAGCTAAACCCACAAGGGCGCCTTTGCCTTTATTTTGCCAAACCTTCGTCAACTCACCTTTCTCACAATAATAAAGATAGGCCGTCAACACCACGGTTTGGATGATGAGCGCCGCCAATAATGTTGCCGAAGCGGCCAAAAGGGCACTTTCGCCACCAAGCGAGAGAGAGGCTCCCCGATAGGAGACGGCAGAAATACCCAAAAACACACCATTGGCTAGGCCCATCAGGGCCCCCTTATTAGTCCAGGACAATAGAAACTCACGTGGGTTAACAGTCATTTTAGCAAGTGACAGAAAACACACCCCGATGAAACTGATAAGAATAGCAACGAAAGTGATACCCGTTACTGCTTCTCCCAGTATAAGTATTGTGAATATGGCGGTTTGGAAGGTTTCTGTTTTTGAGTATGCAGTTCCAACAGCAAAACTTTTTAAGGCAAAGGAACGTAATAAAAACCACATCGCCAACACTTGCGCGACACCTCCCAAGGCAGCATAACCTACAAATACAATTCCCCAATCCAGGGGTTGAGTGTCATATGAGCGAAGTAAAATCCAGTAGAGAGCTGCTAGTGGGAGCCCAAATACGAAGCGTGTATAGGCAGCACCAGATGTCGATAAGACACTGTTAATCGACTTCTGAAGAGAATTTCGCAGGTTCTGCAAGAAGGCAGCAGCGAGGGAGAATAGAAGCCATGCTTCCACGATTATGTTATCCTAGTGAGGTTATCAGAAAAACAAATTATTACGACGGATCAAAGCCCATTCCATCTTGGGGGTAATTGTATCGAGAGGGTATCCCAAATTTTTCAAAACTGAGTCGACGCCCTAGAAAGCAAAGAACCGATGTAAAGCGATAACAATTTGAACAACCCCATAAGCAATCATGCCAAAGAGTAAAGCGTAAAGAAAAACTCGCATGTGGATTTTAATTCGTGCCATATAGACATCATATTACCTTCCTTGACAAATTGAAATTGATGCGAGAGAGATCGGATTGGTGTTAGTAAATTCCTGTCAAAGGACATCCACACTTAATTCTATAATCTTTTGGGAGTAAAACTTTACTATGCTTGGTGGATTTTTGGCCCTACTAGCAGCGGCCACCTTTGGTCTCAATGCCGTCGCCACTCGCCGGGGGGTGCTGACGGGCACCGTAGCTCAAGGGCTAGCAATCACAGTTCCAATTGCCGTTCCTATTTTTTTTGTAGTTGGTTTAACGACAGATAGTTTAGGTATCCTAAGTGAATTACCTGTTAAATCGCTCTTACTTCTAGGCATAGCTGGGGTAACCCATTTTATTGTTGGCCGCTATGCCAATTATCGTGCAACCAAGGCCATGGGGGCCAATTTGGTTGGGCCTGTGGTCTCGTCTAGCTTGGTCCTCACACTTATCCTCGCAATTATATTTCTTGATGAAGTTATGACACCATTACGCGTTGTGGGTATAGTTCTCATCGCTCTCGGCCCCACCTTAATGCTTCGTTCACCGGCAATTGCAAAAAAAACACAACAAAGCGTAAGCAAAATTGCTTTCACACCGAGGTTGATCGAAGGGTATGCATTTGGAATTATTTGTGCGATTGCGTTTGGCACCACCCCCATCTTCATACGATCCGCTTTTCTTGAATTAGGAGAGGCAACTGTAGGCCACGGGATAGTTGGAGGACTGCTATCCTATGTCGTTGCCACCGCATTCCTAGGACTTTATCTTTTGAAACCTGGTAATTTACGGCACGCGTTGTCGATTGATAGAAACGCCAGCAAATGGTTCTTACTAACCGGATTATTTGTATGTGTTTCTCAAATGTTGCGTTTTATGGCGCTGGCGATCGCGCCAGTATCAGTAGTCGCCCCCATAATCCAAACATCGGGTATTTTTCGCACCATCTTTGGCTGGTTCATTAACCGGAAGCATGAGGTGTTTGACGCCTGGGTTCTTCTTGGAGTTGCCGTGACCATCGTGGGCACTACGACCTTGACCATTAGCACGGAAATAGTGATTACAGTTATTGATCCACCACAATATATTTCTGAGTTTCTGAGATGGCATTGGCCCTAGCCATTCCTCCTGTCCCTAAAGTGGTGACATTCAAGTCAAGGACCTAGCCCTTCAACTTCTCGAGTAAAAGCTCATTGACCATCTGTGGATTGGCTTTCCCTTGTGTTTTTTTCATTACCTGGCCAACAAACCATCCAACTACTTTTTGGTTTCCCTCTCTAAATTTTTTCACCTGATCGGCGTTGTCAGCAATAACATTATTGACGGCAATTTCGATCTCACCTGCATCAGTAATCTGCTTGAGACCCTTCTCTTCTACAATCACGCCGGGATCCTTACCCTTTGCAACCATCTCCTCAAATACATCTTTGGCAATACGACTGGAAATTACGTTATTCGAAATCAAATCCACTAGATTTCCGAGTTTATCGGCAACAATTGGACTATCTGAGATACCCTTTCCAACCTTGTTCAAGACCCCGAACAACTCATGAATAACCCAATTGGCGGCGAGTTTGGCATCGCGTCCCAACGCGACTTCTTCAAAATAGTTAGCGGTTTCTTGTTCCGCCACAAGGATCCCGGCGTCAGATTCCGTTACACCATACTCACTAATAAACCTTACCTTTTTGGCATCTGGTAGTTCCGGAAGATTTTTCTCAATTTCTTCAACATATTCTGGAGTTAGATCAATCGGGAGGAGATCCGGATCCGGAAAATAGCGATAGTCATGGGCATCCTCTTTGGATCGCATTGATCGGGTCTCGCCACGATCAGAATCATAAAGCCTAGTTTCCTGCACCACACTGCCCCCAGTTTCATAAACGTCCACCTGGCGTTCGGCCTCATATTCGATTGCCTGCATTACAAATCGTATGGAGTTTATGTTTTTAATTTCTGCGCGGGTGCGAAGCTCATCGGAGTCTGAAGGACGAACGCTCACGTTGGCGTCACACCGGAGTGATCCCTGCTCCATATTACCGTCACACGTGCCCAGATACTGAACGATCGCCCGTAGTTTGCGTAAGTAGGCACCAGCTTCCTCCGGACTTCTTAAATCAGGTTTAGAAACTATCTCCATCAACGCCACTCCGGACCGGTTCAAATCTATAAATGTTCTATTCGGGTCCTGGTCGTGTATGGATTTGCCCGCGTCCTGTTCCATATGTAAACGCTCAACCCCTATTTCACGGGTGCCATCAGGCATGTCTAACCTCACCGTACCTTCCCCTACGATGGGGTGAAGATATTGAGATATCTGATACCCCTGTGGTAGGTCAGGATAAAAATAGTTTTTTCGTTCAAAAACAGAATGGAGGTTGATTTTTGCATCAAGTCCGAGACCCGTACGTACTGCCTGTTGGATGCAAAATTCGTTTATCACTGGCAACATACCCGGCATTCCCGCATCTACCAGAGAAACTTGACTATTTGGCTCAGCACCAAAGGAGGTCGCCGCGCCAGAGAAGAGCTTCGCGTCAGAGATAATCTGGGCATGAACCTCAAGACCAATCACCACTTCCCAATCATTGGTTCTGCCTTGGATCAAGTAAGTCATCGAGCATCCTTGCTCAGATAGGAAGGTTTAGTGTGAAAACTGACCAACTTTTCTAGTACATCCGCTACACAAAATAGCGTTTCTTCATCAAACGGCTTAGTGATGAGGTGAAGACCTAAAGGCAATCCCTCATTAGAAAGGCCCGCCGGCACGGTAATAGCGGGTAACCCCGCAAGGCTGGATGGCACCGTAAACACATCATTGATATACATTTGTACGGGATCATCCATTTTTTCACCAATCGCAAAGGCCGCAAATGGTGTCGTCGGTGTCAGTATTGCATCGACTTTTTTAAAGGCATCACTAAAATCCTTGAGTATAAGGGTTCGTAGTTTCTGCGCCTTAACGTAATATGCATCATAATAACCCGCACTCAGTACGTAGGCACCTATCATAATTCGACGACGCACTTCCTGTCCGAACCCTTCACCTCGCGTGGTCTCATACATTTCATCTAATGTCTCAGCATCAACCCTCAGGCCGTAGCGCACCCCGTCATAACGAGCAAGATTGGAAGATGCCTCCGCCGGCGCCACAATATAATAGGTTGGTAAGGCATATTTGGTGTGAGGCAGTGATACTTCCAAAGGTTCAGCACCCGCGTCCTTTAGCATCTCCACTCCCTGAGACCAAAGCCCTTCTATCTCACTAGACATGCCATCGATCCTGTATTCAGAAGGTATGCCTATCTTTAGACCTTTAATTTCACCAGTGATAGATGCCTCAAAATTCGGGACGGGCTCTGTACTGGACGTCGAATCCTTAGAATCATGGCCGGCCATGGCCTGCAACATTATGGCGGCATCTCGAACTGTACGTGTCAGAGGACCTGCCTGGTCTAGACTTGATGCGAAAGCCACCATACCCCAACGAGAGCAACGTCCATAAGTAGGCTTCATTCCAACGACACCGCAGAATGAGGCTGGTTGTCGGATAGATCCACCTGTATCCGAGCCAGCAGCGCCGAGGGAAATATTAGCGGCAACGGCCGCTGCAGAGCCGCCCGACGAACCTCCCGGCACGCGATCCTTTCCATCGTTTACATACCAAGGATTTTTGACGGCACCGTAGAAGCTAGTAACATTGGCAGATCCCATAGCAAACTCATCCATATTGGTCTTGCCGAGCATAACAGAACCTGCATCCCGCAAATTCTGAGAGACAGTCGACTCATATGGCGGGATAAAGCCGTCGAGAATATGTGATGAAGCCGTCGTTAACACACCTTCCGTGCAAAAAAGATCTTTGACTGCAATTGGAATGCCATCCATTCCTCCGGCAGGCTTGCCTTTCGCTCGACGTTCATCGGAAGCCTTTGCTCGTTCGATGGCTAAATCTAGGGTTTCAGTAACAAAGGCATTCAAGTCACGAGCAGCCTCCACCGCTTTGATATGGACATCAGTAAGTTCCACAGACGAAAATTTTCCGTCACCCAATCCATCCCGAGCTTCCGCAATTGTAAGGTCGGTCAATTTACTCATTATTCAACAACCTTCGGAACAGTGTAGAACGGCCCTTCCGGGTCCGGCGCATTAGAAAGCACGCGATCCGGATAATTGCCATCGGTGACCTTATCCGCTCGCTTGGGCATAACCATTTCAGCCATACTTGTCATGGGGGTTACATTTTCTGTGTCCACCTCATTCAATTGCTCTATCCATTCTATAATTTTAGAAAGTTCTTCAGCCAAAGTTGGCACTTCATTTTCAGGCACTTTAATTCGTGCCAACTTTGCAATTTTTCTGACTGTTGCTTCGTCTAAGACCATTTCTGATAACTTTTCAAAATTTTTTCTGGGTTGTTCATTTGGTATCCCTGCCGCGCAAACTAATAGAAAATCATTAAGCCTGAAAGAGGTCAAATCATAAATTGGCTGATTATGTTGACTTGAATTTTTGAGACTGAAGAGTCTACGCACTGGCCGTAAAATCGCTATAATATATTAGGTTTGTCACTCATTTTTCATGTATTTTGGCGGAGAATTTTTCATGAAGAACCCCTCTACCTCTATATCCATTCCCATACCTGCGCTAAGCGAAATCGTTTTAAAGACTGGCAACTTCGATCATCTTAAGAACTGGTATGTTAAAGCCCTTGCCATTGAACCTTTCTTCAACCGCCCTCGTCCCGAGGAAGTGTCGTGGACAGGAGCTCAACAAATTGCATTTTTTAAACTTGCCGGTGTTTACCCTCACCAACAGGTACTAGGTATCTTTGAGATCGACGGCACTTCGAATGCACCTCACACCGATCCAGGACTCCACCATCTTCAGTTGGGACATGGGAGCTTCGATGAACTTTTTGACCGGTACGACGGACTAAAACAGGCAAACATTTTACCCTCCGAAACTTGAAACCATGGAGTTAGCACTAGCTTCTATTACCATGACTCGGATGGAAATCTGGCGGAGATGAATTGTGTGAACTTTGCTACCGAAGCGGAATTCTTTGGCTATTTCGAAACTGACGCCTACAAAAGTAATGTCTCGGGTATCTCAATCGATGCGGAAGAGTACATCTCACGTTACCGAAGCGGAACACCCCGCGAGGATTTGGTGAAGATTCCAGCATAGGAACGTCTTATCTAGAACCTCGCAAGATCATCACCAACAAATTAAACCATGTGATTTTTAAAACTTACACAATTGCCAGACGGATTGTTGTGTTTTTTCACCGTCACAATCATTTTGCTGCAATAAACACTATTTGAGTTCATGGATTTAGTCTTCAAATTTTGCGGTAAAACCTACGTCAGTACCTTCGTAATTTCCGTGCTGGTCGATAGGCTTTTTCTTCCTACTTACGGTCTTTTTCTTTTTTGAGGTCTTTTTCTTTGAATTCGAATTTTGTATTGAAGTGGAGGTGAAACCAACATCAGTTCCTTCATAATTGCCATGTTTATCGATCGGTTTCTGTTGGGCATAAATTCTCTTAGACCTAACCTGGGGTTTCTTAGAATTTGATTTCGCAACTTTAGGCCGGGGTTCCTTCTTCAAAACCCTGTTGGCATATGCATCAGCATAAATTCTGTTGATATTATCACTCATAAATAAGAACTCTCCCTAATTTGCAGCCTAACAATGTATAACTTGAAAACAGTATCAACTCAAAAGGCCAGTATTTATAACACCTATTCAAATTTTGGGAGGGATAGAAATCTTGCTACCCAATTGTTTGGGTCTGGGAAGAGCCTGGTGGCTTACCAATATCCGGTGCAGTGGGTCTAATGCTGCGGTAGCAGCTTCCACAACCTTTCTCTCTTTTAAGTCGACATGTAGGGCTAACAGTTCATTTGTCGCAACTAAAATACGCCCTGTTACCCGGTACATCCGGTGAAAGTAGTGCATTCTTTTTTTATCAAATCCAATTAATTGAGTAGTGCAGTATACCTCCGTACCTGCAAATACTTCGGATACATAACACACGTGTGACTCCGCAGTGAACCAGGAATGATTTGTGATATTTTTATATGTTTCGCCTAAACCTACAGCGTCGTAAAGCCCATCAGTCGCCAAATCGAAAATAACAACATAATAAGCAAGATTTAGGTGTCCATTGTAATCACACCACTCCTCTTTCACATTGCCCCGCCACGTATTGGTTAGAGTATTTTCTTTAAACTCTTCGGACATATGCGTCAGATCAAATGAAATATTCTATGCATTGGCTTTTGTATGACATCTATTAATCTCAAGATAAACGCAATAAAGTGGCTCGCCAAATTAAACAACTATGGCAACAACGTATGTCAATGTATGTTTGCCTATATAGAAAATATTTTAATATCTAACGGACCTATTATAACTGGAATAGCGTACGGTAAAATTACCTAATGACTGGAACAAACGAATGATAGTTATTATTGGTGCCTCGGGTGCAGTGGGCATACCTCTAATCAAAGAACTGACACGCCGTGATACCCGTTTAAGGATCTTAACCTCAAACTCCGCCTCGGCAAAAAATTTAAACTCCCTTGGCGTGATTGAAACGATTATCGGGGATTTTCATTCCGATGAAGACGTCAAAAATGTCATAAAGGGAGCAAGCTCAATCTGTTATATTCCGGCTCGATTTAGAGAAGACGAGTTTGAAATAGGAAAGCGCATTGTAGATTTGGCGCGCAATGAACAGGTTGAGCATTTTTGCTTTTGCTCAGCCTACCATCCTCAGATGGAGCAACTGGGCCACCATTGGCAAAAACTAAAGTTAGAAGAGCACCTTATTAACTCTGATCTTATGTATACAGTAGTACAACCTTCAATGTTCATGCAGAACTTGCGCGTGGAATGGACACGGATAATTGAAGAAGGAACCTACCCCCGGCCCTATTCGCCAGAAAGTCAAATGAACGTCATTGATACCGATGATCTCGGTGAAGCCATGGCCAATATATTGCTAGACAATCGGTTCTGGGGGGGAACATATGAATTATGTGGTTCTGAAACGCTGAGCCACAACCAGATGGCTGGTATTATCAGCGAAGAACTTGGGGAAAAAGTGGAAGCAGTTCAACGTGACATTGAGGATTGGAAGTCGTGGGCGATCGAAAAAGAATGGACAGATTACGCTATACGTAACTATGTAAACATGTGTCGTCATTACAATGACCACGGCTTTAAATATGGTAATGACTTAATTCTCGAAACAATTCTTGGTCGACCAGCAACCAAATACCGGTCATTTATTAAAAAGTTTATTGAAAGCCAGAATACCTAGGCCGCCTCGCCTCATTATTGAATATCCAGTTTTCAGTATTTATCAGAGTAAGAACGTCACCAGGCGGTCCAGCACACAACATCTTTTAGTGCAGTTGGTTTCACCGGCACTGTTCCGTCAGCGCCAATATGATTTATTAAGATGCCGAATCTACTTACTTATCAACAGACTCAAACATCGTTGATTGTCGCCGACGCGAAGGTTCTAGTTTCTACAGTCGTGGCAGCTAGAGGGCGGCGCAGCGTACCTGGCACAATTCCCGCCTTGAGAGAACTCATCACGCCAACCGCTTCCCAGTAGTTTTCTACAACGTGCAACTGTCCTTTCGCCCAGGGAAGAGCCTCAAGGTCATTTTGCATAAGGTTATCATTCTCACGCACTGCAATGACAGGTATACCCTGTTCAAGAGCCGCCAACGTGGGTAGCCCAACACACTTATCGGGAATAACTAAACAAGAAATATCAGAAGCCGTAAAAATTCCAGCCTCGCCCAAAGCCTCGGGGTGGCTGACTATGCGTGGGCTACGATGTAGACCTTTCAACATACACTGCAGGAAGGTAAAGGATACAGCCTCAGCCGCTAACCGCGGCTCAACCAATCCCAAATCAAAATCTGCCACTGCCTGACTTTCAAGCATTGGTGAGTGTGCTGTTGGCAGACCATAAAGCAGCGATAACGAGTGGGTTAACATTGCTTCGACACCGCCCCACGGGTTCACCATTTTGCCATCGCGGCGAAAATACTCTTTATGGTATTCATCGGGGACGTCAACAACAGATGCGATGGCTACAGCATCAAACGCACCATCATGCTCATCCAACACCGTGCAGACGCGATATAAACCCTCGACCTCCCCCGCTGCCCTGCCGGAGTCCGTGAAACACGAGGTCATGCGAAGCGGTGGGTCGAGCTTCACAACCTTAACGCAATCAAATCCATAGGTCGCGCGAGCAGCACTTACTGCATTGACCGTATCATTAACAAACACTTCAGTTTCATGTGCATCTATGAGTACTAGTACTCTATTTGCCCGGACGCGTTGCAACCCAGCCGTCCCCATTAATAATTGGGTAATTGAACTACCCTCAACATAAAGAGCATTCTCTGGCATTTCATTGAGATCAGAGGCGTTTACGACGTTCGGATGGGTAACCAACGTATCACAAGCTGTTGCAATCACCCTTGCCGCCGGCGTCGCATCGCCGGCATGGCCTCCAATCTCAGCACCAATTCCCGTCGGCACCAAAAAGACAGCATTAAACGCATCCGTCCTTTCTACCTTGCGGGGCACAAAGCTAAAAATGGAATTAAGCCCTCTTGTCTTTGCGATTTCCATGCCTTCGAGCGTGCCTAGTTCGCAATTATACTCAACACCAGTTACACCGGTAATCACGAAACGTATTGGAAGCACCGTATCACCGAGCGTTACTTCTACTGTCTTTTTGATATGAGAAATCAGGCTGTGATGACTTGGCGCGACAGGTATCCTTACTTGCCTCTCGATCAGCTTCACTTGCGTCCCCTCAAATTCGTTCAATAAACCTGGCAGAGCAGTCGGTGGCACCGAACCAATCGACCGTAAACTTTTCTGCGATATTGGGGTCAAAATCCTTGCAAGAAAATATATTAATGTAAATGGCTCCCATCTGGTCAAGCGTATGAATTACGATAGAACTCGTCAAAATAAACTGAACGGCTGAAGTACCCTGAGTATGGGCAGACGTTTGTCTTTCTTTCACAGGAACATCAAAATCGTCCCAAAAGTGTAACGCCTCACGTTTCATATCGATGAGTTTGCAGAGGCTTTCAAAATACCTACTAATACTTTTTCGCGTAAATGTACCAGGGTCGCAACCATGCAAATCTAATATAAGTTCAGCCCCAAATTTTTCCATCACCTCTCCAACTCTTCTGTAGGGCCATCACTTTGAACCGATCCAATAAAGGCTTTGGTGTAGTCTATGTTTCAACCACTTTAAGGTGATGCCAAACCCAAGTGGACTGGCACAATCAACACTTGTCTGTGACATATGTTGAGTTTTGGGATATTCGCCAACTATAATATTTAGCGAATTTTCACTCGAGAATCGCATCCGCTTTTCTTTGAGTCAATCCAGGATAACGTGTGGAATAAAGTTGGCATCCCTGCTCGTGACTAAATTCTGATCCTCCCTAATACACATTCCCACTGCTTGACTCGCTACCAACCAACACCCTACTAGAGGATAGTTTCCCGAAAATTCCGGTAGCGGATGATATGCTTGCAAAATGTGGTCGCCGTCGCCGTAAGGCCCTTCACTGCGAGTTTGTGTTTTACCTTCTTGGATTATTTGAACGTTGGCCCCTTGTCGTGACAGTAACGGCTTACGGACAAAGGAACCAGCCAGCTCCGACGCTCGCCGATCACCGTCAAAATACGCTGGCAATAAATTTGGATGTCCAGGAAACATCTCCCAGAGAAATGCCATTAGCCCCTTGTTAGAGAGTACAGCCTTCCATGGCGGCTCAAGAAACCTGGTGCCACTCGCTGGTACGCGGCGCCCAAATTCTTCTTCAAACATCCATTCCCAAGGATACAACTTAAAGAGTGTTTTGATCACCTGATCATCAAGGTCGGTAAAACAACCCCGATCATCTATGCCGATTTCTTGCATAGATAGGAAACAAGTCGACAAGCCGGCTTCCCGGGCACATTCCTGAAGGTAATCAAGGGTCCCTTTATCATCCTCGATGTCTCCAACACATGCGAAGTGCAGAGACCCGTCAAAATCTATAAGTGAGAACGCCTTTACAATACTATCGTGGAGGTCATTAAATTGATCACATCCGTCAGGTATCAAGCCCTTCTCCATGGCTTGTTCCAACCACTCCCATTGAAAAACGGATGATTCGTAAAGGGTCGTTGGCGTATCAGCATTATACTCCAGAAGTTTTGCGGGCCCTTCTCCGTCATAGGAGAGGTCCATTCGTCCATAAATATTTTTTTCCCCGTTCCGCCAACTTTCGGCAATATAGTCCCAAAAACATTCCTCGATGCCAAGAGAACGGAAGACGGTTTCATCGTTCACGGCGCGTTCTATAAGTTCGAAGCACAGGTGTTCTAGTTCCTCCGCCGGCCCTTCAAGATCCTCTTCAATTTGTTTTAAGGTGAATTGGTAGTAAATGCTCTCATCCCAAAAGGGGATGCCACCATTCGCGTGAAATTGAAAGTTGTGTTCCTTTGCCACTCGCTCCAAATCGGGCCGTTCAGTTGCGGGGATGCGCAGCATCTAAGGTATCAAGTCCCGCCGAATTACGTCAGGTAGCTGCTGATCCGAGACGCCCACCAGAAGCACCAAAGCCCCCGCGAGAGAGGGTTGAGCGCTTCATAGAAGGACGTCTGCCGGCTGAGCTGGCAACTTGAGTTCTACCGGTCTTAGAGCTCACTTTCCTGTTGTCTGCCGTGCGGTAACCTTTGGGATCATCTGCCGCACGGTAAAGTGGCTGGGGAAAAATTGAGCTTCGCCTGCCGCCCGAATTCATCATGCTTCCCATCATATAGCCCATCATTAAGGGCATAAAAACAGAACCCCCACTCCTCGTCTGGTAAGGCGCTTGTTCACACCTCCCGGCTCCGAATTCGCCCTCACAATCATTTTTAGAAGTGAACTTTGGTGCCACCTCAGCGTGTTGGCTACGTGCTTCTTTATAGCCTTGTTCACATTGTTCACGTGTCGAACCGGAATTATCAGTACATTGTTGTAGGCTAGAAAATATCTCCGCATCTACTTTTGGTTCATCACATGCGGAAAGTGCTATAGCGCTGACGCTCATTACTGCAGCAGCGGAAATTGAGTTCCAGCGTTTCATATAAATTCTCCAGAATGGACCATCATTTTTTGTCTAATCAGTCAAGGGGACATACAAGCGGCGTTAAGGAGTCCACCAGTCAAAGACGTAGCCCCAAGCCAAAGTCCGCTAGAGGTCTCGCCTTTCTCAATTCTCTCGGATATTCCAGGTATGGGCAGACGAACAAGAAAAAAAATAATAATTTGGACGAGAATTGCAATTAGGCCCCAGATTACACAATCGGCCAGAGCCACCGAATGAGCAATTACGCTAGCCAGAGGCAGAGAAAAACCAACTAAGCTGCCTGCAAAGGCGACCGAAGCCGCCAAGTTATTTTCCCTAATCAACTTGAACTCGGGATGAGGTGTCACCCAAATGTATACAAATACATAGACTAATGTCAGCGCTGTCGCCGTTACCAAATACGCTATAAATGACTGTATAGCGTCAAGAGAAATGCCAATGATTTCCATATGATGATACCCTGAGGTGATTACGATCAAGTGAAAGCAGCAATATCATGATTAGATGTCGATCAAAAGGAGAAAGCCCCATACTTCAACAGTGATTATGGGTGTTTTCTTATTATTCGGTGAGCCTCCTAATCAGCTAAAGGGATTACCGTTTTACCTGCCAAGTCCAGCCTATCACGGCCTCAAGCCGTTTTTTGCGAACCGGATCCATGGTATTTCGAGCAATTCTCTGGCGTTCAACCCACCTCCAAAGATCAAACCCATCTGGCGTAATATGGTTATATGGAACAGAGGCGTCACCATCCGCAGCAACAAATTCCTCCAAATGCTCAAATCCTTCTTCCCATACAAGATGATCACGAATATTCCAGATCCAACCTTTTAAGGCTTCCAAGCGCGCCTTCCGCTCGGCATCCAATGAATTCCGAAATGTCCTTTGACGTTCAACCCACCTTCCAAGATCAAAGCCGTCAGCACACAAATGAGCCGCTGGTACCTTGGCATTACCGTTGGCGCGGACAAATTCCTCCATATGTTTAAAGCCTTCTTCCCACATCGAATCCAATGTACATAACCTCCAAAAAAATTTAGCTGCTAACAACTAAGCGACGTTAGTTCAATACAAATAAATTATAGAGGATAAATTGTAACCAAATTTCTCCTTATGGGCCGCATTTGATGATTGCTGTCGGATTAGATTTTGATTTATCGCGCCTATTATGAATATAAAAGTAATCAAACCAAAAATGCGGGTCCACCCTGATTAATGGGGTAAAATACATAAATTATGATGACTTTTCATTATAGAGACCGTCGAATGGTTGCCTCTCCAATAATACCTGGTAGCTCTTGATTGTATTAAGTAATAATTATTAATACCGACAGCCTATGCGCAAATTCAAGACCAAATTTATGAAAATATCGATCTTTCCCTAACTATCTGTTGACGCTTTTTTAAATTGTAATACTATATCTAGTTCTAACTAGGCTCTAATAACTTATTTTAGAGGGGAGGATGACAGGCGTCAATCGCACGCCAAATCACATTGATATTTGCTTAAATACAGTGCCTTCGGCCAAATTCAGCAAACCAATATTGGTTTACAACTCCGGGATCAAATAGCGAAGACAGAGTAGAACCTCCAATTGCGTACATTTTAAATTTTTAACTTAAGGATCTTAACACATTGAAAAATAAAACAGATTTTAACTTTGGATTCAAAAAAAATATTTCTACCCATTGGAAATGAAAACACCTGTGCAGAAAGTAAACTGGCAACAATAGGAATGTTAAGTTAACTGAGGGAGCGACAATTGCTTGATTCGACCATTCAAACTTTAAAAGGACCCACAGTCCAAGTCGACAAAAGCCGTGATGCAAAACTAACGGATTTTGGGAAAGCGACTTTAACAGACCGCTACCTCCTGCCGGGTGAAGACTATCAAGAACTATTTGCCAGGGTAGCCAGTACATATGGTGATGACACATCTCACGCCCAACGCATTTATGATTATCTGAGCAATCACTGGTTCATGGCATCAACACCGGTGTTATCTAATGGAGGGTCTACCCGGGGACTTCCAATTTCTTGTTTTCTCAATGAAAGCAAAGACAGTTTGAATGGTATCGTTGATCTTTGGACCGAGAATGTTTGGCTTGCGTCTTCTGGCGGCGGCATCGGCAGCTACTGGGGCAATCTGCGTTCCATTGGTGAGAAGGTAGGTGTTTCCGGTAAAACGTCGGGCGTCATCCCTTTTATTCGGGTAATGGATGCATTGACCCTCGCCATCAGTCAAGGTTCTTTAAGGAGAGGCTCAGCAGCCGTCTATCTCCCTATGTCCCATCCAGAAATCGAAGAATTCATGGAAATACGTCGACCTACCGGCGGTGACCCCAACCGTAAAGCACCGAACCTTCACCATGGCGTATTAGTGCCGGATGCCTTCATGAGGGCTGTCGAAAACGACGAAGAATGGGGCCTTATTAGCCCCAAGGACCAATCTCCTGTGCGAAAAGTTTCCGCCCGTTCGCTCTGGATCAGGTTATTAAACGCTCGTATTGAGACAGGAGAGCCATATATTATTTTCTCGGATCAGGTAAACCGGCTGATACCTGAACACCACAAGCTAGCAGGCTTATCGGTCAAAACCTCCAACCTTTGCAGCGAAATTACTCTCCCTACCGGAATTGACCACTTGGGTGAAGAACGGACCGCCGTCTGCTGTTTATCATCTTTAAATATAGAAACTTTTAAAGAATGGAAAAATAATCCGAGTTTTATAGAAGATGTTATGCGTTTTCTTGATAATGTATTACAGGATTTTATAGATAGCGCTCCCGATTGCATGGAGAGGGCTAAATATGCTGCTATGCGAGAGAGATCGGTCGGCTTGGGCACTATGGGGCTACATTCTTTTCTACAGGCCAATTCTGTCCCCTTTGAATCGGCGTTGGCTAAGGGATGGAATTTAAAAATTTTTCGACATATTAAGGCCGGTGTAGACGCGGCATCGTCGGTGCTAGCTGAAGAGAGAGGCGCCTGCCCAGATGCCAGTGATTACGGGATTAATGAACGCTTTTCGAATAAGACAGCCATTGCTCCAACAGCAAGTATATCGATTATTTGCGGTGGGGCATCCCCTGGGATTGAACCAATAAACGGAAATAGCTATATCCACAAAACACTCTCTGGCTCCTTCAACGTCCGGAACCGTCACCTAAAAACGCTACTCAAGAACAAAGGCAAAGATAACGAGGATATTTGGTCTTCCATCGCCGTGAACCAGGGCTCAGTCCAGCACTTAGATATTTTAAGTGATGACGAAAAATCAATCTTTAAAACTGCCTTTGAATTGGACCAGCGTTGGGTAATTGAGCTTGCCGCTGACCGAACGCCCTATATTGATCAATCCCAATCAGTAAACGTTTTCCTGTCCGCTGATATCCATAAAAGAGATCTTCATCAGATCCACTTTATGGCATGGAAACGGGGTATGAAGAGTCTTTATTATTGCCGTTCCAAGTCAATACAACGTGCGGAGGATGTCTCTACCGAGGAGCTGCCCGAAACAAACTCCGAGGCCAGTCCCAACGTGCTTCTAGAGCCAACCACGACCAAATTAAATATACCTTTAGCCGCGCGCACGCCATCTGAATCACTTGAGAGTACTGACTATGAAGAGTGTCTCGCGTGCCAGTAAAGTGTAAACAAAATAAATTGAAGGTCTAGAAACGTGTCACTACTCGACGCAAACCCAGTTTATAAACCCTTCACCTATCCTTGGTGTTATGATGCTTGGTTAACTCAGCAACGTGTACATTGGTTGCCGGAGGAAGTGCCTCTGGCCGACGATGTTAAGGACTGGCATCATAAACTGAGTAAAAGCGAGCGCCATTTGATGACACAAATTTTTCGCTTTTTTACTCAATCCGATATCGAAGTAAATAACTGCTACATGAAGCATTATTCCCAGGTCTTCCAGCCTACGGAAGTTCAGATGATGCTTGCAGCCTTCTCCAATATTGAGACCATCCATATTGCAGCCTATTCACATCTCCTTGATACAATTGGCATGCCGGAAGCAGAGTACTCTGCTTTCCTTCAATATAGGGAGATGAAGGCTAAGTACGACTACATGCAGCAATTTGGTGTCGATACCAAAAAAGACATCGCATTGACACTAGCAGTCTTTGGCGCGTTCACAGAAGGGCTTCAACTTTTTGCTAGTTTTGCGATTCTATTAAATTTTCCTAGATTCAATAAGATGAAAGGCATGGGACAAATCGTCACCTGGTCTGTAAGAGATGAAAGTCTACATTGCGCTTCACTGATTAAACTCTTTAAAACATTTATATCGGAGAATACAGAAATCTGGACACAAGACCTTCAAAATGAACTTTACAAGGCCTGTGAAACGATCGTCATCCACGAAGACGCCTTTGTAGACTTGGCATTTGAACTTGGTTCTGTTGAGGGACTAACACCTAATAACGTCAAAGATTATATAAAGTACATAGCTAACCGAAGACTAACTCAACTGGGACTGCAGCCAATTTACCAAATAGAGAAACATCCGTTGCCGTGGCTTGACACGATGCTCAATGCGGTTGAGCACACAAACTTTTTTGAAAACCGCGCAACAGAATATTCCAAGGCTGCAACAAAGGGTTCTTGGGAAGAGGCTTTCAACTAATAAAACATTTTCGTATTTTAGGTTTTTATAGCTCATCCACAATCAGATATATCTGTATCCGTCGTCCTTCTACATTTCGGGTTCAACTCTGGCCGGAGAAAATTTGAAGCTGCATTATGCCAAATATGTCGCCTCTCCCTTCCCTAGAATTGTTCGTTATTATTACCGTGGTATTCCTTGTTTCGGGGTTCGTCAAAGGGGTTATAGGCCTTGGCCTACCTTCTGTGTCTTTAGCTCTCTTGGTAGCAACCTTGGGCCTCAAGCCTGCCATGGCAATTTTAGTGTTGCCAGCTCTATTAACTAACGTCTGGCAGGGGCTATCCGGTGGTTTTTTAAAAGACATAATCAAGAGAATGTGGGTCTACATAATAGCCGCCTTTCTCTGTACTTGGATTGGTGCGGGTATCTTGGCGGGTTCCAATTCCCCAATTCTTTCTGCACTTCTGGGGATGTTGTTATCTACCTATGCAGCGCTTAGCCTAACTACACCACAAATCAACCTGCCAACAAAATGGGAACCAGCGGCTGCGCCGGCAGTGGGAGCCCTCGCCGGTCTATTCACGGGCTTAACTGGATCCTTCGTTGTTCCGGGAGTAATGTATCTACAAGCTCTAGGCTTACCCCGTGAACAGTTCATACAAGCCATGGGCATCACATTTACAATGGCAACTGTATCCCTAGGTATCGCCCTTGGTGGACACGGTTTAATGCCGACAAACCTATTTTATCTTTCCACATTTGCCCTCGTGCCTGCTTTTTTAGGAATGTTAGTAGGTGTTTTAGTGCGTAAACAATTGAATGACACCCGCTTCCGGCAAGTATTCTTTTTCGCACTTCTCATTATGGGGCTTTATATTTTGGCACGCCCATTATCTACTGAATACTTTTAGATCCTCAATTATTTATGATTTTTCAGTCACTCTCCGAGCTAATCAAATTCCTGCCAAAAAAAAGCAGGCTTTTAGGCCTTGATGTCGGGAGGAAGACTATTGGTCTCGCGGTATCTGACAGTGATATGAAGATTGCCACGACCGTTGGAACGGTCCGAAGGAGCAAGTTTACTAAGGACGTTAAAAATTTAGACGCTATCATTACTGAAAGGCAAGTAACCGGCTTAGTGCTCGGATTACCCATCAGCATGGACGGTAACGAAGGCCCCGCGTGCCAATCAGTACGTCAGTTTGCTGTCAATCTCGACAATATATTGGAAATTGGAATTACATTTTGGGATGAGCGCTTGTCAACTTCAGCCGTGGAACGAGTGTTGACTAAAGAAGCAGATTTAAGCCGCAACCGTCGTTCCGAGATTATTGATACGATGGCAGCCGCATATATTTTACAAGGTGCGCTCGATTCTTTATCCTCGTAATAATCACCAACAACTAGTATCGCATATTTAAGCTCTGGACCAATTAGTCTAGGCAACATATATTTCGGTTTTATGGCAACAAATCTGGCCAATCCAAATTATCAACACAGTCACCTGCTAGGAATCGAAGGACTTTCTAGACAAGAAATCACAGCGCTTCTTGACAAATCGGAGCAGTATGTCGAACAGAATCGACAAGCCGACAAAAAAGTCGATCTTTTACGAGGGCGCACCGTTGTCAATCTGTTTTTCGAAACCTCCACCCGTACTTTGACATCTTTCGAACTTGCAGGCATGCGTTTGAGCGCCGACGTTATCAATATGTCCGTTGCTAACAGCGCAATTAAAAAGGGCGAGACTCTAATTGACACAGCTATGACCCTTAACGCCATGCACCCTGATATACTGGTCGTCCGTCACGGCGAAAGTGGGGCCACCCAACTATTAGCAGAGAAAGTAAATTGTGCGGTAATAAATGCGGGTGATGGAAGCCATGAACATCCAACACAGGCTCTATTAGACGCTCTCACTATCCGTAGAAGGCGAGGGGATCTGGAAGGTCTTGTCGTCGCAATATGCGGTGACATTGTGCACTCCCGCGTTGCACGTTCCAACATCCACCTTCTAGTAACCATGGGGGCTCGAGTGCGCTTGGTAGCTCCCCTAACACTTTTACCCTCATCTGTCGGCCAGATGGGCGTCGAAGTGTTTCACGATATGAAAAAAGGCCTTGAGGATTGCGATATCGTGATGATGTTGCGTCTGCAAAACGAACGCATGGATGGTAATTTTATTCCCTCAATCCGGGAATATTTTTTGTTTTTTGGCCTTGATTATGACAAACTCTCCGTAGCCAAGCCTGATGCCCTGATTATGCATCCGGGACCCGCTAACCGCGGAGTTGAAATAGATTCTGTTGTTGCCGATGATTTTAGCCGCAGTGTGATTCGTGAACAAGTGGAAATGGGTGTCGCTGTACGTATGGCTTGTCTGGATATTCTTGCCCAAAATATCCAGGAAGAGAGGCTTAGAAACCTTTGAGAAGTCTTAAATTAAAGGATCAAAGACCTTGAACGGAACCTGGACAGCTGCCATGCCGGATAATACTGTCGGTAAACGTGCTTATATCAATGCACGGCTTCTAGATCCTGCAACAGGTATGGACGAAGAAGGGGCCCTCTTGACCGATGGGGAAACCATTGCGGATGTGGGCCAACACCTTTTTACAAATGGCGCGCCAGAAGATATTCCGACGATAGACTGCAAAGGCAAGTGCCTCGCACCTGGCTTGGTCGATATCCGGGTTCAAATAAGAGAACCAGGTGAAGAGCATAAAGGCACAATAGAATCGGCAGGACGCTCCGCAACCGCTGGGGGCGTCACTACCATGGTTTGCCTGCCCAATACTGCTCCCATCATCGAAGATATGTCGGTAGTGGAGTTTGTGGCG
>JAOMCN010000059.1 GCA_028345065.1 Rhodospirillales bacterium
TTGTTTTTCGCATCCTAACTAGCTGATTGAATTGCTTGCCAAACGCGGTTCGGCGTCAGCGGCATTTCGAGTTGGAAGATACCAAGAGATGACAACGCATCGATGGCCGCGTTCATTACACAGGGCATAGCACCGATGGTGCCAGCTTCACCGGCGCCTTTGATACCCAAGGGATTTGTTCCGGTGGGCACCGAATTAGATACCACTTTAATGCCCGGCAGGTCGTCGCCCCTCGGCATGGCGTAATCCATGAAAGAGCCCGTTAGCATCTGGCCAGTAATCGGATCATAAGAAATATCCTCAAATAAAATTTGTCCTAATCCTTGAGCAACGCCCCCATGGATCTGACCATCTAGGAGTAGGGGATTAATCACAACACCCACATCATCAACGACGGTGTATTTAACTACGTCAATTTTTCCTGTTTCAGGATCAATCTCCACCTCTGAGATGTGACAACCGTTGGGATAATTGCAGACCTCCGTCCGGTATTCCGCTTCGCCGCTCAGGCCGGACTCTAACCCGGCAGGGATTTTGGCGGCATCGAAGGAAAACGCAGCTACTTCCTTCAAGCTGACTGAGCGGTCAGTGCCGGTGATGGTGAAAACGCCTTCAGAAAAATTAAGATCGACTTCCGCCGTTTCCAGAATATGAGAGGCTAGCGTTTTAGCTTTCTCAATAATAACCTCCGCCGCTTGAAATGCGGCTGAACTACCCATTGCGGACACGCGGGAACCGCCGGTTCCAAACCCTTTTTGCACCTCCCCCGTATCACCCTCGATCACTCTGATATCGTCTGGAAAAAGCCCCAAAAATTCGCAGGCAATCTGCGTGTACATGGTATGATGGCCTTGGCCATTATTGGTGGTACCTGCATAGATTTTAAGTGTTCCATCAGGTTGGAACTTCATTTCGTTAAACTCGAACCCAGCGGGAGCTGCCCGCTCAATTGCGTAAGAGATGCCCAAGCCTCTTAATTTACCGGTTTTTTCTGTTTCGACTTTCCGAGCGCTGAAACCTCCATAATCGCCAACATCTAGGGCCATTTTAAGGGTTTCATCGAACCTCCCTGAATCATAGTTGAAATAGAGCGGGGTCTGATAAGGAATAGCCTCGGGCGGAATCATATTCAGACGGCGAAGTTTTACCGGATCGATACCAAGTTCCCTTGCAGCGGCATCCACCGTTGTTTCAATGACAAATGAGGCTTCGGGCCTGCCGGCGCCGCGATACGGGGCAGTAGGACAGGAGTGGGTGAAAATACCGGTTACGTTTACGTGAGCCGCCGGTGTGGTATAAACGCCTGCAAGACCGCCCAGATGAATGGTGGCTGGCCCTGCGGCGAGTGTCGAAAGATAGGCCCCCAGATTGGCGGTTGTATCGACCCGAAGTCCCAGAAATTTACCGGAATTATCCAAGGCGAGAGAAACTTCCGTAACATTATCCCGGCCATGATAGTCTGTGAGGTGGGCTTCGGTACGTTCCTCGATCCACTTGACGGGCTTCCCCAACAAGCGTGCCGCCCAGACAGAAAGCGCGTATTCCGGATAGAAAGCAGCCTTCATGCCAAAAGCGCCACCTATATCATTGGTGATGACGCGAAACTTACTTTGGTCCTCTCCGAATATCACTTCCGCCAGGATACGCCGCATGCCAAAGGCGCTTTGGGCACTCAAATAGATGGTGTGGAAATCGGCTTCCTTTTCGTAAACAGCAAGAATGGCGCGCGCTTCTATGGAATTGGCGCCCACCCGGTTAATGGTAAGTTTCCGGGTGACAACATGTTCGGCGCTTTCAAAGGCGGCGTCCGTTTTCGCCTTGTCTCCCGCCTGGTGAACGAATGCAATGTTATCAGGCCGTTCAGGCCAGACTGCCGGTGTACGCGGATCGGTGGCAGTCGCCGTGCCGATCGCGGCGGGCAGTGTTTCATAATCGACGGTAATAAGTTCAGCCGCATCCTGGGCAGCAACCACACTATCCGCGACAATGAAGGCGATACCATCCCCCACAAATCGGACTGCATTTGTCGCCAGAGCCAGCATCTTCGGTGTGTAAATGCAGTTAGGATCCCAATCTGGGGTCGGGGGATTGTTGTAGGGCATCGCGCCGAGGCCTGCGGCTTCGTAGTCGGCGCCGATCAATACGAGATGAACGCCGGGCGCGGCGGCGGCCCGTGAAATGTCGATGGAATTGATATTGGCGTGGGCATGGGGGGAACGTAGAACAAAACCATGTAGCGTATCATCCAGTTTGATATCGTCCACATAACGGCCTTGTCCGGTCAGAAATATTGGGTCCTCAGTACGCCGGACCGGCTGGCTTATACCAAATGCACCCATGAGTAATTCTCCAAATATTTAAACTTTTAAAAAGAATTTATAAACGTCAAGAACCTTATCTACCAGACAAGTGAGTAAGATTGTTCAGGGACAGATCCTGATAGGAGGAAAGGAATATGCGCAACGTAAAAATGTGATTTAAAGTTACTGCTATTTACCCTTTTAATTTAGTTTTGTGGAAGTAGGAGGTCGTTAGTTTGAAATTGGTGACCTTGAGAAACAAACGTGTCCTAAGGTCAAATTAAGAGCTGGATTTTCTTTACGTATTTGAGAGAAAAGTAAACTGATTGGAGATGGTTGGATACAATTCACTCATACTTTGATGAATCAGTATATCTCAAAATATTCCCGGTGTTCCCAATCAGTAACTTCTGAAAAAAATCGAGTTACTTCGGCAGTCTTGATGTGAAGGAGATAGTCGACAAATTGATCTCCCATTTTGTTTCGAAACATTTTACTCTGCCGCAATGCGTCAATAGCCTCCAACAAGTTTGTGGGAAGTAGTTTGGCTCCGGGAGAATACGGTTCTTCAGTAGGAGGTTGAGGTGTCATGTCCTTTGAGACCCCGTCCATACCACTTAATATTTGTGACGTCATATATAGATATGGATTTGCGGCTGGCTCACCTACACGATTTTCCAAGTGTGTTGCGGGGTCATTTATCCCAGCGCCAATCACACGTAGCATTGCTCCCTTATTGTCATTACCCCAAACGATACTGTTCGGTGCAAGTGAATTTGGTTTATAACGTTTGTATCCATTAAGTGTGGGCGTGGTAAAAACTGCAGCCGCACTCGCGTGTTCTAATATTCCGGCAACAAAAGACATACCTAAAGGGGAAAGAATTTCGTTTTTTGTTTGTGGCATAAAGGCATTACTTGAATCGATTGTGTTCATAAGTGATTGATGTAAATGCCAGCCACTCGAGAATGCGTTATCGAGGCCTGGACGGCACATAAACGTGACGTGGTAACCATGTCTCTTGCAAATCTGTTTCATGGCACTCCGAAACAACATCATATTATCTGCGGCCTCGAGACCAAATGTCGGCTTAAAGGTAATTTCTATTTGGCTGGGACCAAATTCCACCTCAAATGTACGGAGTGGGAGCCCTAGTTTAATTAAATTTGCCCGGATGAATTCAAGAACCGGCTCAAATTCATCCATACGGGTTTCAGTCAAGTAGTGAAAACCATGAGCCAAAAGGCTCACGTCGGGAGGTGATGCAGGTTGGCCTGCGTGTTCCGGTTCAAGTTTAGCATCTTCAAGCTTGTAGATATGCATTTCTACTTCCAGACCTGCGAGATACCCAAAACCTTTATTGGATAACTCCTTCAGTGCATCCTTTAGAATTTGACGCGTGGAGAAAGGAATTCTTTCACCGTTTGCAAAGTAAATATCGCATAGCATCCAACCAGTCTTACTTGCCCAGGGAAGGATGCGAAACGTACTGGGCAATGGCACCATAACTAAGTCACCGGCGTTACTCATTCCAGGAATATTTAATCCACCTCCTGAAGTGAAGACAGGAAAGACTGTTTTATGCGATGTATCTTTGGCAAGCAGAGTGGTCGTATTTGTACAACCATTTCGCAAAGCCTGGGGCAGTTCATCAACAACAACAGATTTACCCCGCAGAATTCCATGCTGATCTGCAAATGATAACCTGACTACCTCCAATTGATTTTCTTCTACAGCATGTAAGACCCTATCCACTTGTTCATGCTCATCACCATCCCATAATTCATGACGTTCAACAAAATCAGTTCTTCCCATATATTCTCTTTGATTTGCCATTATTTTGCAGCTTATGTGCCGGCGCCCTTTGCCCAGGTGGAATGTTCACGTTTATTTTTATCCTGACTTTTCCAATCATCATTCCAAGAATGGATGTCGGCAGTGGTATCAATGGCAACGGGTCCGCGCAATTTACTACCGGCTTCACCTTGAAAGAGAAATGGTACCGGTTTTCCCTCAATGAGGCCATTGATCGCTTTGATCAAAGATCTGCGATACGTAATTATCCCTTTGTCGGCTGTCCCCAAGTGCTCTTTACTACGATCGTAAATGTGACCTGGGCTTTCTACGGCCCACTGATCATGAACATTGATATCCATCCCCATGCCAGTGAATGTCGTTGTCCTTTGCTCCTCGGGATCATAACCGTAATTGGTTGTTTTATTTATACGGGGTCTATAGTCCGGAAGAGAGTAGAGTTCCAAACGCTGGTTGCGCATAGCCTCTTTATCTATTTCATCATCGAAAGCTGTAAAAATTGCATACCACCAACTGTGTTTGTCATCAATTGGAACATGCCATTGAGAAATGCAAATATCGTTAGTCATGGGTATTACTATTAGGTTCGGAAATACCAAGTTTGTAACACGGACGTGCATACTTTCCCGGTTCATTTGACGCGTTGTAATGAGGCGCATTCCAAATTCGTTTTCCTCAACTTTAATATCTGGACAGACGTGATTTCTAAGGACACTCGTCATTGTAACCTCGCTGTCACCTGACATACCTCCAAACTGCAATCCATATTCGGGGTCGTGGTCCTTTAAATAACGATGAAGAAAGGAAGCATGACTAGGATCTATTCCCACTTCAACTGCCTGCAACCAGTTACATTCAAGATATCCTTTAAACGCAAAACTGTGCGTCTCCGGTGCCACAAAACAATCAAAGTGAGGCAAGGCTGGTGCTTTTCCCGGACCCATATAGGTAAAAATAATGCCATTAATTTCCTGGCAAGGATAAGACTTAATTTTAATCTTTTTACGAAAATTACTTTCCCGAGGCTCTGCCGGTTGTTCGAGGCATATTCCATCGACATTAAAGAGCCATCCGTGAAATGGACACCTTATCCCACCATCTTCCAAGCGACCAAAACATAAATCAGCTCCCCGATGAGGGCAGTGACGATCTATTAATCCATATTGTCCCTCATCATCCCTGAACAGAACGAGTTCCTCACCCATGATTTTTACAGCTTTTGCAGCTCTAGATGCTGTCAATTCTTCAGTGAGCGCCAGTGGGTGCCAGTAACTACGCAATAAGTTACCACAGGGAGCATTTCCCTCTATTTGCGTAACGAGGTCATTGTCTTTCGCCGAAAGCATTTAATTATCTCTTAAATCAACTAGTATAGCTGCAAATATTATGGAAATACCCTCTTTAGGTAGCACTCTTACAGCAAATAAACGGAAAATTAACAGACCCACCTAAATTAATGCTAAAATTTTAAAATACGTGTATGGTGAAGAAATGAAAGCAAAGATTTACCAACCGGCCAGGACTGCAATGCAATCAGGCTATGCAAATGTTCAGCACTGGATAGTTGAATACGAACCGGAAGAAGCCAAAAAGGTAGACACATTAATGGGGTGGGCGGGTTCTGGAGATATGAGAGGGCAACTGCGACTAAAATTTGAAACAAAAGAAGAGGCAATTGCCTACGCAGAACGTAATGCTCTTTCTTACAATTTAGCTGAGCCCAACATTCGACGGGTTATCCCTAAGAGCTACTCCGATAACTTTAAATACACAAAAGTTGAATAATTCTATCTTGAACTATTATGGCCCCGTAGCTCAGCTGGATAGAGCATCGGATTTCTAATCCGACGGTCACAGGTTCGAATCCTGTCGGGGTCACCAGTTTTTTGGCGGATTTCTGCGGGTTTTCAACCATGAGCGTCGGATGTAAATCGGCTCTGGGTCGGAATAGGGTCGGAATAAATTATTCCAATGACCGTCGGATTTCACATCGTTTATGGTGCGATACCGAAACTGGTTTCCTAAGCTGCTTTGCAGAACCTCAAGAAGCGGCTGAGTTTTTGACATACAAGCGAAGGCGTTAGTCCACCAACTTTCTATATGGCTCAGGTCACTATCTGATAGAATATACATAGCATGGCTAACCAGCTAACGAACCAAGTAACAGTGCGGAGGTAGGGTAGACCGGCGTAATGGACGATTAGATGTGCGACACGAGACCAGAAATAGATAATAGCTGCCGACGCTGTGGCGGCATTATTATCATTTGCTAGGTGTGCAGTAATAATCAGAGCTGCAAATATAACTAAATTTTCAACTGAGTTGCGATGATGGGTCTTGGCCCGTTCGACCCAATCTGGCAAGTCTGGTAAGGGTTCATATTTAAGTACGTTCATCAAACCTGAAAGTTGAACGTATGCCAAAACGTAAGGCAGCCACAAAATACCTGTAAGTCCAGTGGCCCAAACCAACATGGATAATTCAGTTGTCATAGTATTCCTCCTTAGGAATATTCATAATTAGCCCATGGTAATGACTGAGTTCCTTACCTACAAGCGAGGGCGTTAAAGGATGTAGGGACTAACCATAGTATAAATGCTCCAAGCTACCGCCGAAATAACGGAGATTATGCCAAGATAAAGGTATAGGCGTTCGTTTGACATCAGCCCATCTTTGGGTTGTAAAGATTACCGTTTGTGAATTAGATCAAAAATATTACCAAGGCGAACGCGGCACCCGTTGGGTGACTCGCAGTTTGTGCATTTAGCCATCTTAGAGAGGCGAGGGACTTCAAAGTCGTCGCCGTACTTATCTTTCAAAGCAGCTACATCAAGCTCCTTCGACCGACCGCAATCATTGCAGATGGCATTGAGCTTATACTTTTCAAACACGCTTCCAAGCGTTGCCGCACCCATACCTGAGAGCTACCTTGATTCTCAATTTCCAACAAACATCTTCTTAGGAGAAATACCTTGCTCAGTTTAATAGGCTCTGCATTGCGCCTGTTTTCGTCTGCCATACCCAAAGCAATGGATATGTGGCAGGACAAGAACGATAAGGCCCATGAGTTAGCCCTTCTCTCGGCTCAAGCTAAAATAACTCTCGACCAGACTGCTATCGACG
>JAOMCN010000061.1 GCA_028345065.1 Rhodospirillales bacterium
GTGCAGAAAAATCATTTCGAGTAGCTCGATGCAATTCTAGCTGCGCAGGACAATGTCCTCTTGGGTTCTGGATCCATATCAGTAGCAAACGGAATCTTATTTTAAATATTTTGAAGTTGGTGGTTAATTAGAATTTCCAAATTTAACCTTGGCCAATTCGTATAGCCACAAAACCTATTCCGCTTTGCCTTTCCATATATAATAGAATGGATTTTCTGCCCTCTCTAACGGCTTTCTCGATATTATCTTTAACATCCGTAAGGCTATTAATTGCTGTTTGACCAGCCTTAATTATTATATCGCCTTTTTTGAGACCTTTTTCCGCCGCTGTTCCACTGGGATCAACAAATGTAATCACGGCACCTCTAGAAGATTTTTTAAGTTTGAACTGTTTACGTACGGCATCGTTTATAAAAGCCAACGTCAACCCAAGTGATGGAAGCTTACTTTCTTTAGTAGATTTTGTATCTTTTTGTTGCCCCGGTTTAATAAGTAATGCTTGTTTTTCATCCAATTCCCCAACAGCGACACTTAGCGACTTCTTTTTTCCTTTTCGCCAGACAACTATGGGCACCTTTTGTCCAATTTTCGTACCGGCAACTATACGGGGTAGATTACGCATCTCATTTACAGTTTGACCATTAAATGAGAGAATCACGTCTCCCTCCTGTAATTTTGCTTCTTCCGCGGGGCTCCCAGCCGTTACCTCGGCAACTAATGCCCCACTGGCTTTTTTCAGACCCAGACTTTCTCCAATTTCATCAGTCACCTGTTGGATACGAACACCAAGCCATCCTCGACGAGTTCGTCCATAACGTTGCAACTGATCAATAACGCCTTTTGCTGTTGATGTGGGAATTGAAAATCCTATGCCAACACTACCACCCGTAGGTGAGAGGATGGCAGAGTTAATACCAACAACCTCACCACGCATATTGAACAATGGCCCGCCTGAATTACCCCTATTAATGGAAGCATCTGTCTGAATAAAATCATCGTAAGGTCCTGAATTAATGTTCCGACCTCTCGCCGAAACGATCCCAGCTGTGACCGTACCGCCCAAACCAAAGGGATTGCCAATAGCTACCACCCAATCTCCAACCCTAAGTTGATCAGAGTTACCGAATGAAACCGAAGGCAAATCCTTTTCAGAATTTACTTTCAAAACGGCAATGTCGGTCTTGGGATCTCGACCAATCAATTTAGCCGTCAAAGTCGTGTTATCTTGCAGTATAACTTTGATTTCCTGAGCATCTTGAATGACGTGATTGTTCGTAATAACGACACCTGATTTTTCAATGATAAACCCTGACCCCAATGACGTTGATCTTCTTTGCTCCTGTGGTCTATTGCGTTCAAGGAAATCGCGAAAAAATTCCTCAAATGGTGATCCAGGAGGAAATTGAGGTATTTGAGGTGAGACGCTGGGATCCTTTATGACACTAGTTGTCGATATATTCACCACCGATGGAAGAAGCCTTTGTGCCAAATCTGCAAAACTTTCGCCTGCTGCACGGGAATGCGCCGATGAAGTCATCAGCAAAAAGCCCAATAGCATAAATAGAGGTATTTGGCCTATGGTTCCACGCCATCTTAGAACTAATGAAGCCGGGATTATGAAAGGCCAGGTAAAAATATACCGCATTAATGTTATCCTCATTTGTGTCGTTAATTTAGACACTGTGTATGTTTTAAATAATTAATTTCAATGCTAATTTATACGTAATCTAGCTCAAATTAGATGCCTACAATGTGTTTTTCTGATGGTGTCAATTAGGTATATAGGTGGCGTATTGCAGAGAAATAGGGCAAAGACGTTTCACGGCACCATAATTTACCAATGTTCTGTACCATACCTGATTAAAAATTCAGGCGTAAAACGGCTATAGCGGCAACTCCGACAACGGCTGCAGTTACACCAGCAACTCGGAGCGAGTTGTCCGACATCTCCAAAACATGGAGCATAAAACGCCTCATACTTTCAGGAAACAGAGCATAAATCACACCCTCCAGTGCTACTGCTAAGGCCAAGGCTGTCAGAAGTTCACTCATTCCAAGGTTGTCTTCGAAAAGTCGCCACTGACACTAACGAGAGACAGAAGCCATTGCTTAGGTTTCTATTTGGCCTTACCTGAAATGTCGCCAAAAAATCTAAAAAAATCCGACTTTGGATTCAAAACCATGGTTGTCCCATCACCAAAAGCATTGTCATATGCCTCCATTGTTCGATAAAACTCGAAAAATTCAGCGTCCTTACCGAAAGCTGAATTCAATATATTTGTGCGGGTACCTTCGCCTTGACCTCTCAAAATTTGGGACGATTTTTCTGCATCAGCCAATAAGACGGTACGATCTTTATCCGCCTTCGCCTGAATTTTAGCTTTGATCTCCGCACCCTCAGATCGAAGTTTGGCAGCCTCGGCAATCCGATCGGAGCGCATTCTGTTATACACTGCCTGTGACGTTTCATCAGGTAAGTCAGTTCTGCCAATTCGGACATCTATTACCTCGACACCAAATTCCGGGGCTTCCTTCTTCAGGGTGTTGGTTATGGACAACATTACGTCATCCCGTTTTCCGGATAGCATATCGGCTAGAAAGACAGTGCCAACTTCCGCACGCACAACCGCATTAAGACGTGCGCCAAAAATTTGGCGGAAGTTGTTGTCTGTAATTGCCTTTTTACGAAATTCTAAAGCATCCAAAATGCGATATCGTATGAACGAATCGACATTTATGCGCTTTTGGTCACTAAGAATGACTTCCTGAGCCGGTGGGTCCAAATCAAGAATACGTCGGTCAAAGAAAATTACATTCTGGACAAACGGCACCTTAACCTTAAGACCCGGTTCTCTATTCACCTTAATCGGATTACCGAATTGTAGAACCAATGCCTGTTGAGTTTGGTGAACAGTATACAATGCGCTAAAGGCTACAATACCTGCAACAACCACAATTACACCGATGACAGCAAGAAAGATCTTATTCATTTGTCCGCTCCCGACGATCTTTTACGAAGTTCTGGCAACGGTAAATATGGCAGCACACCGGTGGCCCCTTTACCAGAATCAATAATCACCTTTTCAGAATCCTTAAATACTTGCTGCATGCGCTCTAGATATAGACGTGAACGGGTCACGGCTCTGTTGCCCTTGTAGGCTTCAAAGACCGACAGAAAGCGCTTCGCCTCACCTTCCGCCTCCAGCACCATACGCTCTTTATAACCCGTAGCTTCCTGGATCATTCGTGCGGCTTCACCTTTGGCTTTCGGAACAATATCATTACGGTACGCGTACGCCTCATTCTGCTGGCGTTCCTTATCCTGGCGAGCACGCTGCACATCATTAAAGGCGTCAATAACTTGCTGAGGTGGTTCCACTTTCTGGAGCTTAATTGAAGTAATGAAGACACCGGCTTTATAGTGGTCTAAAATTTTTTGAAGGACCTCAACAGTGCTGGTTTCCACTAGTGTTCTTTTTCGAGCCAGTGCATCTTCCAGTGTCGTCTGCCCCACGACCTCGCGGATAGCACTTTCTGAAGCCAATTTGACAGTTGCCTCAGGGTTGCGGATGTTGAAAAGAAAGTCGGCAGCATTTTTTATACGCCACTGAACCACATAATCGATGTCGATGATATTCTGATCACCCGTTAACATTAGACTTTCCTCAGCCACATCTCTTACCGTGGTATTGCGGGTTCCGCTCTGACCAAACTCTCGGAAGCCAACCGTTGTAATATTCGTGTTTTCAACATTCGGTGTATAAACCTGACCAATCGGAGTGGGAAACCAGTAGTTGAGACCCGGCGTAGTCCGTTTCACAAACTCGCCGAACATTAGCTCAACACCTTCTTCTCCGGGCTGAACTCTGTAAAAACCAGTTGCCAGCCAAATAAGCACGAGAACCCCAATTAATAAGGATAACCGCCTACCACCCTTTCCACGACCAGGAAAAAATTTCTTAAATTTTTCTTGACTACGGCGCAGAATTTCCTCGATATCCGGTGGTTGCGGTCCCCCTTTGGGACCACTGCCGCCGCCCCAAGGACCTTGACCACTTCCACCGCCGTTACCACCCCACGGCCCGCCACGCTGTATTTTCCAAACCATTAAGAGTATCCTTTTCGAAGAACGTCTAATGAAAGCCAAAATTTACTAATAAACAAACCCGTATGTTAAGTAAGAGCTCCGTGTTTATATAACAGCTTCTTCACCTATCCGACGAGTGCCGATTTTACCGGACTAATTGGGAAGCACAACGCAGTTTGTTGGCAAACATCCATCTTACGGTAGATAGGCCGGTTCAACGTATGTAGCAACCCCACTCCAATACTTTAGAGCAAATTATTTTCCTAATCTAATTTACTCTGAGTAGCCAATAACCTCCATGAGTTCACGCCATTCTCGCTTAGACATACCACTTTCTTCCTGGTTTATATGAGCGCCAGAAATCAACTTTTTTACGACTTTGATAGCCTTACCTGATAATGTTACACCCTCAACCCGATGATCACTGAACGATTGAAACGTTATAGGACACCAACGCCGAAGTGTTTCCATCATTGCGTCTGCATAAACACGTATTTCATACTGGGCATGCGTGTCTGCACGCAAACTTAAAAAATTTAACAAATTGTGCAGATCCGTTTTCCAATACCATTGTGTGTAAGTGCTTAGGGTGAGGTTCATCCGAGCAAGTTCACGAGCAAGTCCCTCTTTTGAGACATCAATTATATTACCCTCTTCACTCTCGTTCAGCATTTCAATGTAATGATCGTAAGTCATTTGTGCATCTTCTCTTAAAATATCTAAAACCCTTTTTGCTTCCCTTCCAGACAATATATTGCCGCGCCCTTGACGGTTAGAACTTGACTGAGCCGCAAGATGGTCTTCTTCCGGCACATAAAACTCCCGATCCAAAACAGAGTACCGGGCAGAATATTCGTTCACGTTTGCGGTGCGATGTCTAATCCATTGCCGGGCAACAAATATTGGTAATTTAACGTGGTATTTAATTTCACACATTTCAAAGGGTGTAGTGTGACGATGCCGCAAAAGGTAGTTAATTAGCCCCGCATCGTCGGATATCTTCTTTGTTCCCTTGCCATATGACACTCGCGCCGCCTGAACGACTGCAGCGTCATCACCCATATAATCAATAACACGAACAAATCCATGATCAAGAACGGGGATAGGTTCAAATAATATCTCCTCCAACATGTGGACAGTAGGGCGTCGGGTTTTTAAGCTGGATGAACGGGCAAGTTCAATCTCAGCTTTTTGTTCTTTGGTTAACTCCATGAGCGAGGCTAGTCCTTGAGGTTACTTATCGCATTTACAACATTTCACTTTAACGTGTTGCACCCCCTTTCGCAAAAACATCCGTTACCTGGATACAGCACCTCGCACTCTTTCATTGCCTGCGAGATGGGGCTATATTAGCGGGGTTGGGAAACCAACTATGGCGATAAACGTTTTGTAGAATAAGCGTAACGGACCCGGGGGCAGTGCCCGGCGCCTCCACCAGTTTATTCGTAAGAATCTATGGGGGCGAAACAGGATCGACGTGCGTGGTAAAGGCACAATTTTCGCTCGGCATGGTACCACCGTTATCGGGCTAATTTTACAAATGCTAACGATAATGAAGCATTTGCGGTAGCCGCTTAATAACCGGTTTACCACGGGGTCCGGGGGGCACCTGGCAACAGAAGCCCCCCACTAAAGAGCACCTAACACTTGTTAACTTCTGTAACAAGTCGTTATAGAATTGAGAATAATCGTGGGAGATAATTTGAATTAAATGAGCGAAGTTAATTTCCCTTATGACGAGTGGGTCACCGATGCTATGAGGAATGTACTGCGACGTGCATTGAAAAAACTCACGTGTGGTGAAGATCCAGGACAACACCACTTGTACATAAACTTCGAAACCAACGGTGATAATGTCAGTGTTCCAGATTTCTTGAAAGCCCAATATCCCGACGAAATCACCATTGTTCTTCAACATCAATTTCAAAATTTATATTTGGATGACAGTGGATTCGAGGTAACCCTCTCCTTTGGAGGGCAAAACCAGAGACTATACATTCCATTTGATGTGGTAACTTCCTTCGCAGATCCATCCGTGAATTTTGGTATTCAAATAAAATCTGAAGTTAGCAAAAGCACCGACACCGATGAGTATTCTAAATTGGGTATAGATAATAAAAATACAAAAGATGACAAAATCGAAGGCATATTGTCGAAACACCAGCATGCTATCATTCCACCTGAAGGTTCTGACGGCTTAAATAACATTGACCCAAAAAGAGAATTAAAGCACCAAATAGATGGCGCGGAGGTCATCAATATAGAGGCGTTTCGCAAGAAGTGAGCAAAATTTTGTATAGGCTTTTCATTAAATCGTTTACAAAAAATAAAAATTCTCGTCGGTGAAGCTAACAATCCATCAGTTCAATAACAAAGGCTATCTGATCGACGTAAGAATGAATTTTGCTAAAAATAATAAATTTATTGAGGCTACAATTATGAGTGACAATAGTTTTCATCCTCTAATTCCCAATTTTGATGACACGACTGAATACCGTCTAATTACCGACGACTTTGTCGAAACAGTTTTAACTGGCGATCGGGAGGTTCTTAAAATCGATCCAGAGGGCATCGCCCAATTAACTGCTGAGGGATTCTCGGATACTTCCCACCTTTTGCGGACATCACACCTCCAACAGCTAAGTAATATACTGGATGATCCAGAAGCTTCTGAAAATGACCGTTTTGTGGCATTAGATTTGTTAAAAAACGCTAATATTTCCGCCGGCAGGATATTACCCATGTGCCAAGATACGGGAACCGCAATCGTTATGGGCAAGAAAGGAGAGAATGTGTGGGTGGAAGGTGATGACGAAGCTGCCATTACAGACGGAATAAAACGTACCTATGAGACTGATAATTTAAGATACAGCCAGCTAGCACCAATTGACATGTATACTGAGAAAAATACTGGTAACAACCTCCCGGCACAAATTGATATCTATTCTGAAAAAGGTAACTCATATAAATTTATGTTTATTGCAAAGGGAGGTGGATCGGCAAATAAGACCTTCCTTTACCAAAAGA
>JAOMCN010000062.1 GCA_028345065.1 Rhodospirillales bacterium
TTTGCCGAGACATGGTGCTTCGTGCCCTGTAGGCATCGGTGTCTCCTGCTCTGCTGATCGGCAAATAATGGGTAAAATCACAAGGGATGGATTATTCCTAGAGCGCTTGGAAAAAAATCCAGCGCGTTTCCTACCCGAAGTAGTCGGTGAGGAATTAGGTGGTGACGTCATTAGCATCGACCTCAATCGTCCCATGGTTGAGATAAGAGCTGAACTCTCCAGATATCCAATAAAAACACGTTTGTCCCTTTCAGGCTCCATGATTGTCGCCCGAGACATCGCACATGCAAAACTGAAAGAGAGACTAGACAAAGGAGAAGACCTGCCGGATTATGTGAGAGAAAATGCCGTTTATTATGCGGGTCCAGCCAAAACACCAGATGGCTTTGCTTCGGGATCATTTGGCCCGACCACCGCGGGTCGCATGGACTCTTATGTTGATCTTTTGCAAGCCAGTGGTGGCTCCATGATTATGCTGGCGAAAGGGAATCGATCACAATCTGTTACGGATGCTTGTAAAAAACATGGCGGATTCTATTTGGGCTCAATTGGAGGACCAGCAGCGCGACTTGCACAAGATTGTATCGAGAAAGTCCAAGTTTTGGAGTACCCAGAGCTTGGCATGGAGGCAATTTGGCAAATTGATGTTAAAGACTTTCCAGCTTTCATAGTAGTTGACGATAAAGGCAATGATTTTTTTTCAGAATTTCGTGCTCCCATCCATGACAGTTAAGAAAACCGAACTAATGCTGTGAATATTCTGGCTTGATCAATTACCCAAAATAAAGATTTAATGTTTATAACTCGGAATAGAATCTCAGGGATATAATCCATTTTCGCAACTCAAAGTGAGGAATTTAGCAGATGGCTAAGACATATAATTATGCACGATACAAAATGTCGGAATATGATCTTGGCAAGTTTCCCGGTCCAAAGGCAGGAGAACCGGCTGTCGACTTTACCTTGAGCACACCTGATGGCAAGGAAGTAAAACTTGAAGACTATAAAGGAAAATGGTTGGTTATTGAGACTGGCTCGATCACCTGTTCAATGTATGTCAAGAATGTCGAAGGTTTTGCCAAGCTTCGTCAAAAATACCCGGACGTAGAATTTTTGCTCGTATACGTGCGCGAGGCCCACCCGGGTTCCCGTCTTGGGGCCCACATAAGTGACAAACAAAAACGTGAGATGTCACTTGATATGAAAGATATTTATACGGACCCACGTCAGGTGTTAGTAGATGATTTAAATGGAACTATGCACCACCTATATGGCGCACTACCGAACATGGTTTACGTCATTAATCCAGAAGGAAAGGTAATTTATCGCTGCGACTGGTCTTTTCCCAAGAAAGTAGAAAAGGTGCTACAGAACCGTGATCAGATCCATACAGATGATCATGTTCAGATAATTACGGCAGCACCGTGGATCATGATTCCAACAGTTTTGCGCGGTGGTTGGGACGCCCTTTGGGACATTGCCGTAGCAATGCCAATGATAATTTTGGCACATCTAAGAGCCGATTGGGGGAATTTCAAAAAGAAGCTCTTTATTAAAGAACAGGCCAAATCCAAACAAACAAGCTAAGCCTTTTTAATCGTGGCGTTGAACTAATTAATGTTATGTGACTTCAGTAGCAAGTTTCTAATTTTGTCACCCTAGGCATTTACACCTTGGATTTTTAGGGACTAACGTAAAACAACGTTGCATTCAGGTTATAGCACACTTGCACTGGGGGTAAGAAGCAGCTGGATAATAGTTGTTAGCGAACCAAATGATATTCACAGGACTTAACTTGGCAGTATTTAAAGTCCGATTTGAAATAAATTTAGCGCATTAGTGCGACCAATTTTTTGACGATCATTTTCCGAAATTTCAGCTTTATCAAACCACCGAGATGCATGACCTACATCCTCAAATGGATAATCGGCAGAAAAAAGAATTCGGTCAGATCCGATCTCTAACATAGTATTAATCAAGGCTTGTGTGCGAAAATTGCCAGAAGTGGTAATGTAAAAATTCTTGAGAAAGTAGTCCGATATTAAATTTTTTGCCGGGTAGTCTGGTGGTTCATTGACCCATGCATTGCGGTTATCTATCCGCCACATGCTAAATGGCAAACCTTCTCCCATATGGCCAAGGATAATTTTGAGTTTTGGATATACGTCAAATAAACCACTACACATTAACCGCAAAGCGTGGACGGCCGTTTCTTGACCAAATGCCCATGTCGGACCTAATAGCCAAGGGTGTCCCTCATAAATTTGCGCATGCTTTTGTAAGGGATTTCGTGGGTGTAGATAAAATGGCATATTTAGTTTTTCTACAGTCTCCCAGAATGGGTGGTACATCTTTTCATCAAGATAAACAGCTGTATCCGGTTCACCAATTTGTGAGAAACCATTCACCAATATACCCACAAAGCCTAGTTCCCTCACGCAACGTTCCAGTTCCTTAATAGCCGCATCTGTATCTTGCATGGGAAGCGCTGCTAGGCCAGCAAACCTATCTGGTCGCTTGTGAATTTCATCAGCTAGAAAATCGTTCGACTTCTGGGCTGTTTCGATGGCTAGTTTAGTATTTGGTATTGCCTGGATCGCTGGAGCATTAAGAGATAAAATCATCATTTCAACCCCGAATTTATCCATAAAAGCTAATCGTTTTTCTTGGATGTCTAAAAGGCGCGATTTTAATTCTGGCCATATTTTTTCTGCTAAATATCCATGGGAATCCATAATCGTCGCTTCAGTGGCAAAATGTTCTTCTAGTCCGATTTTACCCTTCATCACTCTCTCCTTCCTCATCTAAATGCGATACACGTCAAAATAATATTCATCCACACTTGCCGATATAGCTTCTGCAATCACGGAAATAAGTGATATAACTATTTTAGCACCTAAATAAATCATAAATTAGCTCTAAGCTCACAAACTATTCGCTTTTTAGGTATACCCTAAAATAGAAGGCTGGATAATTAATTGTAGATCATTCAATACAGGAGGCTTTTGATATGCGTACCATTGAAATATCCCGAGCAGAAATGGAAAAACGTGTAGCTCGTTACGATAGTCTTGAACCCATGGAAGCACAGAAAAACATGAATGTGCCTCTTGAAGCTGCTGACATTGTTTGGTCACGTCAGCTTTTAAGTGTTATTGGCTTGGAAGAAGACCTGCCCACACCCATCAACTCTGCAGCACCTATTAAAGGGGCTGCCGGCATCACGGTAACCCTAGCCCAATGCCCACCTGGTACCGGACCCTCACTTCACGCGCACCAACAAACCTACGAGACATTTACAGTAATGAAGGGTCGGTTCGAAGTTTACTGGAACGACAATGGTGAAAATCGCGTGGAACTTGATCTTTATGACACGATATCCGTGCCTCCCAGAGTTTGTAGGGGGTTCACTAACATATCAAACGACGATGGAATTTTACAGGTGATTATTTCCGGCGGCGTCCACGATTTAAATGATATCGATTTTGCAACAATTTGCGGTGAACGCATTGAAGCAATTCAGCCTGGTCTCGTTAAAGAATTCGAAAAAACCGGTCTTACTTTTACAGCAGGAAAATAAAACCACACATAAGATGGAATGCTATTTAAATACTGTAGTGACTACTTCGTTGAATTAAATGTCAGAATTGCAATAGGACGAGATGCACCCCTAACAAAATGTTCTAGCTAAATAATTTCATCGCCGTCTGGCTGCCTCTCCAAGGTGATTATATATACTCGTATATCGGAGAGAATGGCAGCACAGGCGGGGATAGTTATCACAAAGCAAAATCCTATGACGCATAAGCCGTCAAGAAGGTGGAGCCACGCTATTTACCTTTAAAGTCCGGGGGCTCCTTAATGAGAAAAGCTCTCACGCCTTCTTTATAATCCTTTGTATCGAAGCACTTGTAGCCCTCGGCTTCCTCATTCTCTGTCAATGGTTTATTCTCTCCCACCCCATCAACCACTCGGCAGACAAACTTTTTATGCCATCTATTAACAAGTGGAGCACCATTAGAGATATTTTTTACAACCTCCTCAACGGCAAAATCCACTTCTTCATCTGAAATAACTTTATTGATTAAACCTTTTTCCCTGGCTTCTGACGCTCCAAACACTCGACCTTCAAATAGTATCTCCAATGCGACGCTTGACCCCACCAAATTTACCAACGCCTCCACTTCAGGGTAAGCCATCACAAGACCCAACTTATTAATTGGTATACCAAATTGGGATGACATCCCGGCAATTCTAAGATCACAAACTAAAGCTAACTCTAAAGCCCCTCCCACGCATAAACCTTTTATACGAGCCACTACCGGGTGGCGACACCTTTGGATAGCCCGCATAGCTTCATGCATAAGAACACCGTACTGGCGGGCCTGTTTACTATTCTTTCTGTAAGTTTTAAACTCAGAAATATCTGCACCAGGACCAAATGCTTTATCTCCAGCGCCTCGCAAAATGATGCACCGCAGGTCCTCTTCACGATCTAATTTCCTGAAAACTTCACCAACTCGCAACCACATAGCTCGATTTAATGCGTTAAGTTTCTCCGGCCTATTCAAGACCACTGTCACGACACACTCATCTCTCTCCACTAAAACGAGATGATCTTCATTCAGACCCAAATCTAGCGAAACCATTGTGTTGGCCCTTAAAATTATGCCTACGACTTTACGGAATTATCAAAGTGTTTAATTTGTTAGATCAAGATATGTGCTTAATTGTCTATACCCTCTTACTTTAAAACTATACTCAATCCATTCATTCTTTAAATTTACGATTCTAAAACTAGCAACATGAAACACGAATTTAATTTAGACATTAAAACGATACAAAATTACGTCACCCTCCTGGATAGCGTACTCACTGCCTTCTTGGCGCATTCTACCAGCAACCTTAGCAGCCTGTTCGCCCCCTAAATTTTTGTAATCCGCAAATGAAATAGTTTCAGCGCAAATAAAACCCCTCTCAAAATCAGTGTGTATGCGACCAGCTGCTCTTAACGCCTTGGTTCCATGAGCCAAGGTCCAGGCACGTGCTTCGTTCGGACCGGCAGTGAAATAGGTAATCAAATTAAGCAATGAGTAGCCCGCTCGTATTAGACGGGCTAAACCTGTCTCCTTAAGCCCAATCGTTTCAAGAAATTCTGCTTTTTCAACTTCATTTTCTAATTGGGAGACCTCAGCCTCAATTTGAGCCGAGATACACAAGCTGTTAGCTCCCTGATTTGCAGCATAAATAGCAACTCTTTCAGACATTCCATTCCCCGTAGACGCAAATTCTTCCTCAACATTGCACAGATAAAGTACAGGTTTTGAAGTTAATAGATTCATCATGCGCAATTGCTGTTCTTCTCCATCTTTCAGAACTACATCGCGGGCGGGATTTCCCGCACGAAGGGACTGGAGAAGTCGCTCCACCAAATTTAACTCCTCACCTACATCCTTTTCGCCAGCCCTAAACTTCTTCAAGAGTAGTTCGGCACGTCTTTCTAGTCCTGAAAGGTCCGCTAACATAAGTTCTGTTTCGACGATCTCTGCGTCCCTAACTGGATCCAAGGTATTACCCACGTGGGTAATGTTATCATCGGTAAAACAACGCAGCACGTGGATAATAGCATCCACTTCACGAATATTTGCCAGGAATTGATTTCCCAGGCCTTCACCTTTACTCGCACCCTTTACCAAGCCGGCAATATCTACAAACTCAAGGTAAGTGGGACTGATTTTAGTAGAATTAGCAATTTTGGCAAGAATACCCAATCTAAAATCAGGCACGCTCACCCGCCCCGTATTGGATTCGATTGTGCAAAACGGGTAGTTGGCTGTTTCAGCCTGCACCGTCGAGGTAAGGGCGTTAAAGAGTGTCGATTTACCGACATTAGGCAATCCAACAATTCCGCAATTAAACCCCATTTATTTTGGGCTCTCTTCTTGACGATTGCTAGCACAGTCTTTCTCTTTTGTTTCTACCTTTTGTAATAAACCGGAGGCTAGTCCTACTTTTGCCCTAAACTCGGTATCCCTACCCAAAATCAACAAAGGAATTGCATCTGCTATTACATCAATAATTTTTGATACCCAATTCCGATCCGTCGGTGCAAAATTCCGAAGCACATGATCCGTCACCAAATCTTTTTCACCTGGATGTCCAATACCAATGCGGACACGCCAAAATTCCCGGCTAAAATGCTGAGCTATGCTTCTAAGACCATTGTGACCGGCCACGCCTCCACCGATCTTAACCCGAACTTTTCCTGGTGCCAGGTCAATCTCATCATGCATTACAACGAGTTTATCCGGTGCAATCTTGTAAAACCTGGCCGCAGGTCCAACACATTTTCCGGATTCATTCATGAATGTGGTCGGCTTTAATAGGATCACTTTCGCATCTCCTATTTCGCCTGCTGATAACTCGCCATCAAATTTTAATCGATAGGGCGCAAAATTGTAACGCCGATGTATTTCATCTGCCACCATGAAGCCTAAATTATGGCGGTTTTCCGAATACTCCGATCCAGGGTTACCAAGGCCAACCAAAAGGTTCATTTTTGAACCCCGTAAAAACGTTCCCTTACAGTGGCTTTAAGCGCGAAAGAGGTCTTAATTTTAATCGTTCGAATTAGCCCCATCATCTCCGGAGTCAGGTACCGCTGTATCTTCGGAAACCACTTCGCCATCAACGCCTTCTTCACCTTCTTCACCTTCTTCACCTTCTTCACCTTCCTCCGATTCGGCTTCTTCTTCGTCCGAAGGCATCAGAGTTGGGGCAGCAATGGTCGCAACTGTAAAATCACGATCCGTAGTCGTGGCAACATCCTCCGGCAACTCCGTTGCCCCGATGTGAATAGCGTCACCAATATCTAACCCTTCCAAGTCGAACACCAACTCACCAGGAATATTCAATGGGGAACACAATAGTTCTACTTCCCGGCGGACGATATTTAACAC
>JAOMCN010000063.1 GCA_028345065.1 Rhodospirillales bacterium
CCGGTCTCAACCCCGGGATCTGGGGCTGCGGAGAATCTAATCCAGTGACGTTCTAACTACGTAAATAAATAAACATTGATAAATCCCCCAGAAGCAACCGCTTCCCTCCTGTTGTCGGATGCTTTTGCTTTATCAGTGTGGGTAGCGCGTTACCATAACTAGACCGCCGTGCGAGAATATTTCAATTTCGCACGGTGGTCTTTTTATTTTGCAACTGCCAACGTCGTTGCTGTCCGGAACCAATAACTACGCCCTGCAAAAAATGCAGGGCAGCATTGAAGAACCAATTGACTGAGCAGGTCGTAAACAAAATCAAATAGGAATTAATGGAGTTTGAAAAAATTGTCTGAAATTCAATCAATGCAAATGGCAGAAAGTTTATTGAGAGGAACCCCTCTCTCTTCCGGGGAAATAGCCACTAAGACCGGGCTAAATGTTTTCCATATAATTTTCATGCGTTGCCAACTACCGTTGAACGGAGAGCTTAATGAATCAACGTAGACTTGACTTAACACTGGAAAACCGTGGTGCTGGTTTTGATGCTACTTCTCAATTACTTGATAAACCTAAGGGTAATATCTTTCGACGTTTTGCAGCTCTGATATCCGGCTATGCAGAAGCCAAATACCAGGTTTGGGAGAAAGGTGGACGCCCGGTTGATTTTTAGGAGGAACTTGCAGGGTAGTGAGCAAATGAAAGGTGCAAGTTTACGTTCATGGAAACCGATCGCAGCTAGTAATATCTTAGAATTGGATGCATGCCGGAGTGCGGGAATCTTATAAAAAATTCAGTATTTCTTCAAAGCGCGTTCAATCTTGGGCCAGAGCTCATCGATATCAGCGCAAGGGTTGGCTGCAACGTTTCTCAGCCACTGCTTACCATCTACACTCGTAATTGACGTTGACCCGACTGGCAGTCGCTCAAAGATTGAGCCGAACTCCGATTGATTTTGTGGTCTCCATAGGATGACCCCGCTAGACTGTGGGCCGAAAAGTTCTACCTTTGGGTGCGTATCCAGTTTAGACCATAATGTCTCTGCTAGTACCATCACTCGGTCTATACGTTCTGCAAGGCCAGATTGTCCCCAGGACATCAATGTCGCGAGTAACGGGACTGCAGTTGCCCCATGTGAACCAAGAACTCCTACATTAGGGACAGAAAGATAAGAACCCCCATAACTTAGAGCTGAATGAGCTTTTTCAGTTGCGCGGAAAAAAATCATCCCGGCTTCCTTGGGTTGAAAAAACAATTTGTGCGCAGAAATAGAAATGGAGTCGGCTTTATCTATTCCCTCTAGGTTGGAGGCGTGTTTCTCGGATAACCTCAAAGGTCCAGACCATGCCGCATCTACATGCGTCCAGGACGCCCTTTCCGTTAATTGGAGGTCATCTATCGCACCGGTGTTTGTGGTGCCTGCGGTGAGAACAAGGGCTGCACTGGACAAATCGGCAGGAAGTTTGGTGTCGTCTAATCGACCGGACGAATCCGTGGCAACGGAGAGATATTCAAGACCTAACAAGTGAGCGGCTTTGGCAATAGAGAGGTGAGATGCATCAGAGGCGACTACTATTTTAATTCCATTTAGGTCCCTTGCCGCCCAAAGAGCGGTTAGGTTAGACACAGTAGAACCCGGTGTCATGTGACCGCCATCCATGCCGTAGAATGGCGACAACCAGTCTATCACCCGTCTTTCTATGTCTCTGGCAATCGGTGAGAGATCTGGATGCAGAAGATTTTGATTGAGTGATGCATTCCAAAATGTGGTGGCCCAAGATACCCAAGGCGTTGGTGGATCCATATGAGCAAACGCTCCGGTTGCGCCAAGATGCCGGGCTCCACCAATAACGATGGGTGCCAGAATTTCGAGCGTTGCCTCTTCGCCAATTCCCTTATTTGGTAAATTGTTAGGTAGTTGAGGTTGTTCTGAACCGCTGGGCGGCACCAAAACGGCTTCCAGAGCCTGTTCCAAACCGGGCCTATTAGCGATAAACGAACTATCAGTCATGTTTAGTGCCTTCTATTTGATGTGACCCGAATTTTGAGCAAATTAATTTCCCCTGAACAAGCAATCGATGAAATTCAGTTAAGTGCTTAGGATACAAATATTGTCTACCACTGTCCTTCAATAGCTTTCAGTCAATTAAGGAAGGTCTCAGGATCAATCCTTGAGACTGGTTAATTATCCTCAAGAATCGGTGAGTGCACGCCGTGGCTGGAGGGCTTAGAGGCTTGGCGGAGAGCTAATTCATCAGCACGTTCGCGAATTGCGAGCCGATAAGATTGTTCCTTTCCAGAGTCGTATGGCAGAGGCCAACGCTGTTGTTCCACACCATAAAAGGCTGCTGCCTGCAAGGTGAAATGCGGGTTTATAAGATGGGGTCGGGCTAGTGCAACAAAATCTGCGCGTCCCGCGGCCAGGATTGTATTTACCTGATCCCAAGTGGTTATATTGCCAACTGCAATGGTCGGAATATTTGCCTCAAGTCGTACCTGCTCCGAAAACCAGGTCTGGAACATGCGGCCATAGATTGGTCGGGCGTCCGGTGTAGTCTGACCTGCCGAGACATCGATCAAATCGCAACCGTGGGCCTTAAAGATCATGGCAATTTCTACGGCTTCATTACCAGTAACGCCTTCTTCTCCAACCCAGTCGGTGGCTGAAATACGCACCGAAATGGGCTTTTCTTTGGGCCAAACCGCACGGACAGAGTCAAAAACCTGAAGTGGAAATCTTATGCGGTTTTCCAGAGAGCCACCATATTTGTCGGTCCGTTGATTACTCACAGGGGTGATGAAACTCGATAACAAGTAACCATGAGCCATATGTAGTTCGAGTACGTCGGCGCCTGCATCATGGGCTTTGCAGGCCGCAGAGACAAAATCTGACGTTACCGCCGCCATGTCTTTGTCAGTCATCTCACGCGGGATATTGTTAAACGGATAGAATGGGATCGATGATGGTGCGATAAGGGGCCAATTTCCCTTTTCCAGAGGCTTTTCCATTCCTTCCCAGGCAACACGGGTGGATCCCTTGCGACCTGCATGGCCGATCTGCATACAGAATTTGGCGTCCGATTGAGCGTGCACATAGTCGATCACTCGGGCCCAGGCATCTACATGCTCTGCTTTATAGAGACCTGCGCAACCGGGGGTGATACGACCGTCTCGAGACACACAAGTCATTTCCGAAAACACTAGACCCGCACCGCCCATAGCCATACTGCCGAGATGGACAAAATGAAAGTCGCCTACCGTCCCGTCTTCTGAGGAATACATATCCATTGGAGAAACTACGACCCGATTGACCAATGTGATGTCCCGCAGTTTAAACGGCGTGAACATAGGTGGTGTGCTATCAGGAATTTCAAGTCCCTGCAGACGTACTTTATTTGTAAAATTGGTCTCCACATTTTCGACAAACCGAGCATCTCGAAGGCGTAGATTCTCGTGGGTAATCTGCTTGGAACGGGTCAGCATGGAATAGGCGGCTTGGATGGGTTCCATCTTCCAATAACGTCTGGCGTTTTCGGTCCAGACAACGCTCACATCGGCGGCGTGTTGAGTAATTTCGACTTCGGTTCTACGCACCTCTTCAAACCGCTTAAGAGAGATATCAATTTCTTTCATCTCACCGAGCGTTTCATAGAGAGCGATGGCATCCTCCATGGCCAGCTTGGTACCCGAACCGATCGAATAATGAGCAGTGTGGAGAGCATCACCAATGAGAACGATATTCTCATGACTCCAGTTTTTACATCGGATTGTAGGGAATGTCCGCCAAACTGATTTGTTGGGAACTAGTTTGTGCCCCTCCAACCGGTCAGCCCAGAGTTTCCCCATGTAATCAAGGAGTTCCACCTCCAGCATATTTTCAACCTCGCCTTTGGCGTTTTCCCAAGTGTGTTCAGGTGCTTCGATGATCCAGGTAGAGAGATGGGGGTTGTACTGATAGGCTCCCAGCACCCAAATCCCGTGATCGTTCTCGGTGAAGTCGAAAGTGAATGCCTCGTGGGGCTTGGTGCAGCCAAGCCAAATAAATTTATTACGGCGCCACTCGAAGCTGGGATGAAAATGTTGCTTGTGAAATTCACGTACAAAGCTGTTAATGCCATCGGCACCAACAATCAGGTCCGCACTATCAAACAGGCTGGCGTCTTTTATCTCTATTTCAAAATGGAGGGTAACGCCCAATTCGCGACAACGCTTTTGCAGAAGCAGCAATAACTCCCGACGTCCGCAACCGCAAAAGCCGTGCCCAGTTGTACGGATGGTTTCACCCTTAAAAACAAAATCGATTTCGTCCCAATAAGAAAATTCTTTTGTAATCTGGTGGTAGGTCTCGGGATCATAAGAGAGGAAGTTTCCTAAGGTTTCATCAGAGAACACAACACCAAAACCGAAGGTGTCATCTTGGCGGTTGCGTTCGTAGACAGTGATATCGTGTTCGGGTTCCCCCTTTTTCATTAGGATAGCAAAATAAAGTCCGGCCGCACCGCCGCCGATAATTACAATTTTCATTTATGCTATCCCGATTGTTTTTGGTATTTGTTTTATACATAAACTATTTACATATAAACTATCAAGTTTTACGATCATCAAAGAAGAATATGGCTTGAGAGACTGCAAATAGTCGTGACGAATTATCCAACCAATAACCAGGAAACCCTTTCACTACGCTTGTGGCTGCAGTTGATGAAGTGTACGAAAACTATTGAGGCGGAGGTGTCTAGCCAGTTTCGGCGCTCTCACCATCAAAGCTTAACCCGCTTCGATCTCCTTTCACAACTTTACCGGATTGGGGATGACTGGGTGGCTATCGGGGAGATAGCTAGCAAGTTATTGGCATCGGGAGGTAATATCACGGGACTTCTTGACCGGATGGTAGCTGACGACCTAATTAAAAGGCGCGCAAACCCCCGGGATCGCCGAAGTTTTCAAGTGCGAACGACAAAAAAAGGAAGAGATACGTTCAAAGAAATGACCAACGATCATACACAATGGATAGAAGATGCTTTAAACGAATTTTCTCAGAAGGATAAGAAACAACTCATTAAACTTTTGGTGCGCGTCCGGCGTGCATTCGAGACTAACACTTTAATATGATTTTAACGCTTCCGAGTATGCGCGGCACAAAGAATGGATAACTGGAGAACCTGAAATGGCTGACTTGTTACCCCTACCTGCATCCAGAGACGAAATCCACCACATTCAGAGTGAACGTAAAAAGATCGCATTCGAACGTGCGAAGACTGCTGGATGGTACAAGGGCAAACTAGATCATATCCCGGCCGACAAGCTAGAAGATCCTGGGGTCTGGGGACAAATTCCTATAATCACCAAGGATATTCTCCGTACATTTAATCACTCCGAGTTCATGGACAATTTTAATGTCGCGAGAGCAACGGACATTGCGGAATATTGGCGTTCTGGAGGCACGACCGGCAAACCTGTATTCTATCCACGCACTTTTGAGGATGTAAAATATGGCCTAGAAAGTTGGGCCCGCACTTTTCCAGCCATAAATATTGGGCCGGGAGATCTTTGCCATATTTCATTCCCTTTAGGTATTCATCCGGCAGGACAAATTTGGGCCCGCAGCGCCCACCAGATGAATGTGGGCATGAACTGGGTTGGTGCCGGCAATGCAGTGCCGTCAGAAGCACAAGTAGATCTCATATTAGCGCTCAAACCTACAGTCCTGATTTCAATGTCGAGCTTCGCCTTACACCTAATCAACGTTGCAGATACCAAGGGCATTGATCTCTCCGAAAGCACTATCTCCATTGTGATCTGCTCGGCAGAAACTCTGTCCGACGCCAAACGAGAAAAGCTAGCCCTGCGTTGGGGAGCAGAAGTCTACGACGTATTCGGCATGAGCGAGGCGGGGCTTATGGGCTGTGAAGGCGATGCCCATGACGGCATCCACATCTGGTCCGATATGTACTACTGTGAGGTAATCGATGAGAAAACAGGAGAAATTCTGCCGGAAGGCCAAACCGGAACCTTCTGCGTAACGCCACTTTTCAGTAACAACGCAACACCGTTTCTGAGGTGGAACTCTGGCGATATTGTCAGAATGATTGAGCACGGTGACAGCTCCGGCACGATAGGGGAACTCTTCCCTATGATCCAGCATGCTGCGCGAACTACTGGGTTTTTCAAGATACGAGGTGTCAATCTGAATCACGCGGAGTTTGAGGATTTCATGTTCCGAAACCAGGATATAAATGACTTCCAAGCTGTGTTGGAGACCGGTGAAGACGATCTCGAAAACATAAGGGTAAAGATCGAGATAAAGAGAGGATCCGATGAAACCAAGGTGACCCATATTGTAAATGCGGAAATCAAACGGGTTTTTGAGGTTTCCGCCCTCATCGAGGTACTGGAACTAGGTAGTCTTGCCAAAGCGTTCGAGACCAGTATTAAAGCCCCTCGTTTTGTTGACGAGCGACAATAATTTGCGAAAATTGCGCCGAAAGGTTGATGGAGGTTGCATATTATATTTCAAAAATTTTCCGCTTTAAAACGGCTCAAGCTGGCCTGGCATATTCATACCGGCAAAGCGCTTAATTCCGCACCGCATAGCACTTCTGGGTTTTGGACCAATAGGCACAGGTATTAACCCGTCCTCATTAGGATTTTCTACCTGCACGCAATATCAGTCACAATCACATCAACAATAGTTTTGCTTAGGCAAATATTTCTAACATAATATTGAGAGTATGGTCACCGCGGCGGATAGTCATATTAACTTTTTCACCAATGCGATACATATTTATCTCGCTGGTAACGTCAGTCGGTGTTTTGATGGGCCGTTCCCCAAT
>JAOMCN010000064.1 GCA_028345065.1 Rhodospirillales bacterium
CTATATTTTCTATATCTAAGGTCATCAAAAAAGGATTCTTTGAGTATTTGCACCGTTACTGCATCAACTTCAGAATCCCTAATAAATTCAAAATAACTATTTAAGAGGTTTAAATTACCAAGGTGATTAAGCCCGATTTCAGCCACAATCATATTCAAAAACCTCCGCGGGTTACGTAACTACAACTTTGGGGATATTTTTTCTGATGTCTCAGTTACTTTGTTCCCACCGTCTTTGTAAACAATCACCATAGTTATTTGTCTTTCAACATTGTTCTACAACTTATTTCCCCTATTGAAGAAAATTGACAGGACTGCGACAATTCCTCGACAAATCAAATTGATAATTCTTTCTTTCGAAAAAGTGTTTTATAATTCAGATATATAATATGTGGCAAAATAAACGCATAATTTCCATAATTCCTGCACGGGGAGGATCAACTGGACTCAAAAATAAGAACATACTACCGATAGGTGGAATACCGATGATCGGGTGGGCTATACAGAACTCACTTTCAATCAAAGAAATTGATACTACCATAGTTACAACAGATGATAATAATATTGCAAAGATAGCACGCGACTATGGAGCTCAAACACCCTTTTTAAGGTCTGCCAAACTATCCAAATCAAGCTCAGCCTTCACACCGGTGATTTTAGATGCGCTTCAACGGGTAAAAAGGAAATTTGGCGTTTTTGACTATGCCGTAATCCTCCAGGCAAACTCTCCTTTAACCACCCCTGGGGACATTCGGAGGGTGATTTTAGAAGCAATCAAGCAAAAACGAGACGTGGTTTTTTCAGTAACACGCTTTCCATCTCCACCTCAATGGACTTTGCGATTAAAAGGTAAAAAGCCGGAGTTTGCATTTAGAGATGTTTCACAAGTTCAAAACGATCAACGTCAACAACTCGAGCCATTATATCGTAGTTCGGGAGCTGTCTATTGCGTCAATATTAACTACCTAGAAAACAACCCAGATTCAGCTCAACTTGCTCTTCCTGCCGATGGGCAAAATAGTGCAGCAATTGCCACTGATCCAATGAATGCGATTGATGTTGATACGGAGCTAGATTATATCTTAGCTGATGTAATTTTTACCCGGAAGTCGAAAAAAGAATAGGTGGGTTACATAGTTCACGCTGTTGATGCTGAGGGATCTCTTCTTGCAGATCTTGAAGCTACATTCGAACACATAATGCAGAATTTTGATATTTCCATAGAGCGCATTAGGAAGACTATCGGCAAATAGTATTGTAAAGGAATTTGGATTGGCAACTCGGATTGCAGTAGCTAGTTCCAGCAGGGCAGAATTTGGTCTGTTGTCCAACTTGTGCAAACAATTAAATGAAGATCCCTCTTTTGATTTATCTTTGCTCGTAATTGGGTCGCATCTAGACCCATACATGGGAAACACAATTGATGAAATTAATAATTATCAATTACCCATTAGCCTACGGGTACCCTGGCCTGTATCACGCGGCAATAGCACGGTTGACGCTATCAACGGAGCTTCAGAAACCCTGAATTGTGTGGGTCTTTATTTATCAACCAATAAACCAGACTTGGTGATTATTCTCGGTGACCGATACGAAATATTATCGGTTGCTCACGCAGCCCTGATGGTCAACTGTCCCATTGCTCATATACAAGGAGGAGAACTAACACTTGCTACCATCGATGAAAGTGTCAGACATGCACTTACAAAATTAAGTCGTTTTCATTTTGTAGCAGGTGAGAGTTTTGCAAAACGTGTACAACAAATGGGTGAAAGCAAAGACCGAGTATTTAACGTCGGCTCATTAGGGGTCGACAACCTCCTTTCTTGTCCCATCATGTCTTTTGAACAGTTGAACAACACCTTACATGGAAGCCTTAAGCACCCTTTTGCCGTAGGAACATTCCATCCAGTTACTCTGATTCCAGATCAAACTATTCCTGCAGCGAGGGCTATGCTCGAAAGTGTTCTTGAGCACAATATTCACCTTCTCTTAACTGGTGTCAATTCGGACCCCGGACGAAAGATACTTGCAGACGTATTTAAGGACTATGCTACTCGTTTTTCAAAACAAATTACCTATATAGAGTCGTTGGGACACGCTCGATATATCAGTGCCATGAACCACTGTTGTTTTCTTATAGGAAATTCTTCTAGCGGGTTGATAGAAGCGCCGGCTATTCCCATTCCCACAATCAATATTGGTGACCGCCAGTGTGGTCGTCCAAGTTCTCCAAGTGTGATTGATTGTGCTCCAAAGAAAAATGAAATAAAGAGCGCGATAATACGGATCCTTTCTTCTAAATTCACGGACACCTTAAAATCATCAGATGCAGCATATGGTGGGAAGGGAGCAAAGGACAAAATCGTTGATATACTAAAGAAAATCTCAGAAGATGAACTATGCGGCCCAAAGCAATTCGAAGATTACTTGATCTGTAAATGACAATTATTTGTTTAGGGATGTAATCAGGGCTATGAAAAGATGAGTGTTTTTATAATTGCTGAAGCCGGTGTCAATCACAACGGCTCACTCGAACAGGCAAAAAAATTAATTGAAACCGCCGCCCGATCTGGAGCGAACGCAGTAAAATTTCAAACCTTTAAAGCTAAAGAATTAGCATCAACCAAAGCTGAACTTGTTGAGTATCAGAAATATTCAATTACCGCTCCCAAAAACGATAAAAATCCAATAAATCAGTTCGAATTGTTACAATCTCTTGAATTACCCTATGCAACCTTCAAGAAATTGAGAGCGTATGCCGCCAAAAATCAAATTTCGTTTCTGAGTACTGCTTTTGATAGTCAATCGCTAGAATTTGTCATTAATTCGTTGAGTATTGAGCGTATAAAAATACCTTCTGGGGAGCTCAATAATGCCCCATTGCTTGTTGCTGCTGGACAAAGCGATCTTCCGATTATGATGTCCACCGGTATGAGCGATATGTGTGAAATTGAGCGTGCTCTAAAATATATAGCATATGGAAAACTTTTTGATAAACCACCGAAAAATGTATCTGCTTTCGATATAGACCTGAATCGAGAAGGCCTCTATGAAATTTTGCTTGATACCGTGACACTATTACAATGTACTTCTGAGTATCCCACACCAGTCAAGAATCTAAATCTAAATAATATTAATTCGATTTCAGAACGGTTTAGATTACCAGTCGGTTTATCCGATCACTCAATTGGAATAGAGGCCCCTATCGCAGCTGTTGCAATGGGTGCAGTTGTTATTGAAAAACACTTTACTCTTTCCCACGACCTTAAAGGCCCTGATCATTTAGCATCTCTTCTTCCTGAAGACCTTGAAAATATGGTAAAAAGTATCCGTAGAACTGAAAAAGCGCTCGGGAGTAGCATAAAAAAACCTACCAAAAGTGAAAATAAAACAAAACTACAAGTTCGAAAAGGTCTTTATGCTAGGTGTAAAATTTCGAAAGGTGAAAAAATTGGAAGCCAACATATTGCAATACTGAGACCTGTAAATTCAATACCTCCAGAAATGTATTGGGATGTCATTGGCCAACATAGTCCAATTGATATCGGCCCAGGAGAAAGCCTTGGTCAACTATATAAGCATCAAACTATTAAGAAAGGCTCGTAGTTATTTGAAGGATCGAATACTACTGATTACAAAAGATGATACTTGGAGCCATCAAGCGGCTTCAGAAAGCATCAAATTATTTGGAAAACAAATTGTATGGATTAAGGAAAACTTTGAGGAATCGCTTAATTTTGAACTGGCGAATTCTCCTCCCAAGATAACCTTAATCTCTTTTCTTTGCCCACGGATTATACCGTCGGATGTTCTCAATTTAGTGCGGTTGGCACTCAATTTTCATCCGGGGCCTTCTAATTATCCGGGCATAGGGTGCTACAATTTTGCAATATATGAAAAAGCGACTACGTATGGTGCTATCTGCCATCATATGCATGCAAAAGTTGATTCAGGTCCAATAGTGACAGAGCGTCTTTTCCCTATCTCGGCAGACATTTCGGTAGAAAAACTTAAACTTAAAACCATGGAAATATTGTTGGAAATATTCATTGAAACCTTACACATAATAAGAGAGGAACTGTTACTTCCAAGTTCAAATTTAAAGTGGTCTCGTCGTCCATTTACAAGAAAACAACTCAACATGTTAACAAGAATCACCCCGGACATGTCTCCTAATGAAATCACTCAACGAATCAAAGCTACTGTTTATCCAGGTCAAGCAGGACCTGTTATAAACGTTGCCGGGCATGATTTTTATTATTCGATACCTGATCGCGAACCAATTGCTTAAAAACAAATCAGTGAAGTAAACTTTATCGGGAGACATTAATTATATCCCTTAATAAAAAACCATCTAGAGATAGCAAGTAAAGTTTATTATAAATTAAAAGGCCAATTATTATGGCTCCACAAAATACAATTAGAAATTAACCAAAATTTCTACTAATAACGTTGTTATGGATAACTCTTGGAAACAAACGTGTCTTTTTGCACACATGAAAGTTTCCGCGGCTATGGAAACGTTAGAAGAAACAAGTAAAGGTATTGTACTGGTCACTGATAATGAATTCCATCTATTAGGTACTATTACTGATGGAGATGTGCGTAGAGCTTTGCTAGGTGGACATACATTAGCGGAACCCATAGGGAATATAATGAACACAGATCCTTCCACCGGTTCGCCAAATGATTCAGATCTGCATATGGATGCCTTATCCATCAAGAATAAGATTCGATCACTTCCGATTATTGACAAACAAAAGAAAGTAGTAGGGCTATTCCAAGGTGAAAGCATACGAGAACCTCTTCCCAATCAGGTATTTCTAATGGCGGGAGGTCTCGGAGCGCGAATGCGCCCGCTCACAAACTCTTACCCCAAGCCTTTGCTAGAAGTCGGCGGGCAGGCAATTCTTGCGACAGCCATAAATAATCTTAAAAGGCATAAATTTACTCAGATCAATATATGCGTTTATTACAAAAAAAATCTAATTGTCGATTACTTTGGTAATGGGAAGGAACAAGGCGTTAACATCAATTATATTAATGAGGAACAACCGCTAGGAACCGCCGGCGTCATCGGAATTATTGATCCTCGTCCAACCGAACCATTTCTGGTAATCAATGGTGATATCTTAACTAAGCTAAATTTCACTAATCTCCTTGAATTCCACAATAATCATTCGTCACCATTAACCATTTGCGTGACAAATTTCTCTTATTCCGTTCCCTATGGGGTTGTTGACACCGATGGACAAGCTCTTACTCGTTTGGACGAGAAACCCAAATCGGAAATGTTGATTAATGCGGGAATATATGTGTTAGACCCGTCAGTTTGCGACCTGAGTGAAGGTCCTACAGATATGACAGAAATTATCCAAAAGTTAATTAAGGAAGGGAACTCACCTTCAGTTTTTTTTATTCATGAATATTGGGCTGATATCGGACAAATTGAAGATTTAGAGAGGGCCAGAAAGATTTTTTCCAATACCTTTAATTAGGCATTGTAGACAAACTTATGAAACCAGAAATGGCGAAAAACATTAATCATAAACGACAAATGTTTACCTCGGTTGATGGTCCAAATTTAAAAATACCACTGCTAGAACCACAATTTTCAGGCAACGAAAGTGTCTACCTTCAGCAATGTATTTCTTCTGGCTATGTTTCCTCAATAGGACCGTTCGTCTCACGTTTCGAAACAAAACTTTCAAATATAATGTGCTCTGCGGGTGCCGTAGCGGTTTCTAGTGGGACCGCGGCTTTACACGTTATGCTATTAGCTGCAGGTGTAAAGCCAAACGACCTGGTAATAATTCCAACCTATACATTCATCGGAACAGCAAATTCTATACGCCAATGTTTCTCTGTGCCCTGGCTTGTGGATATATTGGCTGATGACCTGACACTTGACCACGATCTGCTAAAAAAGACACTGGAGAGTGAAACTAACCTCGAGAATGGCATTTGTATCCATTCAGATTCTGGTCGTACCGTATCCGCAATCATGCCAGTTCATACCTTAGGCGCTACTCCTCGAATGGATTTACTGGCGGACATAGCTGAAGAGTTTCACTTGTCCCTGATAGTTGATGGAGCTGCAGCATTGGGCACAAAATTTAATGATAAGCCTTTGTCTAAAACTGGGGCATCGATGACTTCACTCTCATTTAACGGCAACAAAGTCATTACCACAGGCGGAGGTGGAGCCGTCATCAGTGATAATTTGGACCTATTAGAATTTGTACGCAAGATTTCCGGAACGGCAAAAATAGAGGGGAGTTATAATCATGATTGTGTCGCATTTAATTATAGCATGAGTAATCTGCACGCCGCTGTAGGATGTGCACAGTTAGAAGTACTCCCGGAATTTCTAAAAACAAAAGAAAGAATAAAAAGAAATTATGAAACCGGACTAAAAGATGTCGTATCATTAACACCTGTTAAACATAATACATACTGTAAAAGTTCACATTGGATCAGTGCTTTCACCTTGTCGACACTAGATCTTGCTAATTCGCTCCGTTCACACTTAAACAACGCATTTATAGAGGCGCGTTTGTTTTGGAAACCTCTGCATCTACAAAAACCGCACCAAAATGCCATAAAGACGAAGACAGATGTATCTGATGATATCTGGCAGCGACTGATGCCTTTACCCAGCTCAACCAACCTCACAGAAGAAAAACAAGATTATATTATTAATGTAATTCTAGATTGGGCAGAAACGTCACATTAA
>JAOMCN010000065.1 GCA_028345065.1 Rhodospirillales bacterium
CAAGTATGAGAGCATTAGACTATGTGTGTCTATCAACCCAGTTGATGGAGAAAGTAAGGCTCCAACTGTATTGAGGTGTGGCTCCAGTTGTTTTACTTGGGTTTGATTAAGTCGAAGTATATCGTGGACGCCATTGTTAATAGCTTTTTGTTGTAGTTCTTCAAGAGCTTTCATTTGGGTTTTGCGTGTGGCAACTATTAGTTTGCCACAACAACAAAAATCAATTCCATTTTTGGAGCAGTAAGAATATAAGAGTTCTTTCCCTCGGACACAAAGTCTAGCCTTTAAACTCCCCTCTGAATAATAGATACCCGCGTGTATTACCTCACTATTACGAGAGCTTGTGCCGGTGCCAATGGCACTTTCAGATTCCAAAATGACCACTTCCCGGCCCTGGATTGCTAGCTGCCTAGCAACGGCTAATCCAATCACGCCAGCGCCTATTACTGCACATTCTATTTTGTCAAATGAACTCATATAAATTTGTTTTATTCAGAGTATTAGGTCTAACTACAGCATTTAATAAGATTAATAGATATTTAAAAAAGTTATAAAATTAGGTTTGACATTATGAAGTTGCCACCCAAACGTGTGTTCAAAGTCATCGCTTTTATTTACAGTAATTTGATGTATTAAATGTTTACTAGTTACAAATTACAACTTCTTAAATAACATAGAATCGCATGTAAGTTTTTACCTTTTTCAAATCTCTAAATTGAATTATTGGTTCAGAGGTTGTTCTTGTTTTGACTTAGACTAAATATGTTTTACACATTGTTTGATTTTTACCAGGACTGGAGTTGATTCGTATGGGTAGTGATAGGCTCCCCAAAAAATCGACACCCAATGATGTCGAAGCCTTTTTGAAAAAAGTTGCGGTTACCCCGAATTATAGGAAAGGAACAAAGCCAGGTAGGCTCATTTTTGCCCTAGATGCCACAGCGAGTCGGCAACCGACATGGGACCACGCCTGTCAACTTCAAGGTGAAATGTTCCAAGAAACGGCTGACATTGGAGGTTTAGAAATACAATTGGCATATTTCAGGGGTTTTGGTGAGTTTCGTGTGACCCCATGGGCGCAGGAATCAACCACACTTCTTCGGCAAATGGCTAGTGTATTTTGTTTAGCCGGTGAAACTCAAATCAAAAAGGTATTACGCCATACGGTTATTGAAACAAGAAAACAAGCAGTCGATGCACTTGTTTTTGTTGGTGATAGCATTGAAGAGGACATTGATGAAATAGGCAGGGTTTCAGGAGAATTAGGGCTCTTAGGTGTACCAATATTTGTTTTCCAGGAAGGTTACGACAAAGTTGCTGAGTTTGCATTTAAGCAAATAACTAAGCTATCAAACGGTGCTTATTGCAGGTTGGACCAGTTTAGCGCGAAGACACTGAGGGAACTGCTTAGCGCTGTTGCCATATTTGCCGCCGGGGGAAGAATAGCTTTAGATAATTATGCAAAAAAAAATGGAGGCGTAGCTCTCCAAATTGCCCACCAAGTGAAAGGTCGCTAGGTATTTATGCCATATTTTGTTTTGGGATTAGCAATTTTAGTCGGGCTCGCTTTGGCTGGTCGTTGGTATATCAGCGCTTCACCGCAATCCATATTGCGTGTATTTAAATGGACAGCAATTATTGGATGTCTTGCTATCATTGTCGTTATTATATTGACGCGTCAGTTGACTTGGGCTGCATTTATGTTGCCGGCAATGATCCCATGGCTTCTACGTGCTCGCCAGGCCTCACGCATGGCAAAGAATTGGTCTAGAATGGCCAGTGCATCTCAAGGCGCTTCAGGTATGGCTCCCGGGCAAACATCTGAAATTGAGACTAGATATTTGCGTATGTATCTGGCTCATGACTCGGGTGAAATGAACGGTGATGTAATACTGGGGCAATTTTCAGGAAAAACGTTAAGAAGCTTATCTTTTGAGGAATTGATAATACTTTTAGGTGAAGTCAAAGACGATAACCATTCAATACAGGTTCTCGTAGCTTACATGGAGAGATACCATGAAGAATCTTGGCGAGAATCGAAGCATGCAACAGAAGATGTAAACACCCAAATGGATAAGGCTAATGGCTCGATGACAATTTCAGAAGCCTATAAGGTGTTGGGTCTTGAGGAGGGCGCAAACCTGGACACTATCAAAGAATCTCACAGAAGGTTAATGAGTAAACTTCATCCAGATCACGGAGGATCGACTTATCTTGCAACCAAATTAAACCAAGCAAAGGATGTTTTGTTAAATCAATAAGAAATTTTGTTTATTTAGTATTAGCAATTAACCCGTGGCTTGCGGCGCTTGTGTGCTTATGGCAAAAAGTTGTCGCTTTTAATTTTTCTAAAAACGAAACCGAAAGAATGAACCAAACTGTTCGTAAAGCTGTATTCCCTGTCGCAGGCCTTGGCACACGTTTTCTGCCCGCAACCAAAGCTATGCCAAAGGAAATGTTGCCCATTGTCGATAGGCCGCTAATTCAATACGCTGTTGACGAGGCCCGTGAAGCAGGCATTGAAGAATTTATTTTTGTAACGGGCCGTGCAAAGACGGCTATCGAAGATCATTTTGACCGAAGTTACGAACTAGAGCGTTCACTTGAAGATAGCGGAAGTTTCCAATCCCTAGATGGTATTAGAGAGTGGATGCCTGAGCCTGGTCAAATTTCTTATACCCGCCAACAACAACCCCTAGGGTTGGGTCACGCTGTGTGGTGTGCCCGATATTCTATAGGGGATGAACCTTTTGCCGTCTTGTTGGCTGATGACTTAATTTTAGCACGACCTACCTGCCTTAAACAAATGGTTGAGGCCTATCGCGAAGTTGGAGGTAACCTTGTAGCTGTTGAAGATGTGCCAAAAGAAGAGACAGGTAAGTATGGCGTTATTGACGTATTAGATGAAAAAGGGAAACTCGTCCGGGCGAGGGGTCTTATCGAGAAACCAGAGCCAGAAAAGGCGCCATCCACCCTCTCTATTGTTGGGCGATATATTTTGCATCCAAGCGTTCTTACAGAATTGAATAAACAAGAACGTGGAGCTGGGAATGAAATACAATTAACTGATGCGATGGCGCGTTCGATTTCAGCGACACCGCTTCATGGGTATCGATTCGAAGGGACCCGTTATGATTGTGGAAATCGGCTAGGCTATATAGAAGCAAATCTTGCCTATGCATTGGACCGGGGAGATATGAAACAAGATGTTATTAAGATTATTAAGAAATACAGCTAAGATACTGTTTTTGTGTTAATTCTGTTGAGCATAAAAATATGCGTATAGCAATGATTGGAGCTGGATATGTGGGCCTTGTGTCCGGTGCATGTTTCTCAGAATTTGGGCATAATGTAATATGCGTTGATAAAATTAAGGGTAAGATTGATAGGTTAAAACGTGGCTTAATCCCTATCTATGAACCGGAATTAGAAGCATTAGTCGCGAAAAATGTTGAGGCTGGTAGGCTATCGTTCACTGATGCTGTGGATGATGCGGTAAAAGAAGCGGAGGCTGTTTTCATTGCTGTGGGGACACCAAGTCGTCGTGGTGATGGGCACGCAGATTTATCGTTCGTTTTTGATGCCGCACTGGATATCAGTCGAGCTATGAAAGGTTATACAGTAATAGTCACTAAATCTACTGTACCCGTAGGCACGGGAGATGAGGTAGAAAAGGTTATTGGTAGTGAATCTACTAGAGGCGAATTTGATGTGGTGTCAAACCCAGAGTTTTTACGAGAAGGCTCAGCTATTAATGACTTTATGCGTCCTGATCGAGTCGTGATAGGAGCTCATACTGCTAGAGCCCGCGAGGTGATGAAACAGATTTACCGACCATTATTTTTAATAGAAACACCTATTATGTACACAGATAGAAATACCGCTGAACTTATCAAATACGCTGCAAACACATTTCTTGCCACAAAGATTACATTCATAAATGAAATTGCTGATTTATGTGAAAAGATTGGCGCGAATGTTCAAGATGTTTCAAAAGGTATGGGGCTTGATGGTCGAATAGGAGGAAAGTTTTTGCATGCGGGACCGGGATATGGTGGGTCATGCTTTCCAAAGGATACTCTCGCCCTTGTACGGACTGCACAATCCTCGGGTAGTCCGTTACGAATTGTAGAAACTGTGGTTGATGTCAATGACAAACGTAAGAAGAGCTTAGCCAATAAGGTAAAAAAAATATTTGATGACAAATTAATGGGCCGGAAAATAGCAATACTTGGTCTAACATTTAAACCGAATACTGATGATATGCGTGACTCGCCGAGTCTGGAGCTTGTACCTTCGTTGGTAGCTGATGGGGCAGAAGTTCGAGCATTTGACCCAAAAGGAATGGACGAAGCTAAAACCCTTATGGACGGTGTTCTTTGGGCGGAAAATATCTACGATGCCATTCGGGGTAGTGAAATGGTAATTATACTTACAGAATGGAATGAGTTTCGTGCATTAGATTTGAAGCGCGTAAAAAAAGAAATGCTAAAACCAATAATGCTTGATCTTCGAAATATTTACGATCCAAATGAAATGGCCAATGCAGGGTTTAAATATTACAGCATCGGTCGACCACCCGAAACTGTATAAAGTAATCACCGTGACAGCCGGTAGATCTTTAAATTCCTCTATTCTTAGAGAGTATGATATCAGAGGAACTGTCGGTGCAACGTTAGTTTCTGACGACGTGTTGGCCATAGGCCGGGGATTTGGGTCCGTAGTTACTAATGAATTCGGTCGAGGAGCCAGCGTAGTCGTTGGTTATGACGGACGCCTTAGTTCACCGAAGTTATTCTCAGCACTTACAGATGGACTTATACAGTCTGGTATCAAAGTCATTAACGTCGGCCTCGGTCCGACACCCATGATTTATTTTGCCACCCAACAAAAAAGTGCTCATGCAGGAATGATGATCACCGGTTCTCATAATCCCCCCACTTTTAATGGAATCAAGATGGTACTTGGTGGGAGGCCATTTTATGGAAATGATATTCAATCACTAGGTTTGAGGGTCAAAAATGGTGAATATGTGAATGGACGCGGTGTCGTGGAGGAGATTGATATTCGTGATCAATATGTTGATCGATTGTTAGAGGGTAACCAATTACAGGGCAAAATTAAAGTAGGATGGGACCCAGGGAATGGTTCTGCCGGGGAAATTATAAGTAGGATAATAGAAAAAATTGATGGGGAACATTTTTTAATCAATGGGAATATCGATGGGAATTTTCCAAACCACCATCCCGATCCCACCGTCGAAGAAAACCTCCTACAATTAAAGAAACTTGTTTCGGATAAGGATTGTGACGTTGGAATTGGTTTTGATGGAGACGGTGATCGAATTGGTGTCATTGATTCAAAGGGGCGTGTTATATGGGCTGATCAGTTGATGGTTATTTGGGCACGTGATGTTTTGCAACGGCTTCCTGGTAGCACCATGATTGCAGATGTAAAAACCAGTACCGTTTTTTACGACGAGGTAAAGAAAGCTGGCGGAAATCCCGTTATGTGGAAGACCGGACACTCTTTGATTAAGTCAAAAATGGCAGAATTGAATGCTCCCTTAGCTGGCGAGATGAGCGGTCACATATTTTTTGCAGATGAATACTTCGGTTTTGATGATGCCATGTACGCCGCTCTGCGTTTACTTAGAATTCTTACACGAGATGGGGTTCGGTTAGATGAGTTAATGGATAAGTTGCCTTTTATGTTTAATACACCAGAACTTAGATTTGTTTGCGCTGACGAAGAAAAAGTCGCGATAGTGGATTTGGTGCGTCAAAGGTTGAAATCTGTTGGAAAGGTGGAAATTTGTGAAATTGACGGCGTAAGAGTGGAAACGGAATATGGGTGGTGGCTTTTGCGTGCTTCGAATACGCAGCCAGCATTGGTGGCCCGCTGTGAATCGAATTCAGAAGAAGGTCTTACGCAATTAAAGGGTGAGCTTGGGGAACAACTTATGCTGAACGGCATTGACCCCGAAAACCTAATTTAGCGCGATATGAACACTTCAAAGTTTACCTGTTTTTTCTATGGGACCCTAATGGATAGCATCGTATTGAAAAGAGTCATTGGCAGGTATCATAAGGGTATACAAAAGAGACAGGGCATCTTGACTGACTTTAAACGGATAAAGGTTAAGGACGCTCATTACCCGGCTATAGTTGATTCTAAAGGAGATAAAGTTGAAGGCTTAGTTG
>JAOMCN010000066.1 GCA_028345065.1 Rhodospirillales bacterium
ATTGCGAGCAGTTGCAGGTGAGATGTCTGGCTATGCTCATGCCTCTGAGATTAGCGAAGAGGCATTACTGCGGGCCGGAGATACGATAAAGGCGGTTCAAGTTGGTCACGACGGGACAATGGCTCAGGCGCCAGCGCAAACAAATCAAAGTCTTTACATGGAAGACAATCCATTAAACCAAACGCCCTTTGAGACCAAGGTGAGACTTTTGAGTGGAATGGATACTTATGCTCGTGGTTTGGATGAACGAATTCGACAGTTTTCTGCATCACTTTCAGGTTCATGGCAGGCGGTGCAAATCATTCGTGCCGACGGCAGTCGCGCGGCCGATATCCGGCCTCTAGTCAGGCTTAATGTCTCTTGTATTGTGGGTGATGGCGACAGGTTAGAGGCTGGAAGCTATGGTACTGGGGGACGGGAGACATATGAGAGTTATATAAATTCTGACACCTGGCAGATGGCGGTCAAGGAAGCTCTCCGACAAGCTATTGTCAATTTGGGATCCGTTTCTGCGCCGGCTGGAGAGATGCCAGTTGTGCTGGGACCTGGCTGGCCAGCCATACTCTTACACGAGGCAATTGGCCATGGACTGGAGGGTGATTTTAATAGAAAAAAAACTTCTGCCTTCTCAGAATTAGTTGGTGAAAGGGTAGCTGCCCCTGGGGTCACCGTGGTAGATGATGGTACCATTGAAAACCGCCGAGGTTCTCTTACAGTTGATGACGAAGGCACCCCAACCCAGCGAACGGTGCTTATCGAAAACGGCGTTCTTACCGGATATATGCAGGATCGTATGAATGCAAGGCTGATGGGGAAGCATGCCACCGGTAACGGTAGGCGGGAGAGTTATGCTCACCTTCCCATGCCTCGCATGACTAATACAGTCATGGAGGATGGCAACTATGACCCAGAAGAAATCATAAAGTCCGTAAAGAAGGGACTTTATGCAGTAAATTTTGGTGGCGGCCAGGTCGACATAACTTCTGGTAAATTTGTTTTTACCTGTACCGAAGCGTATCAGGTAGAAGACGGAAAAATAGCGGCAGCGGTCAAAGGCGCTACGTTGATAGGCAATGGCCCGGATGCTCTTACTAAGGTATCCTTGATCGGGAACGACATGGCCCTTGATCCTGGCGTAGGCACCTGCGGTAAAGATGGACAGAGTGTACCTGTTGGCGTTGGCCAGCCCACGATCCTATTGGATGAACTTACAGTAGGCGGTACTGAGGTATAGTCGGTGATGTCGAAAAACCTAATAAACCGACGCTGGGTTTTGGCCGATTATCCGGAAGCAATGCCTGATGAAACACATTTCCAATTTGAAGCAAGCGTCCCGTTACCGGTCTTGGAAGAGGACCAAATTTTGGTTCAGGCTCATTTTCTTTCAGTTGATCCCTACATGCGGGGGCGTATAAGTCCAGAAGCCGGCTATACAGCAGGAGTGAAACCCGGCGGACTTCTGCCTGCTGGCGGTGTTGGTGAAGTGATAGAGTCTCGTTCAAATTTGTTTGATGAGGGGGAATTTGTTGAGTCGATGAATTTTGGCTGGCAGGAATATTCAGTTCTCAGCGCTGGTAGCACTCAAAAAGTTGATCCCGCTCTTGCCCCAATTCAAAGTTCATTGAGCTATCTCGGCATGCCGGGCATGACGGCCTATTTTGGGTTGTTTGATGTCGGTGCGGCGAAGCCTGGGGAAACAGTCCTTATATCTGCAGCCTCTGGTGCTGTCGGTCAGGTAGCAGGTCAACTGGCCAAGGCACATGGTTGTCGAGCAGTTGCCGTCGCTTCCAACGAGGCAAAGCTGGATTGGTGCCGAGAAATTGGTTACGACATTGGTATCAATTATCGGGAGACAGAAGATCTCCCGAAAATGATAAACGATTGCTGTCCCAATGGTGTTGATGTTTATTTTGATAATACCGCCGGCCCAATTCATGACGCGGTTATGCAAAATTTAAATTTAAATGCCCGAGTGGCAGTGTGCGGGGTAGTGTCACTTGCGGACAAAATAGGCAAACCAGATATTGGTCAACGTTATCTTCGGCAAATACTCGTCAATCGCGCCCGTATTCAAGGTTTTCTCGTGTTTGATTTTGCTGAAAGGTATGATGAAGCTAGGGATTATATCAGTGGATTTGTCCGTGATGGTACGTTTAAGTTTAAGGAAGATATATCCGATGGTATTGAATCCATGGCTAAATCGTTTATTGACCTCTTACATAGTGAGAACTTTGGTAAGAAGCTGATAAAAATTTAGCCATTCTTTGCAGTAAAATACTTCCCTCTAATTAAAAATTTGCCCCAATACTATGCCCGTCAGTAGTATCCAACAAAATAGTCGGTTGGACTTGAATTTAGTCAGGCAATCTGCAGGGTCATCTATATTCACATCTCTTGCTTGCCAAAATAACTGCAATGCCGCAAGCACCAGTGCCACGTAGAAGGGCCAACTAAGCCCCACGAGGTAGCCGGTTTCGGCGATTAGAATAACAGTTGCCGTGTAGAACACAAATAACCAAGGGCGTGTTTTATCCCTCAATTTGAGTGCGGAAGATTTAACGCCCACAATCAAATCGTCTTCCTTATCCTGATGGGCGTAGATTGTGTCGTAGCCAAGTGTCCAGCATATACCTGCGACGTATAGTATAAAAGCAGGCAATTGCAGATCCCCTTTTACAGCGGCCCAGCCTAAAAATGCTCCCCAGTTAAAGGTAAGCCCCAGAGCGAACTGAGGCCAATAGGTGATGCGTTTCATGAATGGGTAAATTGCCACTAAAAAGAGCGATGCCACACCTACAAAAATAGCAAAATAGTTTAATTGCAGAAGTACAGTGAGACCAATAAGTGAAAGGAAGATCATGAATAATACGGCTTGCGGTACGCTAACGGCTCCCGATGGGATGGGCCGGTCGGCCGTTCGAGCTACCTTGGCATCGAACTTTCTATCAGTAATGTCGTTAAATGTGCAGCCTGCGCCCCGCATTACTATCGCACCTATGCCAAACAAAAGGTATAGCCAAAGGGTTTTCCCCAAGACATCCGGTGTCGGTGCCCAGTTGCTGGTCGCTAGTGCTAAAGACCACCAGCAAGGAAATAACACAAGCCAAGTACCAATGGGTCGGTCAAAGCGCGCCAGCCTGAAATATGGCTTGATAACTGCTGGCAGCATTCGGTTCAACCATCCGCCTTTTGTGATATCACTGGCGCTGTTTTTTAAATTATCCAACACATTAATCATGTTTTTATTATCTGGTTATCAGATAATAGTTACAATATCAGGACATGCCAGAACTATGGTTTGCTGAATTCTCGCACCCTTGAATTATGAATTTATAAGCAACCGGTATAATAACCAAAAGCAGTCACAGTATTAATATTTCAAACATTTGGGCTAAATTTTGGGGATGTTTGCCGCGGTTATACCGGCGCCTAATCGCATCACTGTTATCTCACTGGACAGTTGGCGTTGACGCAGTAAGATAACAGTGATGACGAAGTTTTATTCTCCTAATCTGGGGCTTAACCCAGAAGACCCCTTCGCTCGCGATGCGGAAGATAAATTGGTTAGGCGGGCCTATTGGCTAGGTCTCAGTGACCAGTCTGTCGTTCTCGCGATGACCCAGGGTGTCGGTGCTAACATACCTAACGATCAAAAAAAGGCGCACTTAGATGATATTGGCAGGGGTCATCTTTTAGACGACGTCTGCCGTCAGGAAATCTTACCACCAGAAACGTGAACAATGTTTCTTGGAGGCTTAACGGGTATCTTGGGGAAGTGCACAATAGAAAAAATCAAACGTATTTCATTTTAACCACTCATGTTCCAATAGGGCTATATTGCGATGCCCGTTTGCCTCCACGTAGAAGTGCTTTTACAGTCGGGACATACTCGTTCACCAATATGACTAGATTGAAACGAGCTTGAACACATAAGACATTTTCTAACTTTGGGTTGCAGGTTTTCTGCCTGCGGTTTTTTGTTCATTTCAGAACGGGACGCCATTAACTTTCCTCCAAGTCTCTATACTTTTATCATTATTTTCCAATAAGCTTAAGCTTATTTTCAGTTTCCCAACTACCAAACACAGATTATAACCGCAAAGCCTATAACATTTGAATGTTTAATTTTTGCAAACAATGTGACGGGGAAACTAAGTGAGGCGACTATAAGCTAAATCTGGTTAAAATCAACCATGCAAAAATTGCATACCTATTATGAGCATTTGCATAGCCTCAAAACCATAAAAGCCACGGATGCAAATTTTTCTGGCAGGAAACCGGCAATTTTATATAGGTGAAGACATAGGTTTATTAGGTAAAACCCCAAATTAGCTGGGCGCCTTGGGACTTTGGTTAATAACCATCGACGGGTCCGTTGGTGACAGCGGATATATTTTCGCCGCCGATCTAAATGGCGTTGCACGATGGCTGGAAACCTGTACCAACGATAAAATAATATGATGACCTCAGGAATTTCTAAGTTACCGAAAGTGTTGGAATCATAATTTGACCTGATACCTAACTAGGAAAATTAAATCTCCCGAGGCACCAAGTCAGACCATGAATCCAACACTTTCAGTAGCTCAGGAATCCTTGGGTTCATTGTAAAGAGGCAGGTTTGGTATACAGTTCACTTAGGACTTCTTAGGACCACTTAGGCATCCTACGTCATATTCTGGATACCGTCTGTGAGTCCATTTAAGGCTTATACAGAGTCAGTAAATTCCCAGACTCAAAAAAACCCCTACCAGACACTCCTAAAGATCGACCCAGTGAGTCTTAAAATGACTCACAGAGTCATTGTAGTGAAGGTTTTTCTGAGCAGTCCTAGGGGGGGACCCCTCAGCTTAGATATGATTATTTTTATTTAGAGTCATTTGTATTTCTGAGGGGGTTTTGAGATCCAAAAGCTAGGTCATACCATCACAGCGGTATTCGATCCCAGCGCCGATACCGAAACGGGATTTATTAACTGCTTTGCTGAACCCGAAGAGGCGGCAGAGTTTCTTACCTACAAGCGAGGGCGCTAAGTCAATTGGACATTACGAGTGAATCGCACCAAAACCGTGTTTTTTTAGTGTCGCAGGAGTGCGAGAGTTGTATACATTGGCCTATATTATATCAGCGTTATTCATGGTTTTGGGACTAATATTTTGCTCACGGTCTGTCTCAATGCGCTCGACAGCCCCCCTTGCATTAGGATTGCCCTCGTTTTTCTTTGGAACAGCAATATATTTGCTTATTCAGATTGCTACAAAGTGACACAACTTTAGCGTCGGAGAGTTTAGCCCACAAGCGAGGGCGTTAAAGCGGTTACATCAATCTCAACCATCGCCCCTTCTGTGAGGAGGGCTTGTACACCGATACAAGTACTCGTCGCCGAGCCCGCTTCGCCATAAAACTCGTTCATTGCATTTTGAATTATAGGCCGCTGAGAAAGCTGCAAATCAACAACGAAAATTCTCTGGCGAACAACATCAGCGGGTGTCGCCCCGGCAATTGCTAATGTCTCCCGAATATTATCAAAAATGTATTTCATTTGAACAGCCAGATCTCCCTCGCCAACAAGCACCCCTTCTGGAGTTGAAGCAAGCAGACCAGAGAGATGAACCTGCTTGCCCGCTTCGCTGACAATGAGGTTGGTGAAATGCGGCTTGTTGTGAAGAAATTCAGGTCGGTGGCGTTGGATTATTGGGCTATTATCAGTCCTTTTTGGATTGGCAGCATTGGTCTTCAATTTTTCTAACTCGGATTTTAGATTGGAAACCTCAACGAGTGCCGTTTGGGCCAGTTCTCCTACTGCAAAAATCTTCGTGTCCCTATGCATGTTGTCTGGGAAAACGCTTTTATCCATATCAACACCCTTTCAATTAACTTTAATGATGCTTACATGATTTGGAATTTAATAGGAAGCATGGGGGGACCCCTCAGCTTAGATATGATTATTTTTATTTAGAGTCATTTGTATTTCTGAGGGGGTTTTGAGATCCAAAAGCTAGGTCATACCATCA
>JAOMCN010000067.1 GCA_028345065.1 Rhodospirillales bacterium
AGACCCAGACCAAGCCAAGTACCGCCGAGAACTCTGGCGACAGTTACAGCCGAAACATCAACTTCTTCACCTTTGAGCCAAATTTCAGTCATAAAAATAAGCTGTATGACGTACATAATAATGCCGAGCAGGTAGACGCCAAAGACTAACGCCGCAACATTGTCATTAAGTTTTGCTAACATCATTTCCCCCTAAGAATTTGTTGCACGAAAAGAAGCAGGTCCATTTAAGAAACCTGTTTCTATCTTATTTTTGGGTATGTGGCTGGCTAACCCTATTCAATAGCTTTAAATCACAATCCTTTAAATTTGCATTAAGACATTTTTATTTTACCTTTAAAGAGGACAATTGGTGGGAGTGAGACCCTAAATAGGGGCAGCTATTGTTGATGGTGACGAGTATACAACAACCATACCCACGGCACTGCCCAAGCAGTACTTACGGTAGGCCCACGGTATGCTCGTTAACATCTCCCAGGGCGTAGCACTCGATCAATAGTAAAAAAGCCCGGACGCCTCTAACCTAAGACGGGCTTTATCAGTTACTTTTTAGAGCCTCAAGGGGCGGCTGAGTTCCTTGACCTACAAGCGAGGGTAAGCCCCCTAGTTATGTTTATTCCAATCCCTCTGCTAGCATAAATGAACCATATTCGGTGTCACTATTGTCAGTTCTATGAGGTTTAATCGATTTATATTCATCACTTCCCAATGCCTCCGTTGCCTTTTCAACACTTGGAAACTCTGCAATGACGTGGATGTCAAATTGTCGCCCTTCTTGATGAGTAACCTTAGGTGTCCGCACTAGAAAACGACCATCGAATTTGGCAAAAACATCAGCAACTACAGCTCCATAGTTTGTCATAAAGTTATCTGGATTAGTAAATTTTACCAGCGCAATAAGATAACCTTTGGCCATTTATTCCTCCTTGGTTAGTTAACATAGATAGGATATCGGCTGGGTTTCCAACCTACAAGCGAGGGCGTTAGTCGTAAGCCTGTGTGATATTTTCCCGAATGGCGATGTACACGCCGCTCCCAACGATCACAATTATACCTATCCACGTGATTAGGTCGGGAAGATCTGAAAAAAATAGGTATCCAATTAATGTTGCCCCTACAATTTGCACATAACTAAAAGGCGCAATCAAGCTAGCCTGACTAAAACGGAAGGCTGCAATTACCATACCTTGAGCAATACATGAAATTATTACAAATCCAATGATCAGCCACCTGTCCTCAAAACTGGGAGCGGTCCAGTTGAATGGAATAAAGGGGCTAATAATGATCGCACCTAGATATGCAGGATATACGATTGAAGCGAACGGCGCTCCAGCATGGGCCAGCTTCCGGTTTGTCGTGAAGAAAAACCCGATACATAACCCGGAACCAAAAGCGATTATGTAGCCTAGACTGTCTCCTCCGAAGCCGGGTCGAAGGATTAAAATTGCGCCCACAAATCCGATGACTACTGCACCCCATCGATGGAATCCGGTTTTCTCTCCTAACATCACCGGAGAGAGTGTGGCCACAACCAAAGGAGAAATAAAAGTCACTGCGGTTGCATCCGCGAGGGGGATTAGCATGACTGACCAGTAGAACAGTCCCACTCCCGTTACGAGTGAAAGCCCTCGCGCAATTTGCCAAGATAGCGGTCTTGGGATGAGCTGGTTCCATCCATGTCGGTAAATCAGAATGGGTAGCCATATTGCAGACATGCAACAAAGCTGGAACCAGATAATAAGAACGGGGGAATAGTAGCCTGCGGTTACTTTAACGATACCATCTTTCCATGCAAATAATAATGAACCACATGTAATTAGCAAAATACCGAGAAGGGAAGATGTCCGGTTCATTTTTTTAGGGCGTTAGACTTTTCTTTTCTCAAGACATGCAAGGCATAAGCAATCTGAAATACTTTTGTCGATAGGAATATTTCCTACATCTATGCACCAACAAGGTTTATGTGAATTTGCATAACATTGGAAGTGTTCTCCACAGCTTCCGCATTTTAGATTTCTTGGCTGCGCTTCACCCATAATCAAAGGACTTTATCGGGCGAGTTTCTAACCTACAAGCGAGGGCGTTGAATTGGCTCATTGAACAGGGTTCTCCAGACCCTCAATGCTGTAGATGGCGGTAAGGGTGGCTACACGGAGATCATCTAGATTTCTCACGCCATGTTCTGGATTATTTTTGATATATGCCTGAAGAGCTGTCTCCAGATTTTCCCAGCCAACCATCGAGATTTTGGGAACATTCTCTTGGGCTAATTTTATATCGTCTAAACCTAAGGATAATGAAATGGCTTGTCCTTTTTTAAGCAGCTCAGGTTCAAGCTGTTTTTCCTCCAAAACACCCACAACTGCTCGCGCCTGAGCAAATCCCCAATTGCTCTGACGACTTCCTTTCGGCGCATTTCTTAAAAGCTCATCCATTGCCTCGATTCTCTCGAGATTTTCTTCATCAATATCTGCATCACGAAGATCCACGCCTTTAGCTTCATCTTCATCGCTCATGATCACTCTCCATATTCTGGAAATTGACGAAAATTTGGAACCGATAGGGTCTGTTGGCGGATAAATTGATATCCGCTAATATGATGGACCGTCCGTGTTCTACTAAGCAGTTTCAATTGTGGTAAGTGCTAATCATTTATTGGTGCGCCTCTAGAGTTAAGATTTCTCGGTCCACCCATCGTCCATCTGCGAATATCAGTTTTTTCATACAAATCAGCGGCTCTGTATGGCTCATCGGCGAGGAATGCTTCGATCTTGTCCTGATCAGGAACCTCCATAAAGAACACGCTTCCGATCCAGGAATCGTCGTCCGAGAAAATAGACCCTCGGCAGACGAAATTCGCATCGAACTTCTGACAATACAATTCATGAGCTTCTGCTAATTTCTGCCGCTGATCGTCCTGACCTTCATTCGCCGGGCAATAAATAAAATAGCGGGGATGTTCAGAGATACTCTCGAACTCAAACTGTGTTCGCCCGAGCTCTAATTCAAAACGATGAAATATGATTGACTCAAACAACCCAGCCTGGGCAAAAGGTTCTTCATGAACAAATTTTCCCGCTTCTTCCGGGCTGTCTAGTTCAACGATATGAGTGGAGCCGGTAACGATGCTCGTATCATCCAGTTGCATTACCGGCCCGCGTTCTATTAGTTGAGAATCATACCGGGCGATGAAGGCCCAGTGGGTTTTGACCAAAGCCGTTCTTTTATCCATAACCCCCGGCTTATTAATTCCCCATGCGAAAAACTGCAAAACGGCCACCCCCGAAATTACTATGAATTAATGGTGACCCCGACAGGATTCGAACCTGTGACCGTCGGATTAGAAATTTGGAATACCTATAAATATCTTGGTCTCTCCAAGTGGTTGAAATGGCAGCCTAAATGGCTGTATTCCGGGAGATTACCGTAGGTCATGAAGCACAGTCAACCATTGATAAGCACTGCCTGATACGGCCTTTCACAGTCTTTTCGCAATTCTGTTCGCTACTGAAATCCGACGCTCCATTCATAGAATTACTCGTCCGACTGTTCAGTATCCTCTTCTTCGGGATGTTTGAGCTTACGGAGGAGTGTGCAAATTAATTACGCTGCAAACTTGAAATGTGACATAATGGTGATCAGACATGAGGAGGGTTTTATGCCAAAAGATTCTGCGGCCACTCAACCACTTGTAGATCCCGACGAGTTGCGTGAGCAGGTTAAAGAAAAATACAAAGAAGTTGCGATAGAGCCGGGCGGTGAGTTTCACTTTCATACGGGACGCTATTTGGCGCAACGCTTAGGCTATGCGGCATCGATTGTTGATCCTCTTCCGGATGTAGCGGTCGAATCCTTTGCTGGTGTGGCTAATCCACATTCGATGAGGGCGCTTGATGAAGGCGCTAGAATTGTTGATGCGGGTTCCGGGGCAGGCTTTGATTCTTTTGTGGCGGCGGCGCAAGTGGGGCCGACCGGTCAAGTCATCGGCATTGATATGACCGAAGAAATGCTTGAAAAATCCCGCAAGACGTCCCGAACTATGGCACTGAATCATGTCGAGTTCCGCGAAGGTTTGTTGGAAGAGATGCCGGTCGAGAATGGCTGGGCTGATATTTTGATCAGTAATGGTGTGTTTAATCTTTGTGCCGATAAACAAATGGCTTTCGCTGAAACCTACCGCGTATTGAGGCCGGGCGGTCGATTGCAATTTGCCGACATTGCCAATGGTAAGGAAGTGCCGGAGGGCGCCCTCAACAATATTGACCTCTGGACCGCCTGAATTGCCGGTGGACTGCCGTGTGCAGGCTGGCAAAAAATGCTGGAAGATACCGGCTTTGTTAATGTCTCAATTGGCGAGCCCGTTGATACTTTCGGTGGCGCCAGCGGTGAATCCAACGCCCGCGCCTTTGAAGTCTACGGCTACGCATTCTTGGCGTTCAAACCGGACTAATTTATGCTTTAGGATTAGGCTCGACACGAAGGTCAAGGCTCTTCGGGGTCTTCAATTTCTTCGGGATGTTTGAGCTTACGAGTGTAAGCTTTGGGGTTGGTTTCGACCTTGTGGCCGAGAGCATGGCGTAGCTGCCATGATGGATCGCGCTACTTCGGAGTGGTTCACTTGCGGGGTTTCTTTGGCATGGTTAATATCACTCAATGAAGAAATCGACCCGCACAACCTTAGTCGTTTTCATACTATTCTACTTTTGTTACCTATCATGGGAAGCGACGGTCGGGGAGGTGTCACATCAAGGTGAGTTTGCCATAATAATTGGGCTGATTGTGATCTGGATACTCAAGGTCAAGTTTGGCTACAAAATCGATGGCAAAAAAGACTAAACATTGCCTTGCGCTTCTTTGAGGACTTTCGAGACTTTGTAGACATACTTGGTCACCGTGCCTTTGCCTAAAGGCGTGTTGTAGTGCTGCTTCCAAAATGCTGCTTGGCCTTCGATGTCACCAGCCTCTGGAAGCTCATCCGGCTTTCGATAATAGCACAGTCTGCAAACCGCCGCGCCATACATGAGATTGGTCGCAAGGTTTTCATCCATTGAAAGGTTGGGCGCTCGCAGCTCCATTAACTGGGAGCCAAGCTCAGGTCGACAATTCAGGAAGTTTGTATATAGATCGTTCTGCGTTGAAGGCTCGACCTGCCAAAGCCCCAACGCTGGGCCGTCACCCCACTGCCTAATATAAGTGAGGCCCGATTCAACAATTGCCGTTCCTAAAACGAGTTCTTCGGCGCTAGGCGACCATAGATTTATCTTCGATAGCGCTGGCCTGATCACCATAGAGAGTATCTGCGTCGCAGCTAGCATCTTCGCCATCGCAACAATACGCTATCCCTGAGCCTTGGCATCTTGGGCATGGGATGGCTTTAAACCAACCCCCCATCTCTGAGGCTCTCACTTGCACCATCCCTTTCTGGCATTCCGGGCAAATCATCTTCAATCTCTCCCTGCATTAACTTCGAAGCTTTGACGCTGAGTTCGTACAGCTCCACATCAAGTTCTTGGCCAACCTTGCCACGGCCTGTGATAAAGAACTCAACGGGATGCCCAGTATAAGGATCGAAGCTTACTGAAAAGTGAAAGTTGTCGGTTCGAGTGTTTATGCAAGGCCGTCGGTTAGGTAATTCGCGCTTCATTTACTGATGCCCTTCATTTTCTCGAATGTTCGTAGACCACCAAGCCCTAACAAGCCCATCGTTACGCTCATCAGTGCTGACATATCAAAGTCAGGTAATGGAATTGGATGCCCCGATAAACTGGCTATGAAAACAATCATCGGCTGCACTAGAAAGTGGTAGGCAAATGCCAAGGCACAAACCCACCCAATTGTCGGTCGCCACGATCGTTGAAGTGCATTACCAGCAGCCTCGACCTTGTTGACTTCGATCTGAGCCAGATCCACCGATTGGAGCTGCTTTAGAAGTTCTTGCTCGATCTTGAGCTTTTCACGTTTGGCTGCTTGCTCATCGGGAAAGATTTTATCG
>JAOMCN010000068.1 GCA_028345065.1 Rhodospirillales bacterium
TTGTACCGCACCTTCACGCACAGCAACTTCCGTTCCTCCACTTGTCGCCATTAGATCAAAGGTTGTTCCCCGGACACCCAAAGTTGCATTTTCCGTCTTCACCGTAAAATTCAAATTGGGCACTGCTCCAGAAGCAAAACGCATAACCCCTTTTACGATCTGCAGCGCTCCAGTCGCCGTTTCTTTGTTTATATCATAAACCATGTTATCGAGAGTTAAGTCCGATAACTCTCCTACATACAAAACAGAAGCGTCCAGAAATCGTATGTCTACACCGCTATCTAGACTGGTTCGGATTCTCTGGTTATGGAAAAGTCTGTCACCTGGCCGAACCTTCTTTGACAAAGATTTTCCGTAGACCTTGTTGGTAACAGTTTTTGCAAAACCAATATCTGCTGCGCACTGCACAGGAGTTATCCAGCCAAACACTGTGACCATTGCGATCACGAAAGTTATTAGTATCGTTCTATTGATGCGCAATTTTACGAAACTCTGCTTATCCATGCCTAGACGCTATACAAAAATCATTTAAAACCTGACTTCAACTCGCAAATGGTTTTAAGCAAGTTGTGAATATAGCCCATAAAGATGTATTCATAGGCATGAAATCAGGTTTAGCTATATGAAAATCAACAAACTAGATCATGTGTCAATCTCCACCGATCAACTGGAAGACACAAAAAAGTTTTATTGTCACCTACTTGGTCTAAAGGTTGGCCATCGTCCAAAGTTAAAAAGCTCAGGATATTGGCTTTACTCCGGTGAGGAGTCTATTATCCATTTAGTTGAAACCGGATCAAATTTAGACCGAGAAATTACCTTTTCCGATGACAAAAAAATCGCTCGCTCTTTGGGAAATTCTGAAATAAATGACCTAAGTGAAACTGGTATGGATGACCATATTGCGATGACAGTGGAAGAATCTGCTGGTTTGGTAAAACACATGCAGGAAAATGATGTTAAATATTGGGATCGTCTTATAGCTGATAGAGAGCTTTATCAGATTTTCGTCCGTGACCCCAACGGTGTTATAATCGAACTCAACGATTATACTCCGGACTTAGAAAATATCGACCCAATGACCATCGTTGGTACATAATATACATCATGCTATTTTAGCAGCACACTTCCACGACATCCACCAAATTACCTCGACAACGACACCGAGTGGATAGGTCAATTCATTTGTCTATGGGAATTATATTCTAGCGATGAAATAAAAAATCATTTTTAAAGGTTATAGATAAAACACGGGAGTCTATGGCCAGGTCTTTAATTAGTTGGTGGTTTCTTGTCTCCTTCACCCAGGGGACGTTGCATTAAGAAAGTGTCCACCCATCGGCCATGCTTGAAACCAGTTGATGGAAGCACCCCAACCTTTTCAAATCCGCATCTATTATGAAGATTAATAGATGGGTGGTTTTGGGAATCTCCTATTACTGCAATCATTTGACGGAAACCTAGATTGGTGCACTCGTCAATAAGTTGGTTTAATAAACGCACACCGACACCTCTCTTCAAATGCTTGGTAGACACATATACAGAATTCTCAAGGGTAAGATCATAGGCCGGTCGCTGTCTAAAAGTTGTAGCATAAGCATATCCCGTAACAACTCCTTCTGTTTCCGCAACCAAGTATGGATGGCCATGATCTTTTATCAGCCGCCAACGCTTCATCATTTCTAATTCATCAGGCGGAGTTATTTCAAATGAGGCGTACCCATTCAAAACATAGTATGAGTATATGCTCTGAATTGCTTCTATATCCTCCCGAATAGCTGCACGTATAATTAATTGCATGTTTTTTTTGAGCTTTGCATGTTTAGGTATCTTGTATTCAAGAATAGCTCCCAAGTTAAAACCTCAAATAAAAGTAAGACCTTTTGAGTATTTATATGAAGGTTCGCCCCTTCAAACTGTTATTCACCGTTAACTTTCATTTAATATTTGATTCATCTTTTTATAACTTCTTGTCGCCTAAAGTTACACCAATAACAAATAAGGGCGCATGAAATGAAATATAAAATTAAGTACCACGATATAAGCGGGGATTGGTTGATATTCGACATGGGCGATAGTTTCGAACTGATCGGCATTCATAATAGCGAACGAGATGCGAAGCATCATGCAGAACAACTTCAAGAAGCCTTTGAGAAGCGTGCACGGTGGTCACGAGAAGCTGTTCCCGAGGCAGCCTAATTTTGACTTTATAGAAAGGCCCTCCACCTTCTGGTTTTTGACTATTAAACCTTAAGAATGGTTTGGAATTTAGTTGGAACCAGTTTCTCCGACCAAATCAACAAGTGCATTGATAGATCTACGTGTTATTTTGTCCGCCTGCCCAGATATGGACGAAGGTAGATAGTGCCTTTGGAAGGCACGCAAAGTAGCGGTTATATTGTTAGTTTCATAACCAAGGGCTGATAACCAAATTTCGAGGTCACCCCCAGGTCCCTTGCCTGTACTTTCTGCAGGCCAAAGACCAACACCTTTATTTGCCAAAAATTTCCAGTCAAATAACTCTCCGGGGTCTTTCTTTCGCCTAGGCGCAATATCCGAATGTCCAACTACGTTCCTCCCGGTAATCCCATAGCGGGATAGCAGGTCCCGAGAAAGGTCAATGAGGGCATTCATTTGCAATGAGGGAAAATCGTGATACCCAAATTCGTGACCAGGATTTTCTAATTCAATGCCAATAGAATAGGCGTTCACGTCAGTTAGGCCACGCCAGTATGAAACGCCTGCATGCCAAGCACGTTTATCTTCTGGAACCAAACAAAATATCTCACCATCCTCAGCAACCACATAGTGCGCGCTGACCTTTGATACGGGATCAATCAATCGATCTAACGCCTCCTGAAGGGTTTTCAAGCCGGTATAATGCAAAACCAGCATGTCAATATCAGCACCTGCGGGCCGCTCATCAAAATTGGGGGATGGATAATCTATATTCATAATACTCAAGGCGCGCCAGTGAGTGGCCAATTTTCTTTTGATTGAAACTAAACAGAATATGTACTTCTATTCTAAAAATAAAAAGGTACGGGTTATACCTAATTAGTTAGGATACTAAATCAGAGGCAGTAAAAATAACTTTAGGGATACTGTAAGTGCTAACTCCGGCGACTATAGAAAAATATAAATATAAACTTGGCAATAAGAACCAGATATTCAAAGTCCTAGGCCATTAGTTATTAAGAAAGCGATCGTTGTTTTTGGATGCTCGCATAGGCTGTGTTAATTTTGGCCATTTTTTCATTTGCAACCTCGACAAACTCCTGAGGCATACCTTGAGCAATCAAAGTGTCTGGATGGTTCTCTCGAGTTAATTTACGATATGCCTTTTTTACTTCTTCACTTGTGGCCTTTTGGGTCACCCCGAGAACCTCATAGGGATTAATTTGCTCACCAACCATGTACGCCGCGCGAATGCGCTCAAACGTTGCTCTATCGAGACCCAACTCTCGGGACACATTATTTAGGTAAGCCAATTCCTTGGGGTGAACAAACCCATCAGATAACGCTATTTGAAACAACCCCCCCAGCAAATTCTCCAACACTACAGGATCGTGTGCAAACAACTCGCCTATTTGACCGGCATATGGCTCATATCCTTCGGCATCGCGTCTCGCTTCATCAAATAGAAGTCCAACTTCATGCATCTCATCGGGGGGAATGTTAAAGACTTTTTTAAAAGTATTTACCTCATCCCTTGTCACCATGCCGTCGGCCTTAGCCATCTTTGCACTCAGAACAATAACTCCAACCGTGAAAGCGGTTTGGCGTGTTTGGATTGATATAGGCCTTTGTTTTAATCGTCGCTGAGTTTTTGATCTATCAATCGCATGTCCAAATGCACTTCCTAGTATTGCCCCGAGGGGGCCACCGAGGGCAAATCCTGCAACTCCACCTATGACTTTCCCCCAAATACTCACTTTGTAACCTCTTATAAATTGGATTTAATGTTTATTGGTTTGCTACTTTACTGGCATTGATGATTTTACACTAGTTTAGTGACATTAAACATTTTACAAAAGACATACATAAAAAGGTGTCACGTCTGGACATATCCTGACCAAAAAGGAAAATTATGGACGCTGCGTCCGCTATAATAGAAACGGCAATTAAGTTCCAGCGACAAGGGCGACTGGAGGAAGCTGAGGCAATTTATCGAGAGATTCTCAAAATTGAACCCACCCATGTCGGTGCCATGCATAATTTAGGCCTCGTTTACCATTCAAGCGGTAAATACAAAGAAGCTGTAGAAATTATAGGAAAGGCCATAATCCAATCGCCTCAAGTAGCTGACTTACATTCCAATATAGCGGCGTCACAGCTTGCATTGGGTTTCCCAGTTTCGGCCGCTACTCACGCCACAAAAGCTGTTGAATTGGATTTTACACTGGGAGAAGCACACTATAATTTAGGCAATGCTCAGTTCTCTCTTGGCAAGACAAACGATGCATCCAGGTCTTTCCAATATGCGGTTGAATTGGATCCCAAAAACGATCAGTTTTGGAGCAATTATCTTTTTTCCTTAAACTTTTCACCTTCTACCGATCAAAAAGAAATCTTCGAAGCAAATTGCAAGTGGGGTTTGTCTTTAAATCACCACGAAGATGAGATTACGTTCAATAATGACTTGAGTCCTGACCGACCACTCCGCCTCGCCTATTTTCTTCCAGAGGTAGAAAGACACGTTACCTCGAGGTTCCTTTCTGCAATGCTTAATCATCATAATCGAAACCAATTTGAAATACTGATCTACGGGTACGCGGAAAACCGTGGCCCCGCTCCCAGGTCACTATCTAAATTTGTAGATGGTTGGATTGATGTAGCAGATTTGACAATTGACCTCGTAGCAGAACAAATGCGCCGCGACCAGGTCGATATTTTGTTGCACCCCTGTACTTTCAAAGCCAGGTATAGAAAGCTAATTTTACACAACGCCGCACCACTTCAGGTTGCCTGTATAAATCTCGTATCTACCACGGGCCTGAGCCGCACCACTCACCTGGTAACGGATTCGTTTCTTTCTCCTCCCGATGAAACCGAACACTTTTTTACGGAAACTTTAATCCGGCTCTCAAGTTTTAACGTGTACCAAAAGCCCGAACATGCGCCAGATGTAGCCCCATTACCGGCTATCAACAATAACTATATTGTATTTGGTTCGTGCAACAATCCTGCAAAAATCACAACTGAATGCTTATCACTTTGGACCAACATTTTAAAAAGCATTCCATCCAGTCACTTACTTCTTAAACATCAATCTTTTGATAACATTGAAACATGTGAGAGTTTTTCTAACCAATTTAGAGACATCGGAATCTCGAGCGATCGCTTAACTTTTCTTGGTTATACGCAGGATATGAATCAATACTTGGACTCCTATAGTCTCATCGATATCTCGTTAGATCCAATACCATTTGGGGGTGGAACCACGACATATGAGTCAACTTGGATGGGGGTGCCAGTTCTCACGATGGTTGGTAAAGGAATCATGGGCCGACTTACGGGTAGTATCATGACACGGTTAGGATATCCCGAATTTGTAACATATTCCCATGATACATACGTATCTAGAGCCATAGAATTAGTGTCTGATCTTTCCAAATTATCAAAAATTAGGCAAAACCTCCGCGTTGCTGCAAACACACATATATTTGACGCCGCAAACTACGTAGGGGAGCTAGAGAACGCCTGCAGAGATATTTGGATCAAATATTGTAATGATAATTAACGATGACAATCTCCCTAAGAACTGAAGAAATATTAGCTTTAATATCAAAGTTAATCAGCAATTCTTGATTAACAAAAGAAAATACCCTTGTAGTCAAAATCAATTAATCACAAAACGTTGGGATTTAGAATTACTTCGACCCGAAATTACCAATTAAAGTCTTTCTCATATCCAAGTTCGATCAAATAGTCGCCAGCTATCTTCTTGAATAATA
>JAOMCN010000069.1 GCA_028345065.1 Rhodospirillales bacterium
TCACCCTCTTCAGGAGGACCTTCTTCACCCTCTTCAGGGGAACCTTCTTCACCTTCTCCCTCGCCCTCACCTTCTTCTGGGGGGGCTTCTTCTTGCTGTTGCTGTTGCTGTTCCTGCCTGATTTGCTGGTTGACCGTCGCAGCACGGGTTTCAGCAGCCTGGGCCCGCGAGACAACCGCACCAAACTGCTGACTAAAATCAGCCGCTGGAATAATGAATGGCTGACTGATGGGTGCCGTCAGACTGGCGACCTGAACGCCCTGAAAGGGCTGGTTGAGAACCTGGGTGCCACTGTCATTGGTAACCGTAATCTCGCCGACGGTCCCATCGGCATTGGGTGCCAAGGCAACCGTTACCGGCTCACCAGCAGGAAGTTTTAAGACACCCGTGGTACCACGGATACCAATCGACGCAACTGCCGTATTGAGCGTCATGGCATCGGGATCGGTCTTGGCAATCTGGCCGCTGACGAATGACAAAACCCCCTGGACCAGGTCCACCTTCAAGCTTCCAGTCTGGGCATCAGCGTCGTAGACCATCTCGTCGAGGACGACCCGGCCATCTTCGCCGATGGAGAATGTACTATCATCAGCCAGGATCAATCCGACTGAACCTTTCTCGCCTGTCTCGATTACGTCACCCTGGAAGACAGGATCACCCTTTGCCAACTTCACCTTGGTCCCATCGGCACGTGCCGCATCAACAGCACCTTCAATTGTATCGACCTGACCTATCGGTTCAGCGGATGTCGGGGTGGTCTGAGCAACTTGTCCAGGTGCCATTGGGCCAGCCAGTCTTGCCACTAACTGGGCGTCAAAAATGCCACCATTTGTTGCCAGCAGATCCGATGGTTCAGGCTGCATAAAGTAGTCCTGCAGAAGAACCTGTGCGCCATCTTCGCCGACGAGCATGAGATCGGGTCCAATACGGACAAATTCAGCACCCTGAAGCCACCCAAGCTCTCCGACAGGGACTTGCTCAGTGCCAGCGGTGTCAATGACCCTGACATCCGTCTCAGTTGTTACAAGAGTATCCATCTATATCACTGTGTGAATGATTTTCGTCGTACAACACCCGCATATCAAATGACTACAAAAATGTTTGATTTCGATTTCAGCTCAATTCCCCATCATCTTAAACTCAAAATATATAAAACCGATACTTGGCGAATATTAACCTATGGATTTAGTCCTTAACCGTATCAAGGGTGAGCCGACCCATGGCATTTAACAGGGTAAAGGCAAACAGTCGAATATCCGTTTCTGCGGAGCGAGCAGCACTGATTGCGTTAATCAAACCTGTTTCGCCGGCCAAAACGTCGAGTAGGGACCTATTCCCCATTTTTCTTTCCTTTCGCGCAACCTCCAGGAACTCAGAAGCAATATTCGCCTGGTTACGTAAAAACTGAGAAGTTGCCCGCGCCGTTTGTAAACTATCCCAAGAGTTTCTCACCTGCTCCTCGATAAGGTACCGCTGCTCGGCGACACGCAGGGACGTCGCTTTCGCATCGCTATTTGATGCGCTCAGAGTATTTACTGCTGTTAATCCAAGATTGATAGGCCACGTCACCTGGACTTTACCGGAATATTCCTCCGCTATGCCAGCTGTCCCAGCTTGGTTATCTTTATGTTTTGCCGTGGCAACAGCCTCAAAACGAGGCAGTAGAGCGCCTCGCACGACTTTCGTGGCCTCCTTTGTCAAGTGGTAGGAAGTGCCTGCAACAATTAGCTTGGGATTTTCTCGCCCGGCGATTTCGACCGCCTCTTCCAATTTTTTGGGCAGACTTCCGATTGGAATTTTTGTTTTGCTCATCTTGGAAAATGGTGGGGGATCTGTGCGAAATACAGCACGATAATTATTTTTCGCGACCTTTAATGCCCCCAACGACTGAACGCGGAGAGCAGAGGCTGCAGCTAATTGCTGTTTAGCCTGCATAACATCGGATGAAAGACCAGCTCCTCGTTTTACAAGTGCGTTCTCTAAGTCCGTCTGTTTCCTGATATTGCGTTCCGATTGACCAGCAAATTTAAGGACGTCACCAGCCCGCTTATAGTTCAGGTATGCGGTAATAGCCCGGAGAAGGAGATCCTGCCTAGCCACCTCCAAGTTATCCTCGGCAATATTATGGGTTAAATCGGCTATCCGAACGCCGGCATTGGCGCCTCCAAAATCCCAAAGCAACTGGGTAGCGGTCAAGTCAAGGCCACGAGCATACATTTTGGTATCGTCCGATCCCGGGGCTTTGTTATTATCTTCATACGCCCAATGACTACCTACGACCAGGTTCGGAAACCACGCACCCAACGCCTCTCGCTTACGTTCATTAGCCGCATCAAGGTCTGACTGCGCGGCCTTAATGAGCCCGTGGTTACGCAGAAGATCAGGCAAAATAGCTGCAACACTATATGCGCCTATACCTTTTTCAGTTTTATCTTTTGTTGCAGATTTCTTTTTAGGACCATCAGCTTTGGCGGCAACTTCCACCGTTTCCGTTTCTCCACTTTCACCATTGTTTCTACACTGCGATGTCAGCTTATTTTCATAAATGCCATGAAGCCATCCTTCTACTTTCCGTTTATCAGATGCCTCTGCCGAGATCTTTACCCAGCCGCCTTCCGATTTCAGATTCGAAATTGTCCCGCACAGGATGCTGGCTCGACTAAGAGCACCCCCGGCCGGCATGGCATTGAGAGACACCTCGACCCTCTTTTTTGCCCCCTGAATTTCACTTTTTACGGCCACCGTGTCATTCTTCTGGGCCTGAGCAGGTAGCCCTAAAAGAAAAACCGATAAAATCATACCGATAATGAGCGAACGGCGATCAACTAAATTCAGCACGGAAACAAACCTCGCAAGTAACTGTTCTTCTCAGCTATTTGTTGTTTTACAGTAATTTAAGCGTCATTCACACAGAAATTCAAGCTGTAAATCAGAACGAATTAATCCATCTATATCCTTGAAAATACAAAAAAAAATACTCATTTAGACATCTGATAATAAAAATAGAGGTATTTCTGATGACCTACATATGGACTGGTCTAATATTTGCTGCTGCTGCTGCAACGGAAATTGGTGGAAGCTATGCCTTCTGGGCCTGGCTAAAATTGGAAAAAAGCGCTCTTCTAATCGTGCCCGGTCTCATCTCACTTGGGATTTTTGCAATCTTGCTAAGCCGCATTGATAGTGCCTTTGCTGGACGGACGTTTGCAGCTTACGGAGGCGTATATATTGTTGGTTCCCTGGTTTGGTTGGTGTTGGTAGAAGGCAAATTTCCAGATCGATGGGATTTACTTGGTGGTCTCATCTGTATAGTTGGCGCTAGTGTAATCATATTTGGCCCGAGACCAGCTTGATTGCGTGGTGAAATCCACGGTATCAGGCGAACCCCCAAATTGCCTTCTTCCACAATTAATTAAACCAAAGCCCGGGATTGACGCTTAAAGTGGTGACAAAACAATAATCATGTTAGCACCCCATTAAAGGAGGTAGTTCAGTTAATACACTATCAAAGATCCTAAATACCAAAGACCCAATCAGCTTTTAATAAGGTTAATCCAGTCTAGCCGATAGACGTCGCTCAAATCGGTATCCAGTGGCATAAGCAACATGTTAAAAACTACAGGTATACCGCTTAATTACCAATCTAAGACAGCACATGTCTTTGAAAGCTCTTTGTTAACGCTTCTTCAGAAAGACCCTTAAAAATCAATACCAACTGTGTTTCTTCTTTGCTGTTGGGCCAACTTTCAAGCCATGTAGGTGGAGCCACAACACTCCCGACCGCCTGCAATAACATTGGTCGATCTGAATTTGACAATTTTATAATGCCCTTCATCCGCAATAGAGAAAATGGTCGCAGGGAATAAATCATCGACAACCAGTCTCGCAGCTTAACCTCGTCAAGAGGCTTCTCATAGACCAATGACCAAGATGCTATTTCGTTATGACGCGATGCAATTTCGTGCGCTGTGTCATGATGGGATTTGTGCCTGTTCCCGTGTTCCTCAAGTATAGGATACGAGGGACTTTTAACGAGGTCCGAGAAGAGCAATTCTGGATCAATCGTTCCGTGCTCAACTACTTTAATGATCAGTGTTGGATTAATTTGAGTGAGGAATTTGTTTAGCTGGTTTAGATGATCAGAGGAGATTAAATCGGATTTAGAAATTAGGCCAATATCCGCCTGGACAATCTGAAACATGGCTTCTTCAAATTTGCTTGTTTGAACTTTCCCTTGAACACCGTCGACAACCGTGATCACGCGGTCCGCGAAGCATCGGTCGATAACAGCCTTGTCGCTTTGAATACTGTTAATGATTGGACCAGGGTCTGCCAGACCCGTCGTTTCAATCAAAATTCGCGAAAACTGGGGTATTTGTTCATTTCGTACCTTAGCAAAAAGATCACAGATCGTATCTATCAAGTCGCCTCTTAATGAACAACAAATACAGCCATTTTCCAGTAACAGTGTATTTTCAATTGCCGTCTCAACTAGAAGGTTGTCTATACCAATTTCACCGAATTCATTTATGATTAGAGCAGTCGATCCCAAACCCTCCTGCTTAACCAGATAATTAATCAAGGTAGTTTTTCCACTCCCCAAAAACCCGGTAACAACAGACACGGGAAGCCTATTTGGTAATAATGCCTTCATCCTCTCAGACATACTGTCCATCCTAAATTATTGCACCAAACAGCTATGTGAATGGTGAATGTTTGCATCTTAGAAATTTCGTTTAGATAATAACAGACTTAAAGAAACATTAGAGCACTGGAAATCTGTATGTCTGAAACACAATCTCACAACATGACCCTTCTCTCCCACAATGACCTTGGCGGTTTTGGTGGCGTTGGTGAAGGTATGGCATTGCAAGTTACCAGCAAGGATAAACGTATCTTATGGATTGCTCATGAGGGTCCACCCAAAAATTTTACCGGTGTCGATGTCTCAGATCCAAAAAACACAAAAATTGTCTGTCAGACAGAATTACCCCACCAAAATATGCGCTCTAATTCTCTTGAGGTGACAGGAGACATCCTTGCCGTCGCCTATCAGGTCTATGAGTTAGGTTTGGAGCCGGCAGGTGTCGAACTGTTTGATATTAGTGAGCCCGATAACCCAAAATCGATTGGTTTTCATTCGACCGCAGGACCCCACTCTCGGGGAGTACACTGCCTCTGGTTTGTAGACGGGGAATATGTTCATATGGCCAGCGGCGCTCCCGATTTCACTCCCCGGCATCCAAGAGATGATCAATTTTACCAAATTATCGACGTTCGAAATCCTAGCAAAATGGAGGAAGTCGGTCGTTGGTGGTACCCCGGTACCAGCGATAAGGACGACGCTCCGCCTCCTGATCGGATCAATCCCGATCCTATCGAAGAGCTCCGAGGTGGTGACGCCTTTCGTCTTCACAATGCCAACATTTATCCAAGTCATCCTGACCGGGCTTACTTAGGTTATATTGACGGTGGAGCGGTTATTTTGGATATCTCAAATAAATCCAATCCCCAGGTTGTTTCCCAATGGAGCCCCCATAATCCTTACCCTGGCTTTACCCATACGGTCCTTCCGCTATTTGATCGAGGTTTGCTGGTCGTAACTGACGAATGCATCAAGGATAATGGTGAAGACTGGCCAAAGTTGACCTGGGTCATAGATGCTCGTAATGAAAAAAATTTAGTACCGATCAGCACATTGCCACTCCCAACAGTAGACGAATTCGGCAATAAAGGAGGGAGGTTTGGCTCCCACAATTTGCATGAAAAC